>JAEEOY010000261.1 GCA_016284515.1 Kiritimatiellia bacterium | reverse complement strand
TGTCCGCCGAGGAAGGGTATCAGACCCCGGATGCGTTGAAGTATCCGTACATCTCGACTTACTACGTGAAGCCGACTGTGACGCCGGAGGAGAACGTGAAGGTCGGTATCTTCGTGACCGACTTCGAGTCCTCGAAAATCAGGTTCCTCGACGACTCGCACAGATTCACCGCATTTCTCGAGTACCGCCTGAAGGGCGAAGCCTCGAAGACGGTGGCGCTTAAAAATCTCAAGAGCGGCGACGCAGAATTCGATCTTGGCAGACTTCCTGCGGGCGAATACGAAATGCGCGTATGGGCGGTCGACGCGAAGGGCCGCGAGTCTCATCGCGTGATCCACGATTTCCGCGTCGTATCCGCCGCGGATATTGCGATTACCGCAGAGAAGGTCTACAGGATGACCGAGTCGGATCTGGCGGCGTACGGAATCCGCAACGACGGCGACCTCGAAAGAATCGTCTACGTAGGAACGAACGGCGTCGCGAATGTTGTAAAGGAAAAGCGCGCGGGCGTGCCGGGCTATACTGTCACAGTTACGCTCGATCCGAAAACAGGCAAGCAGCCAATCGGGGCCTGCAAGAAAGCGACGGTTGTTTACGACGAAGGATATGACAAGTCGGCGGTCGAGGCGGATTCCGTGAAGACGGCGGAGGGAATCCAGAAGCTCCTCGACGAGAAGGCCGCGGCTGGCTTTCGCAAGTTCGTGATGCTGCCCGGCACCTATCGCATTTCCTGGACGAAGTCCGTCGAGGTGCCGAGCAACATGACGCTTGACCTCGGAAATGCAGTTCTCAAGCAGAACGGATTCACGGGCGCAAGTTCGGTGATCGTGCGCTTCGCGAGCGCGACGGACGCGCATCTCGTCGGCGGCACGCTTGAGGGCGACTACTGGGAGCATGACTACGCGGGATCGCCGAACAACTCGGAATGGCCGACGGGTTTCTTCATCGGCGGCGATTCACGGTACTGCTCCGTCGATGGAGTTAAGATCGTCGACATCACCGGATACGGCGGGCAGAACGGAATCGCCAAGGACTCGAAGGGGTGGCTGTCGTTCTTTTTCGAGAGGCTTCCGGCGTTCGCGCCCGGCGGACTCGACGCGAAGACGGGCGCGGTCGACGCTGCGGACGGGCATCGCTTCACGACGGACTTCAAGGACATCATGCAGATCGTCGAAAAGGGCCGTAGCCGTCTGCAGATATCGAAGCACCTCGGCTATCAGGGACGAGTTACGCGTTCGTGGCAGATGACGGTTGCGTGGTATGACGCGCAGAAGAGATTCCTCTCGGCCGAGACGGCTTGGCAGTACCGCGAGATGTGGATTCCCGAAGGCGCAGCGTTTCTCCGAGTTTCGGTTGAGGACGCAAGCGCCGAGGCGGCTGACAAGTCAGGGCTCGTGGTTACGGCGTTCCGTCTCCCCGTCAACTGCGCCGTGAGGAACTGCACGTTCGAGCACTGCCGTTGTGTCGGCCATGCCGCGTCCGCGATGAAGAACATGCTCTTCGAGGGGAACTTCTTCACGGCGTCCGGCGAGAGTGCGGCGTGCTGCGCGTTCGATGCGGAGGACGGATGGGACCAGATGCAGGACGTCTACTTCCTGAAGAACGTCTTCCGGGAAAATCCTCGCAACAATTCTATCCTCACCTGCGGCGGACACAACTTCATCCTCGAGGGGAACGAAGGCGACATCTACTTCTGGGGCCGCACGCATTCTCCGTGCGTCCGGAACAGCGTCGTCAACGAGGCGACGTACCGCTGCGACTCGCGGCTTAATTCCGGATACGGACGCTTCGACGGCAACACGTACCAGAAGGGACTCCACCTCGGCGTCAACGACAAGCGCACAGATGGCTGGGACTATGTTCTTTCCGGTCTCGATATCGACGGCGCGGAGCATCCCTTCGTTCTCGACGTCGGCGCAGCTGGACGTGTCGTGAACTGCAGATTCAGGAACATGGCGGCAGGCGTCGCCAATGCCTATGCCTGCACCTTCGAGAACTGCACTGACGCGAGCGGCTACCTGTCGTTTCCGGGCGGACGCTGGTACGAGGTCACGGTGAAGGAATGCGTCTTCAACCGCTTCAAGATGACGAACGACTGGGAGCGCTGCCGCTTCGTGAACTCGAAGCTCAGCGGTTTCAACGGCTGCAGGTTCTCGGTGAAGGACGGCGAATTCAGGGGCTGCACGCTTTTCGGATTCCGCAGTGCGACGCTCCAGTTCGCCGACAGCGCCTTCGAGGACACGGACCTGCAGGGGGACTGGTTTGAGACGCCGTCCGACATCGTGTTCAGGAACTGCAAGATACGGACGAGGAACGACTCCGCTTTCCTGCGCCTCGGCGGATACACGGTCGGGAGGATCGGCTTCGACGGATGCACCGTGGCGGGGGAGCGGAGCTTGGTGGACATAAAGGACCTCCGCAGGTTCCCGCTTCCGAAGAACGCCGCGCCCGAAACGAATCCGGACCTCAAGCCCGGTGCCGTCGCGTTTCGCCGGACGAAGTGGAGCGGCGAGGCGGGGACGGTGCTTTCGCATGTGAAGGATGCGGATCCGTCTCCGAAGAAGATATCGATTCTCGACAAGGACAACGCCTGGCCGAAGGGCGTTTTGGTCGCGGCCGACATTCCGTCCGCATGGGAGCTTAAGTAACCTAAAAGGAAACGAGGGGAAGATGGACACCGACATCATTCGAATCCCTGCTCGTCAGGGAATGCCCAACAAGAGGCACCAGAGGCGGCAGGACCGCCGTAGGATACGCATCCTGCACGCCGACGACCAGCTGCTTGCGCGCATGGGGGTCTCGGCGCTCGTGGCGACGGCCGGTGACATGGAAATCGTCGGACAGGCGAGCGACGGACGTCAGGCCGTCGAGCTTGCGGAGTCGCTGAAGCCCGACGTCGTCATCATGGACCTCATGATGCCCGAGATGCTCGGCAGCGAGGCGACGAGGCTCATACACGAGTCGCATCCGGAGATCAAGGTGCTGATACTCACGGCGTACGACACGTCGGTGGAGCTTTCGAAGGCTGTTGCGGGCGGAGCGTCCGGCGTCGTATTCAAGGGCAAGGTGGACATGGGCCTGATCTGTACCATCCGCTCCGTCGCGGCGGGGCAGAAGGCGATCCCCGAACGGCTGCTTTCGCAGGTTGAGGAGGACAACGCGTTCTTCAAGCTGACGGACAGGCAGATCGGGATTCTCGCCTCCGTCGCGGACGGTCAGTCGAACTCGGACATCGCGAAGCAGCTTGGTCTTTCGGAGATCACGATCAAGAAGCACCTCTCGTCTGTGTTCAGGTGCCTTGGCGTCGCGAACCGTTCCGAGGCCGTCGCCCTTGCGCTGCAGAAGCGCGTCTTCGGCAGCTGGCGCGCCTGCGGCTGAGCCGAGTCCCGGCGAGTTTGCCTACGCGCCACGCTAATCTCGTGTGTCCGATAGCTCGGCGGGCGCGCTGCAATTTATCGTCTATCGCCTCAGCTGCGCGGGCGTTGCGCCGCGGGCGGCCTTCAGGCGGAGAGCGAGGTGCGAGGCGCCGCAGAAGCCGCATTCGTGCGCGATGTCCTCTACGGAGAGGCTGGTGCTTGCGAGCCGCTCCATCGCGGCGTCGAGCCGGATGCGCGTGATTTCGTCCGAGAGCGTATGCCCAAACGCGCGCCGGGCGCGGAGGTTGAGCGTCGTCTTCGAGCAGCCCGCGATTTTGGCCAGTTCCGGAAGGGTGTTCCGCTCGCGGAGGTGGGACCGAGCGTAGGCAATGGCCCGTGCAACGAAAGGATCGTCAATCGACTGCGCGTCGGTCGATGCCCGGGTGATGACAGTCTCGTGCCGCGTGATGCGCGTGCGTTCCGTCCTGCGCCCCTCGAGGAGGTCCTCCATCGCGCGGCCGACATCCATCCCGCATGTGTGATAGTCCACCGGAATCGACGATATGGACGGCACCGTCATCCTGCATAGAAGTTCGTCGTTGTCTACGCCGAGGACGGCGAGATCGCCCGGCACGCGGATCCCCGCCGAAGCGGCGGTGGTGAGCACCTGCTGCGCGCGGCGGTCGTGCACGCAGAAGAGGGCGGTGTGCCGCGGAAGGCCCTTGAGCCACCGCGCGATGCGGCGCGACTCGAGCGCAAAGTCGTTCTGCTCGCGCGGCGGCGGCGCGGGATAGACGTGGGGCCTGAAGCCGCTTTCCGCGAGCTCGCGCGTGAATCCCTTCCTGCGCTCGTCGCTCCAGAACGTCGGCTTGGCCGTTCCTATGTAGGCGAATGCGCGGTAGCGGCGCGCGAGGTAATAGCGGGCCGCCGCGCGGCCTTCCGCCGCGTGGTCGTTTATGAACGTCACGACGTTGCGGGGCTGCGACGGCAGGGGCTCCGAAAGGAGCGGCTCGATGAAGACGGCCGGAAGTCCCGAGGCGATGAAGTCGCGACGCTCGCGCGCGCTGAGGATGAAGGCGATGATCCCGTTGCAGCCCCATGACCTGAGGTTTTTGACGTGCTGCCGGTTCAGGTCGTGCAGGTCGAGGTGGAACTGCCACTTGCCGGGAGACGAGCTGTGCGCGTACTCGAGAAGCCCCTCGAGCAGCTGTCGCTGCGTAAGGGTCGACGTCGGTATCACGACGAGTATGCGCTTTACCTTCGATGGTGTTTCCATGACGGGGACAAGTATATCACGTCCGTCCGATTTTTACAATACTGGTTTCCGATTTTTATATTTCGACCACTCGATCCGTTGTATAATGTCCGGCAGAAACCCACACAGGAAAGGACGGAAAAGTGAAAGCCAAGGTAAACGTCGGAATCATCGGCCTCGGATTCATGGGCACTACCCACCTGGGCGTGTACAAGGGCCTTGCGCACGCGCGCGTCGCGGCGGTTGCGGACGTCGATCCTCGCAAGCGCAGGGGCGACATCTCCGCAGTCGTCGGCAACATCGGCGGAGGCGACAACACGGAGCCGCTCGATCTCTCCGGCGTCAGGGTCTACGAAGACGCGCTGTCGCTCATCGCCGATCCCGAGGTCGACGTCGTAGACATCTGCGTTCCGACGGCGATGCACGCGGAATACGCCCTAGCGGCGCTGAAGGCCGGGAAGCACGTCTTCTGCGAGAAGCCGCTCTGCCGCACCGCGGCGGAACTGCGAGCGCTCGTTGCCGCGGCGAAGAAGGCGGAGGGCTTCTTCAACGTCGGGCTCTGCGTCCGCGCGTGGCCGGAATACCGCGTCGCCTGGGAATACTTCAAGAGCGGCAGGGCGGGCAAGATGCTCACCGCGACGTTCAAGCGCATTTCGCCCGGCGTGGACGGCAACTCGTGGAAGAACTGGTACATGGACGACAAGATGTCCGGCGGCGCGCTTCTCGACCTGCACGTGCACGACACGGACGAGGTCAACTACTTCTTCGGCAGGCCCAAGGCCGTCCGTTCGGTTGGCTCGAGCGTCGTCTCGAGGAACGGCGGCATCGACCATGTCGTGACGACATACGACTTCGGCGACGGACGCCTCGTCATGGCCGAGGGCGGATGGGAGCAGTCGAAGGGCGCGACCTTCGAGATGAGCTTCACCATCGTCTGCGAGAAGGCGACCTTGAAGCTCGATTCGACCGGCTTCAACATCTTCCTCAAGAACGGCAAGAAAGTGACGCCGAAGCTCGACGTCAAGAACGGTCCGACCGGCTGGCACCAGGAGCTTGCGTATTTCGTCGACTGCGTCCGCAAGGGCGTCAAGCCGACCAAGTACCAGACAATCGACTCGATTGCCGACACCATGAAGATCATCTTTGCCGAGGAAAAGTCCGCAAAGTCCCGCAAGACGATGAAGATTTAACCTCAATTCTCCAACTCCAACTTTATACTCCAACTATTATGTACAAAGCTCTGAACTACTGGGTGTTCGGCGGGTTTGGTCCGAACAAGACTCCGTACGAATTCATCGACTTTGCGAAGGCCCAGGGCCTCGACGGCGTCGAGCTTACGGTCGGCGACTGTCTCTCGATCGACATCGACGAGGCAGAGTGCCGCAAAATCGCTGCCTACGCGAAGGAGAAGGGCGTAGGACTAAGGACTCTTGCGAGCGGACACTATGGCGCCGAGTCGCTTGGCGCGGCGGACGAAGCCGAGCGTCTTCGCGCGGTGGACTTCACGAAGAGGTATCTGCAGATCGCCGCGTGGATCGGCGCGGAGACGATTCTCGTCGTCCCCGGGTCGACGCATGTGACGTGGGATCCCTCGCGTCCGGTCGTTCCCTACAAGACGGCGTGGGAAAACTCGACGAAGTCGATCAACGAATTGATGCCGCTCGCCGAGAAGCTTGGCGTCAACATCGCGCTTGAAAACGTGTGGATGCGCTTCCTTCTCTCCCCGATGGAATGGAAGCTTTTTCTCGATCAGTTCAAGAGCGATCGCATCGGCATGTATCTTGATATCGGCAACTGTCTTATCTATGCTCCGGCGCAGGACTACATCGAGCTTCTCGGCTCGAAACGCATCAAGGCGATTCACGTCAAGAACTGGAAGGGCGACGACTGCGGCGGCACGCTGCATGGCTTCGGCGACTCTCTTCTTGCCGGCGACGTCGACTTCGCACAGACGTTTGCCGCGCTTGAGAAGATCGGCTATCAGGGGACGCTCACCGCGGAGATGATTCCGTTCTCGCGGCTTCCCGATCTCGTCCTTCCTGACCAGGCGCTTGCCGAGAAGGTGGTCCGGGAGCTGAATTATGCTACTATCACTGAATTGTCGTCTTAGTAGACAAGAAAGTCACTAGATTCTGCGGGTTTATGGTCTACGTCAGCGCAGACGGAACGAAGATCCTCGCGCCCATTCCGGCCAATACCGAGAAGGGCTTCATGATCCTGCGGTCTGGCAACTGAACAAGCTACGCGCTAGTTCTTTATAAGGTGCTTTTGGAGGGTGATCGTGACGGCCTCCGCACGGTTGGAGGCGCCGATTTTCGAGAAGATAGTCTGAAGGGTCTTCTTGATCGTTATCTCGGAGACGGACAGGTGCTTGGCTATGTCCGAGTTGGTGTAGCCGTTGACGACAAGGCGAAGTATCTCCAGCTGATGGTCCGTTAGTTGTAGCGTCGAGGCGTCCTCCTTCGCCATCCTCAATAGCGCGTCGGGAATAACCGTCCGTCCAGCAGCGACGGCGCGGATCGTCGCGACAAGGTCGTCGGTCGCAGCGTCTTTCATCAGTGTGCCCACAGCTCCATTGGCTATTGCCTGTGACATTTCCGCGGACGAGCCGAACGAAGTGAGGATGATGATCTTAACTTCTGGAAATTCCTCGTGAATTATTCGTGTCGCCTCGGAGCCCGTGGTTTTCGGCATCATCAAGTCCATTATCACGATGTCGGGCTTCAGTTTGCGTACGAGTTCAACGGCGGTCTGTCCGTTGTCGGCTTCCCCTACGGTCTCCATGTCCTTTTCGCTCGCGATGAGCGACGAAAGACCCATTCGCATCAGCGAGTGGTCATCGACGATGAGTATCTTTGTCTTTTTCATGTCTTTGGAATTGGGAGCGTTACTGTTGCCTTTGCGCCTTTGCCGGGCGTTGACGAAATTGCAATTGTGCCGTTGAGTCGCTTCAGTCGGTCGCGTACGCCGGAGAGCCCGAAATGCCCCTCGGTGATTCCGGCGCAGTTCTGGGGATCAAAGCCGCTTCCGTCGTCTGATACGGAAAACAGGAGATTTTCATTGTCGGTGCATCCGGCAATCCTGACGTTTGCTGCGTGTCCGTGCCGCACTGCATTGGCGGTGAGCTCTCGGATGACGGACAGGATCGCGTGCGCGGCGGGATCTGGGAAGTCGGATCTCCGCGCGTTGAACCTGATCGAGATCGAAGACTCATCTGTAAGCTGGTTGAGCGCCTTGAGGATGGCCGACTTGAAATTTGTCTCCTCGAGCATGTCGCTCCTGAGGTCAAAGAGGCAGTGACGGAGTTCTGTGCGGCAGGACTGCAGCATTCGCTCCGCTGACTTGATGCGCGACTTTGCCGTCTGAGGGTCGTCGTCTATTGCGTTAGATCCCGCGGCGACCTGACAGGCGACGCCCGCTAGGTTCTGCGACAGCGAGTCGTGGAGCTCAACTGCGAGACGCGTCCGCTCGGAGATCTTGAGGCGGGCAAGGTGGCGCTGAATAAGGTGCCACGTCTCCACGCCCGCTATAGTCATCAGAAGAATCGCGACCAGCACGGCAAGCCTACTGGGCGTCCACCAGGGCGGGCGGCTCAGGACAACGACGTCAGCAGGCGACCGTGCCACGAGCACGAATCCACTGACCTGAGGAAAGATATTGTCCGGTCTTCTGGCGTCCGTAAGAAGGACACAGCGCCCCGTCGCCTTGACCTTGGATCCGATTGCGATGTCGTCGAGGATGGAAGGGTTGGAGGTCACGTCTACAGGAACCTGCAACCCGCCCATGTCCACTACGAACCTGAGGTCTGTGCTCTCAGGTGACGGAAGCATTCGAACGATGCCCTGGACGTAGAGAAGCGTTCCGTGGGTCTTTCCGTCTATGGATTTCCTTCCGTTGTCGTTCCAGAATATGTTGGCGGCGCTGGTTTCGCCCGGCTCCTCGACGGCAACGGTCGCGGCATGGCCCGTGTCGGGTTTCCAGCGCACGGCCCCAAGATTGACGCGGAAGAGGTCCGTCTCCGGCTGTCCCACTGCGACGATCGCCTCGCCACATTCCGGGAGCTTCGCCCCGTTCGCAAGCTCAAGGTTGACGATCCTGCCGTCCCCAGTCCGCACCATCGCCCGGTTTCCAGCCCATGTCGCAAGCACTTCGCCGCTGATGGTGCGCTTGGACATCTTCATGAAGTCCTCCGTCATGAGGTATAGCCGCTTTTCGAGTGGCGGGGCCGAAAAGGGGTCTTTCGGCGGCGGGACGACGACCTTTATGTCGTCCGGCGATGTCGGCTGGATGTTCGACCACGAGACCTTGCGAATTCCGCTGACAGAGTGGCGGTAAATGCCGGTGACGCGAATTCGCGCGTCGACAAGGTCGCTTCTGTCGCCAAAGAGGTTCAGTGGAATCGTCACCGGAATCGTTGCGCCGTCGTCCTTGAGTATGAGGATCATGTACCGGCTGTCCATTTCGTCGATAACTGCATCGACGACTGTGCCTTCCGTGCTGATAGTCATCAGGTGGTGCGTTTCCGACCTGATCTCTGAAAGCTTGACTGGGGTTGGCTCTGGGCGCGGTCCGTGCTCGATGACTTCGAATTCGTCCATGTGGGAATATGATTCGAGACTTTTGCTCATGTAAGCGTGGCCTGTTGCTCGAATCGTGTCGCCGGGCGTTGGCTGCGTTGCGTTAGTAAAACGATGTATCTCCGCACGGACTCCGCTTTCGTCGGAAAGGATTATCTGCGCGCTCTTTGGAGTGATGAAGACGTTGAGCACCTTGCCTGTAAGCACCATCGACTCCGT
>JAEEOY010000260.1 GCA_016284515.1 Kiritimatiellia bacterium | reverse complement strand
CGACATCGATCGACGCATACGCCTCGCGCAGCTGCAGCCAGATGTGTCCGTCGGCGGGGTTCCGCGCGAATACGCCGCCGCCGGCCCAGGCGAAGGCGTGGCCTGCGTCAAGCAGGGCCTCGTATAGTTTTTCCATACGCTCCGGCGGCGGCTCGCCGAGATCGGCGGCGATGACAAGATACTCGCTCTCGCCCTCGTTCGCGACCCGCATCATGAAAAACGGCATGCCGTCGGCGTCGAACGCCGTCGCGTCGTCCACGATTTCGGGCATCTCGATGCCGGATCTTTCGGCGAACTGCTCGATAAATTTACCGAATTCCATGTCGTTTTTTCCACCTTTCAACTTTTCAACTTTTCTACCTTTCAACTTTTAAACCGACATCAGTTCCCCTGCCGCGAGTAGGCCTTGATGCCGATCTTGATGTCGCCGACGCCATCGATGAACGTCTCAAGCGCCTTCTCGCGGTCTGCGCCCAGGGCCGAGGCGGGGATGACGAGAATCCAGTGATCGTTCCAGACGCTGCGCCCGACGAGTCGCGTGGAATTGAAGTCGTCACCAACGCGCAACGTTGAATGGCGGCGGATCGTCGCGACGGAGTCGCTCGTGCCGTCGAGGCCCGAGAAGGACGAGATCCAAAATGCGTCGTCCAGCTGGGTCGAGCCGATCGGGTACGGCAGCGGCAGAACCTGGTCGACGACGTTCCACTTGACGAGCTTGCGTCCGCTGCCGGACGGCGCCCTCATGTAGTCGCTCCCGACCGGCACGAGGTAGACGTTCGGCTCGACGGCGAGACCCTCGGCCGTCTGCGTCGTCAGGTCTTCGTATCCCGGGAAGTCGACGCCGACCGCGGCGATCTTCGTCGCGTAGTCGGCGGACGAGAACTGCGACTCGCCGCCCTGGAGGGTGTTGCCGAAGAAGTTCTCGGCGTTGTTGATCGAGGTCGAGAACGGGATGACGAGGCCCGGCTCCTTCACGACGACCGCCTCGCTCGCGAGCGGCTGGCAGTAGCGCACGAAGTCGGAGTTGGAACGCAGGTCGTCCACCCAGTACTTCCTGAGCTCGCGCCTCCACGCGCCGTCGCCCGATTCGTCGGGCCTGATGCGGAAGTGCTCGTAGCGCAGCGAGAACCACTTTTCGGGCTTGTCGGGGTTGTTGATGCCGAAGCGTCCCTTGAGGACGGACCAGTTCTCCTTCATGCGGTGGACGATGTCGTAGAGCCCGCCGTCCGTCGTCGCGGAGTCGATCGTGACGCCCTCCTCTCCGAGCGAACGCGTGGCGATGATCTCGGCGAGGAACTTCTTGCCGCTCTGCGGGTCGGTGGAAAGAAGGCCCGTCTCGTAGTCGTAGACCTTCGCGAGCTCCCAGACGTAGCGCTGCGCCGTGTCGAACGCGGTCGAGTACTTGGCGAGGGCGGCGTTGCGCTCGACGCGGTTGTACATGTCGAGGTAGCGGCGCGCGGTCGCCTTGTTCGCGATCTTCCTGCGCCACGCGGCGCGCTCGTCCTGGAGCATCTCTCCCTTGTACACCTCTGCGCGGTACGCGGCCTCGGCGTTCGCGAGAGCGCCGAACTTCTCGGCGACGCACATGGCGGCGACGTCGAATTCGAGCGCGGCCATGAGCATCTGGTCGCGCAGCTCGATGATCGAGTCGGCGATCGTGTTGGCGGTATCCCAGAGCCCTAGGACAATGTCGAGAAGTCCCTTGCCGACCTCGAGCCCGGTCTTGGACGCCTCCGCCGCGTCAACGGCGGCCTTCGCCGCGGAGAGGCCGCCTACGAGCCCCGCCATCGTCGCTGCGCCGGCAACCGCCCTTGGATCGGAGATGACGGTCGTGCCCGCACCCACGACGGCCGGAATGGCGGCGGCGGTCAAGGTGTTCATCTTGTAAATGTGCTCGTATGAGTCCTTAGCGGTGTCGATGGCCAGATCCTTGAAGAGAATCGCGACCCCGAGTCCGACCTCGGACACGGCCGCCTTCGAAATCATCAGCGGCAGGTCCTTGCCGAGCTTGAGCTTGAGTTCGCTCCAGACCAGGTCCATCGCCATGCGCTTGAGATCGACTTCGAAAATTGCGTTCTGCACATCTTTGTAGGCAAGCAGGTACTCTCGGTAGGCGGCCTGGATGCTGCCTTCCGTAGCGCGGTTGCCGGTGACGTACAGCGGCTTGGCGCGGATGCCTCCCTCGCTGACGGTATATTCGAGCGAGTATTCGATCGGCAGCTCGAACTTTTCGTTGCCGGCGAGAAGCCGGCGGAGGCTGTCCGGCAGATAGGAGGCGACCATGCCGATGTCGTCGGCCGAGCCGATGTCGCCAACCTTCACCCCGAGGTCGATTCCCTGGAGGTATATCTTGCCCTTCTCGTCCCTGGAGATCTTCATGTCGCAGAAACCGAGCGCGTTGCCCCAGAGGAGCGTCCAGGAATTGGTGAACTGCGTGACGAGCTCTTCGAGTCCGAAGGGTTCGAGGTCCATGTAGTTGTAGTTGTAGAGGTCCGGACCCTCGTAGCCCTGCGGATAGGTGCCGCCCGGCCCGATGTCGCCCGCGAACGGCGTGCCGTAGATGGCGATGAGCTGGTTGTTGTAGGAGAGCTCCTGCTCGGCTATCTCGTCGATTAGGTCGGTCTCCTCCTTGGAGAGCTGCACGATCCTGTTGCCGTACAAGTTGGCGTAGTCGAGCGCCGTCTTGCAGTTGGCGAGGGCCCTTTCGGCGCGCTCAAGTATCTGCTCGAAGTGCGAGTCCTTCTCTTCAAGCCGGTCGGGGTCGATGTCGAACGGAATCGTGTTGTCGGAGAGTCCGAGCGGATTGAGCCCCGCTTCCGTGGCGGCGAGGCGGTTTTCGACGGAGCGCACGGCGTCGCAGATGACGGGCAGCTGCGCCGCGGTCGTGCGGTCGATCTTCATGATGCCCCTGTCCGTGAACGCCTTGTACGGCGCGTCGTTGGTCGGAAGAAGCGCATTCGCGGTCATCCAGCCGTAGGCGGCGGCCATGCCGGTGCGCGTCGCCCATTCGCCGTAGCCGAAGGCCTGGTCGGCGTTGGAGTCGCGGTATCCGCCCGTCGCGCCGTCGTTGTCGCGGTAGTGCTTGCGGACCGTGAGATCCATCGCGTCGAGTCCGATGCGGGCGAGCTTCGCGACGGCGTCGGCGAACTTCTCCTCGTCCTGGTAGTCCACGTTCGTGAGCTTCTGGTCCATGAGCATCTCGCCCATCGCGGAGGTCCAGTCGAAGAGCGGATTCCTCAGGAGGCGGTAGTAGCCGGAGAGGACGGAGAGGTAGTGTCCCCACGCGTCGCCGTGCCCCTGCGGATACTGCGCCGCTGCGCAGTTGACGTCAAGTATGCCTTCGCGCGCCCGGATACCGTAGTTGGCGACGTACGCCGGCTCGCCCTCGCTGATGCCCTTCGTGAGGTTCCACGCGAGGCGGTTGTAGCACGGCGCCTCGGTCATGCGCGGATAGGCAGTCGCGGCGGAGCGTCCGCGCAGAAGCGCGAGCTCCTCGTCGAGGAGCGACGGCACCTGGTTCGCGAAGCAGAACACGGAGCTCGGCAGGTTGAGCGTGCTTTCCTCCATGTCGTCGAGCGTGCGCTGCGCGACGAGCGGGTTCTTCGCGTCCGAATACGCCTCCGCGCCGAGGAGCGAGTAGAACTCGCCCATGCGCGTCTGCGCCAGGAGGAGCTGCTTCGAGAGATCGACGCTCGGCGAGCCGGACGCCTGGAGCACGCTTTCGGCACGGTTGAAGAGCGTCTGGTACAGTTCGAGAAGCCCGACCTCCGTCAGGTTGTCGTTGTTGAGCGCGACGTCGCCCTGGTAGGGGCGCCCGATCTGCTCGAGCATCGAGAACCAGGAGTCGGCCTTGTTCGAGTAGAAGTCCTCCACGCGCTGCGCGAACGGCGTTATCTCGTTCAGGACGCGCTGGAGCCACCCTTCCGCAAGCTGCTCCGGCGCCCAGTCGCTCCATCCGGTGCCGACGGTGAGCGCCGCGAGCGTTCCTTCGCGAGCGCGGTAGCGGAGCGTGTAGTAGGTGTTGACGTACTCGTCGGGCCTCGCGCCCTTCGCGCCGAGGAGGATCGAGTATAGCCCGGCCGCGCCGCGATAATACGACCAAGGCGCGTGTTCGTAGTCGGCGGTGGAGAGAGTGCCGTCGGCCGCGGGCGTGGCGCGGCGCCACTCGAACTCGAAGTCGTCCGACGCGCTGCCGAGCGGCGTGCGGTACTGGAGCGTGAGCTCCTCGGAAAGCTTGTTCAGCGGATCCTTCAGAACAGCGATGCCGTCAACGTAGAGTTCCGGAACGACGCGCAGAACCTTCATCGAGACGGGAAGCCCCGGGCTGACCTCCTGCGGATCCGGGTTGTCGTTTTCGACGAGCGTCACCCATCCGGCGCCCGCGCCGTTCGCGACGAGCGCGTAGTGGTCGCGCGGAAGGTAGAGCGTCGTGGGCAGACGCTCCGCGACGATGGCGGTGAAGTTCACCACGACCTCCAGATATTTGGAGAAAATCTCGTCGTCCGAACTCTCGGCCTTCCACTCGAGCCCGGTGTATTCCTTCAGCCCGTCCTCCTCCCACCTTCCCTCAAGGTCGGTCGTGGATGCGCACATCGTCGGGCGCCAGCGGGTCTCGAGAACCTCCCAGGAGCAGGTGGTGCAGAGATACTCCGCGCCGGATATCTCCGGCATGGGACCCGTGACAAGCTGGTATTCGAGCCCGAGCTCGGTTTCGAGCGTCGAAACCTCGAAATTGACGGTGTCGAGGCTGTCGCGCCAGGCTTCGAAGGCCTTCTGCGACGGGAAGGCGTACGTCTTGCGGACGGAGTAGCTGTCGGCGTTGAGCACCTCTCCCGACCTGGTCGAGGGGGTGATCTCCTCCGTCGCAAGGGAATCGATGGCCTTGTCCCAGTAGGTCTTGTGGACGTCCTCCGACGCGTCGAGGGTGCAGATCGCCTTCAGCGCCTCGCGTTCGGCGTCCGTCAGCACGTTGAGCTGCAGATACGAGCCGCCCGACTCCTTGACGACGCGGCGTCCGACGAGGCATACGCGGAACATCGGATCGGCGTTCGCGTCGATGTAGAAGCGGTCGCTGATGGACGGCGGCAGGCCGGTGAAGTAGTACTTGCCCTTGCGCAGCATCGCCGTGCCGGAAGGACCTACCTCGAAGCCGTACTCCTCCGCGAAGTTCGCGGTGATCGGCAGCTCCTCATCCGAGCACTGCACCGCCGTGGGGTCGATGAGCTCGGCCACCGTCATAAGCCCGTCCGCGGGCGACGGATAGGCGATCGTCATCGATGCGGCGTTCCAGACTTCGGGGAGTCCGTTCTCGGCCACGGTCAGCACCTGGCCGACCTTCATCGTCGGCACGCTGTTGGTGGCGGGCCACTGCGCGAGCCATGTCCACGGCGTGGACGCCGTGCCGTCCTGGATGTCCGTGGCGGACGGCGCTGGGATCTTCGTGCAGTTCATCCAGCCGACGACAGTGTCGATGGGAAGCTGGTTGTCGCCGAGCGACGGGCAGTAGAAGCCCGGCTGGAGCGGGTACGAGTAGATCGCGAGCGCCATGCCGTCGCGACGCGCCCACATCTGGTTCTTGCGGTCGATGTACGCGACCGAGGCGTCGTCGGCAGACGAGAGCGTAACGGCGATGTCGCTGTCCGTGCCCCACCCCGGCACCTTGCCTATCGGCCCAGGAGGCAGCATCAGGTTGCCGACCGTCACCATCCTCGTGAAATCGCGGTGCGCCGTGTTCGCTTCAACGACGCGGTATGCCTGCATCGCGCCCTTGCCGTTGCGCGCATACATGACCATGACGACCGGATCGGAGAGTCCGTACTGGTTGAAGTCGTTTCTGAGCGCCCAGACGATGTATTCGCTTCCGTTCGCCTCGAGGAACGCGTGCTCCTCGTTGGGGTTGAAGCCGACCGCGCCCTGGACGTTCTGGTAGTAGAGTTCGGGCGAGACGTCGCCTTCCGCTGCGAGGGTCAGGCTGAACGCCTTGGGCGCGCCCATGCCGAGCACGGCGCAGTTCTTGCCGCGAAGCGTGTTGCCCTTTGCGTCGAGAGCGGTGCGCACGGTTCCGTCGGTGCCGAGCGTCGCGAGATCGTCGTCGCCGAAGCTGAAGTTGAAGATCACGTCGTTTTCCGACTCCGGTGCCTGCGCGTCGCCGTACCAGAGCCCGATGGCGTCGAGCGCGACGTATGTCGCCGACACGCCGCTCTCGCCCTCAACCGCGCCGATCGTCGCCGATACGCCGCGCCCCATCGCCGACGCGGGGACGTTCACCGCGACGACGTTCCACGCGCCCGCCGTGACGGTCGTGGACTTCTCGCCGGAACCTGTCGCAGAGCACACCACCTGCCAGCCGTCCTCGCCGGCGCGCTCGAGCCGCGCCTCCACGACGGCGGCGGAAGACTGCTTGTCGCCGAAGGCGAACCGGACGAGGCGGCCGGGCGTCGCCGGTTCGTCCATCGGAACGAAGAGCGCGAAGCCGGCGGTCACTTTCTCGGCCGTCGCGGAAACTGTCGCGCCGCCGACGTTCACGGATGCGGTCGAACCCTCCTCTTCAAGCAGCAGCGAGCGTCCGCTGCACGCGACCATCGAAGGATCGGCCGAGCCGAGCCCGGAGGAGAGCGCGATTTCGGGCAGAAGGCCGTCCGTCATCGTCGACTCCCAGTTCGCGCGGTAGTTCTGCACGAGGGCGGGGTAGGTGACGGGCTCGGGCATGCGAGCGTCCTGGAAGTTCGCGCGCCACCAAACCTGTATCTTGCCTTCGTCCGCGTTCACGGCATAGATCGAGGACTGGAGATCGGCGTAGGGATCTTCCTCGTCCGGCAAGCCGTCAATGTCGATGTCGAGCGCTCCGGAAAGATCGGGGATGATCGAAGTGCCCGCCGGGGAGTGGTAGAGGCGCGGGTTCCAGTTGCGGCCGGGCGACTCCGGCTCGTAGATGTAGCCCGCGAGCTTGTCGTCGACGCGCTCGGACATCGTGCGCGCGTCCGGCCCGGCCTCGATGCCGAGGCGGGGCGTAATCTCCATGCCGACGGGCCAGTCGATCGTCCAGGGCGTCGCCACGGTCTTGGAGCGGTAGTCGGTCAACTCCACCGGCATGTACCACGGGCAGCCGGACTCGATGCTGTTCACGAGGCGAATGAGTATCTTGCCGCCGTTGCCGCCGCGGAGCGAGACCTCGCCCGCCTGGCTGACGGACGCCGAAACGTCTGCGGGCATGCGGAACATCGTGCTGGCCTGGTAGTTGGTCGGCACCATGAACGGGCATCCCGGCGTCGCGTCCGCAGGCGCGACGACGACGCGGATCGGATTCTCCGGCCAGCTTATGAGATAGTTGTCGTGCTCGAAGTTCCACTTCGTCTTCATCGGGTCGGACGTCTGCCAGTAGATGTCGGCCTTCCACGGCTCGGATATTCCGGACGAACTTGTCGTAATGTCCGTCGGCGCGATGGCGAAGACCTTGCCGTGGTCCGGATCCGTCAACTCCTCGCCCGACGCGGCCTTGTACTGCTCGAGATACGGAGAATAGGGGTCGTCGGATTCCTTCGCAAGACCGGCTACGACGACGGCGTGGAGGTTGGCCGTGTCATACCCGCCGCCCGCCGGCGCCAGAGCGTCGCCCACTCCGGCGTACAGCGTGTTGACAACGGGAGGACACACCTCGACGACGATGTGCGCGACCATGTGGTCCTTCGTCTCGGTGTCGTAGTACGCAAGCACGAACTGACCCTGCGGGCAGCGCTTGACCGTTCCCGTCTTCTCGTCGGCCGTGTAGCGGAACGTCAGCATCTTAGAGACGGACGGGTTGTAGTCGAGTCCGTAAACGACGTTCGACACGCCACCCGCCTTCTCCTGCCACTCGGTCGAAAGCAGGCTGCTGCTGCCGAAGAACCTGACGAACTTGCCGGAGAGGTCGATGTACGCCGCCGTGTTCGCCTCCTCCGCGCGCGTCGCGAAGATCCTGTACGGACGCGAGGACGACGTCGCGCCGATCTTGTACGTCTGCTCTTCCTGCGTGCCGTTCTTCAGTACCCACGTCACCGTCATGGCGCCGCTCGAGGTGAAGAGCACGCGCTCCAGCGGATTCGTCGTTCCGTTGTTGAAGAGGATTCGGCCTTCGGACGCGATGGCGGAGTTCGCCGCGATCGTCGCCTGCCAGTCGATGGTGTCGTCCGACGGCATGTTCGTGCAGAACTCGCCGATCTTAGCGTCCGGCTTCTGCTCCGAGAGCGTGCGCCCGACCGTCCACGCGGCGAGCGTCCAGGAAACCTGCGTGTCCTTCGTGGACGTCGCGGTGACCTGCTCCTCGGGCAGCACGGGCGCGCACGCGGCGGAAATCGGATATGCCACGCCCGGCTGCGAATAGCCGCTTGTGGCCGAAGTGGCGCCGTAGACGGGCAGACCCACTTCGCCGAGCCCGACGTTCGTATCCTCCGGAGCCGCCGCGAAAACGCCGCCGGAAAGGAATGCCAAGGCAAACACCAGATAATTTCTCATCTTACTTTCCCTCCTTTCCGATGAACGGGAAGAAAGTCACCTTCACCCCGTCCGGCTCCGAAGCGGGCGCCCTTACCCAATCCCCTTTGCGGCAGTACTGTATGACGCCGGGGATGCGCAGGCCGCGCGAGCCCAACTTGCTGCTCGAAACGAGCGCGATGCCGTCCGCCGGAGCCTCTTTGAGCTTCTGCCCGCGCAGCACGTTGGCGACCTCGCCGAGGTCTGTCCTGCCGTTCGAGAAGACTTTGACGCCGTCGCCGCGCAGGAGGGTCAGCGTCTCCTTGTCGCCTACGACGACCGGCGAGACCTCCACAGGGCCCGCGCCGGGAGCCGTCACCGCGCCGTAGACCTCAAGCTGCGAAACCGACACGTTGTTCGCCGCAAGCGCGTTTTCCGTAAGGAGATTTCCGATGCGGATGTCCTTGCTGGCGGCCTCCGCGACAAGCGCGCGGTTGACCGCGGCGACAGGCCTGAGCGCACGGCGCGGCGTCAGTTCGATCCTGCTGTCGCCGATCGCGACGCCCACGTGCGTGACGCTTCCCGTCGCGATGAGTTCCGCGAGCGTATCGTCGCCGAACGCCGCCACGAAGCTACCGTCTTTGTTGACCGTCACCGGCTGGTCTTTGGCTTCCCAGAGCGGCGTCTCGGCCGATTCGCCGTCATATACCCTGAAATGCATCTTCTTTTCGTATTTGTCTTCGCTTACGGCCGGCTCGTCCCTCCCAAGCTTCGTCAGCTGCCCGCGATAGACGAGCCTCGCGACGCTGCCCGCCGGACGCTGCCACTGGGCGCGGAGCGTCGCCTTGGGCGTCAGACCCGACAGAGCACCCGGAACGAGCGTGCCGCTTGCGTCAAAGACCTGCGTTCCGTTCTCTGTGAAGTATCCAAGGAATGTGTAGTCGCCTGCTCTCTGCGCGACAGGCGCCTTAGCCGTGCCGTTTTCCGTGTAGATGGCCGAGCCCACGGTCCCGCCCTCTGAAACGAAGGTAAAGGTGTACGTCTGCACCCACCTGGCCTGGAGCGTTGTATCATCGACAGTCTGCCAGACGGGATAGACGGGGTTGAGGTTCTCGTCGTAGATTTTCGTTCCGCCAGCCGTGTAGTAGCCCTGGAATGCATAGTTTGCTTTGGCAGCGGGGGCGGGCGCGGACGGCGGAGCGAGCATCAGAGTCGCCTGCGCCGTGTCGACGGAAGCCCCGTCCGACATGAACGTGACGGTGACTGGAGCGGCCGGCGCATCCCCGGCGCTCAGTGCCGTCGGTTGCGCAGCCGTGCGCGCCGGAGAAACCGTCAAGGCGACGCTGTCCAGCGCCTGGAGCGTGCCGCTGTCACCGCGTGTCGTGTTCGCCGCGCCGCCGTTGCCGCCGTAGCCGCCGTAGGCGATTCCGTAGTCGTCGTCACTAGCCACCTGTTCTCCGCCGGCGTGTCCATCGTCTCCCCAACCAGTGTAAGACGAACCGAATCTGCCGCCAGCGCCCCAAGCGTAAAGATACGCCGAATATCTGCTGTTGGAGAAAGTGCCGCCCGAACCGCCACCGCCGCCGCCGCCGCCGCCCGCGCCGCCGCCGCCGTTCTTGAAGTTCCACCCGCTAATCTCGGCATTGCCGCCGCCCGCGCCGTTGCCGCCGCTCGCCGCATTGCCGCCTGTCGCCGTGAGGCGGCCCTTTCCGGTGATGTAGAGCGTCATGTCGCTCGGCAGCAGTATGCCCGCGCCCGCGCCGTCGCGTCCGTTCGCGTCGCCGCCGGTCACGGTCAGCGAACCGCCGTCCTTTATCTCGATGACGACCTTGTTTCCGCCGTCGCCGCTGGCGTGCTTCACCTCCAGCGCGTTCTTTCCGGCGCCGACGCTGACGGAGACATCGCCGGAGACCGTGTATATCGTCCCGCCCAGGAGCTGCTTCGTGTCGCTGCCGCTCGCGATCGTGGCTGTCTCCATCGCCGACGCGCCGCCCGCCGCGATCAGCGCCATGACGAGAATAATCGAATGGTTCTTCATGTGTTTCTCGCTTTCTCTTTAAGACTATTTTCCTTTAGACTGGATTTACAAGATTTACATGATTGTAGAGGTTTGGATAATCCTGTCAATCCTGTTAATCCTGTCTAAAGCATTTCCTCACAGGTTGCCGAACGCGGTGCCGGAGATCGTCTGCGCGGCGCTTCCGCCGTCTTCGACCTTTCCGCCGGCCGGAACGATCACGTTGAACGCGCCGTCAGGTCCGTCATACGTCAGGAACATGTCGCACGGCGCGGACTGCGTCGTGAACTTGAGCCCGTCCTGCGAGAAGTTCGCCGGCCAGCTGGCGCGTCCCGTCTTCACGTCGCGCACGGTGATCGACGAATTCTTGCCGCCGCCGAGCTTGCGGTTTTCGACTTTGGCGAGCGTGCATTTGGCCGGGAACGCCTTGAACGTCGCGCTCTCCTGAACGGTCACGCTTTCGACGGCCGCCGCGTCGATGAACACGCCGTTGGCCACAGCCCCTGCGGGCGCATAGACGACATCCGCCGCCGAGGCGCGGGCGGCGCGGGCGGCGCGCGGACCTGTGGAAAGCGTCTGGCGGGGCTTGAGTTCCGTAGAGTCGGGCGGCGTGAGGCCGATTTCCGGCGCACCCTTGATCATGCCGATCGCGTCCGCGAGCGTGCGCCCGATTCCGTCAGGATCGGTCCCCGACGCG
>JAEEOY010000259.1 GCA_016284515.1 Kiritimatiellia bacterium | reverse complement strand
TCGGCGGAAAGGGCGATGCGGAGATGATGCGCGCGTTCGCGGCCGGACTTAAGGACGGCGACGGAGGCAAGCATCTCGTCACGGTGCATCCGCGCGGAGGATGCGGTTCGTCGCAGGACTTCCACAAGGAGGAGTGGCTTGATTTCAACATGTGGCAGAACGGACACGAGATCGACTACGCGAGGTACGAGAACACGCTGCGCGACTGGCGTCGCGCCGACCCCGTGAAGCCAGTAATCGACGGCGAGCCCGTCTATGAATCGCACCCCGTCGCGTTTCGTCCGGACGACCTCGGCCATACCGTGGCGGCGGACGTCAGGCGCGCGCTCTACTGGGATGTCTTCAACGGGGCGTGCGGACACACCTACGGACACCACTCCGTCTGGCAGATGCACGGTTCCAAGGCGGCTGCCGTCTACGATCCCGAGGGCAAGAACCGTCCGCTCGTTCCGTGGTACGTCGCGATCGACGATCCGGGCGCGGCGCAGATGCGCTTCGCGAAGGATCTCGTTCTCTCGCATCCGTATTTCACGCGCGTTCCCGCCCCTGAGATGATCGTGCCGCATCCGCACGGCGCGTCGATCCTGCCGGGCGCGGGCACGAGGCGCTTCGCCGCCACGAGGGACTCCGAAGGGAGCTACGCGTTCGTCTATGCTCCCGTTGGGCGGGCCTTCGAGCTCGACCTTTCGTCGCTTAAGGGAGAGAAGTTCCGCTTCGCATGGATGAATCCGCGCGACGGAGGCTACTCCGACTGGACGTCGTTTGCGCGTGTCGCACGCAAGACCTTCGAGCCGCCCGCACCCGGCGAACTCCTCGACTGGGTGCTCGTCATCGAGCGGGCCGACTGAACTTCCTCCGCCACGCGTCCGGCGTCGTGCCGAACGCTGAGGAGAAGGCGCGGGAGAAGTACTGCGGATTCAGGAATCCCGATTCCGTCGCTATCTTCGCCGCGGAACGGTCCGTCTCCTTCAGCAGCCTGCACGCGAGCGCGAGCCTTCTGCGGAGTATCTCCTGGTGGACGCTCGTTCCTAGCTCTGCGCGGAAGGCGTTGTTCACCGCGGTGTGCGAATAGCCGAGGCGCGCGAAGACGTCCTTCGCCGTTATGCCGCGCGAGAGGTTTCGCGTGATGAACACCATCGCGTCCGAAAGCCATGGGGTTCGGAAAGGATACACCTCCGTGGAGGCGCGCTCCACGACGCGGCGCGGCGGATGCAGCACGACGCGCGGAGCCGACTTCTCCCCGCGCATGCGCTCGGCGAGCATCCGCCCCGCCTTCCGTCCGAGCGAGAAGGGGTCCGTGTCGATGCTAGACAGCGGCGGACGGGTGAAGGTTCCGAGAAGGACGTCGTTGTCCACTCCGAGCACCGCGACTTCGCTGGGCACGGAAAAGCCTGCGGACTCGCAGACGCGTATGAGGTGGAATGCGCGTATGTCGTTGCAGCAGAAGACGGCGATGGGCTTAGGAAGCGATGCGATCCAGCGTCCAAGCGGTCGCGCGTCCGGAATGCTGTCGGTGCGCTCGTTGCGGAAGAACGTGTCTGCAAGTTTCGCCGCCTCCTCGCCGGAGTACGCGAAGCAGCGTCTCCCCGAGCGGCGCACTGCGGCGGCGAACGCATCGCCGCGCGCGGAGGAGAAGCGCGGACCTGCGAAGCCGCAGAACGCGCACTGCTCGAAGCTATGGTCGGCGAAGCATGCGGCCGCCATCTCCGCGATCGCCTCGTCGTCCAGTCGTATCGTGTCAAAGGGCGAGCCGTCGACGCGTCCGTAGGTGTCGATCACGGGCTTTCCCGATTTCGCAAGCGCGGTCGCCGTCGCGTCGTCCATCACGCGTACGATGAGTCCGTCGTACTGCGCGATCGTCCGCCTGTCGACGAGCGCTTCGGGGTCGATCAGGTCGAAGCGCCACTCGGGATTCTCCAGCGCATAGTCGGCTATGCCCGCGAGCAGGGCGCGTCCGTGCTCGCGGGATTTCTCTATCTGTAGTCCGATGCGAAATGCCATATTGCAATAATCATAACATATTGTTTCCATTATGACAATGGACCTGATCGCCAAATTTTTGTAGAATATTATCATCATGAAAGAAGTCTTCGCATATGTAATCGGACTCGGTGCGGCAGTGATGATGCCGGTCATCTTCACCGTGCTGGGCCTGCTCATAGGAATCAAGTTCTCGAAGGCGCTTAAGTCGGGCCTTCTCGTGGGCGTCGGCTTTGTGGGCCTGGGCGTGGTGACGGGACTGCTGACGAACGGCGCGAACAACCTCGGTTCCGCCCTCGGGGAGATGACGCGCATCTACGGACTGAACCTCTCCTACTTCGACCTGGGCTGGCCGGCCGCGGCGGCGATCGCGTATTCCACGGCGGTCGGCGCGTTCATCATTCCGGTCTGCCTCGGAGTGAATGTGCTTATGCTCGTCACGGGTACGACGCGCACGGTGAACATCGACCTCTGGAACTACTGGCACTTCGCCTTCCTCGGCGGAATCGTGTTCTATGCGACCGACTCCCTCGCGTGGGCGTTCTACGCGGCGATCGTCCTCTACGTCATAACGCTGTGCATGGCGGACTTCACTGCGAAGGGCTTCCAGTCGTACTACAAGGACATGGACGGCATTTCGATTCCGCAGCCGTTCTGCCAGAGCTTCACTCCGTTCGCCGTTGCGATCGGATGGCTCCTCGACCGCATTCCCGGCTTCTCGAAGCTCGACATCGACGCGGAGGGGATGAAGAAAAAGTTCGGCCTCTTCGGCGAGCCGCTCTTCCTCGGCGTCGTCATCGGCTCGGCAATCGGCGCGCTTGCCTGCCCAGACCTAAGGACCGTCGTCGACCGCATTCCGAAGATCCTCGCGCTCGGCGTGACGCTCGGTGCAGTGATGGAGCTCATCCCGCGCATCACCGCGCTGTTCATCGAGGGCCTCAAGCCGATCTCGGAGTCGACGCGCGCGATGGTGGAGCGCAGGTTCTCCGGACTCAAGGGCCTTTCCATCGGAATGAGCCCCGCGCTCGTGATCGGGCATCCGACGACACTCGTCGTATCGATTCTCCTCATCCCCGTAATCCTCGTCCTCGCCGCTTTCCTGCCGGGGAACAGGTTCCTTCCGCTCGCCTCGCTCGCCGGAATGTTCTACCTTTTCCCGTGCGTCCTGCCGATCACGAAGGGCAACGTCCCGAAGACGTTCATCATAGGACTCGTCTCTCTCGTCGTCGGAATGTTCTTCATCACGAATCTCACCCCGGCCTTTACGAAGGCCGTCGTCGCGGTGAACGACGCGGCGTACAAGGTTCCGGAAGGGATGGACGGCGTAGCGGCACTCGACTTTGCCTCGGCGCTCTGGTGCTGGCTCGTCTACCACCTCACGGTTTCCCTCAAGTGGGCTGGCGCCGCCGGGGCCGGTCTTCTCGCGCTTGCGATGTGCACGGTAAACTTCATCATGATCAGGAGGATTAAATGACGCTTGCGTCTGTCTGTTTTCTTGCGGCGAGCGCGGGCGCTTCCGCCTTCGCGCCGGTCGCGCCCCATCCCAGGCTCTTCGCCGACGAGGCGGAGTTCGCCGCGGCGAAGGAGAGGATCGCCTCGTGCGAGGAGGGACGCGCGGCGCTCGGCGTTCTCATGCGCGTCGCCGATTCCACGATTGCGAAGAAGCCGCTCGAGCGGAAGATGGAAGGCCGTCGCCTCCTCGGCGTGTCGCGCGACGCGCTCGAGCGCATCGGATGCCTCTCGTTCGCGTGGCGCTACACGGGCGACCGGCGCTATGCGGAGCGCGCGGCGGCGGAGGCGAAGGCGGTGTGTGCGTTCTCGGACTGGAATCCGTCGCACTTCCTCGACGTCGGCGAGATGACGCTCGCCGTCGCGATCGCGCGCGACTGGCTGGACGGATTTCTCTCGGACGAAGACAGGCGCACCCTGTCGTCCGCGATACTCCTCAAGGGACTCACCACGGGCGACGGGAAGACTCTCTCCGACGGATGGTGGGTTAAGGGCGGCAACAATTGGAACCAGGTCTGCAACGGCGGGCTCGCCGCCGGCGCGGCGGCGGTTCGCGACGAGTATCCGGAGGTCGCCGAGGCGATTCTTATCCGCTCGCGTGGCGGACTGCCTCACGCGATGAAGGCGTACGCGGGCGGGAACTTCCCGGAAGGGCCTGGATACTGGGAGTACGCGACGGACTACACGGCAGTCGCGCTCGACGTCCTTGAGAAGCAGTTCGCGGACGGCGCGCCTGAGCTCTTCGCGACGGACGGACTCGCCGCTCAGGTAGACTACCTCGACAGCGTGACTGGTCCGACCGGACTCTACTTCAACTACTCCGATCCGTTTACGAATCCGTTCGCGAAGCGCCGTCCGATCGCGTCGTACTGGTACCTTGCGCGGCGCTTCCGCCGCGCCGATGCGCTCGACGCGCACGAGCGCGCGCTGGTCCGCGCCGGATACGGCACCGGCAGGATGCAGCCGTTCCTTCTCCTTTGGCTGACGCCTCCGCAGAAGGCCGCGGCTGACGCCTCCGCGCTCTGCCGCGTGATGGGCGGGGTGAATCCGATCGCCGTGCTGCGCTCCGGACGTGGCGCGGACGATTGGTATGTCGGCGTCAAGGGCGGATGTCCGTCCGAGAGCCACGGACATATGGACGGCGGTTCGTTCGTCGTTGACGCCGCTGGCGTGCGCTGGGCGTGCGATCTTGGATGCGAGGCATACAACCGCATCGAGCAGATGAAGACGATCAATCTGTGGAGCCAGAACCAGGATTCCTCAAGGTGGTCGCTGTTCAGGCTGGGTACGGAAGGTCACGGCACGCTCGTCATCGACGGGAAGCAGCAGAACGTGAAGGGGCGCGCGAAGATATCCGGGGGAAATCCGGCGGTCGTGGACCTCACTCCGCTCTATCCGTCGGCGAAGGACGTGAAGCGCGAGTTTGCGCTCGGGAAAGAGGGACTTAAGATTTCGGATTCCATCGCCGGACTTGCCTCCGGCGCGGTCGTGACCTGGAACATGAACACGTCTGCGAAGGCGTCTGCAAAGGGGAACAAGCTTCTTCTCGAGGCGAAGGACGAGAAGGGCGCGACGCGGCGCATGGAGCTGATCGCGGAACCGGCAGATGTTGCATGGGAGGCGGAG
>JAEEOY010000036.1 GCA_016284515.1 Kiritimatiellia bacterium | reverse complement strand
ATTACACGCAACGTAGATCATGAACGCGAGAAGAGGAAGAAGCGCGATCAGGAATGCGATTTCAACTGCATCGCAAACCTTTCCGACGGTCCTGTCGACCTTTTCTCTGGTGCGTTCATTCATGCCGTTATTATACCGCCTCCTCCTTTCCGTTGTCAAGTGGGTCGCCGAGCGTCGTCTGGACGTCGAGTGCGACGGCGTATGCAAGAGTGTCGTCCTTGAGCATTTCGCTTGATATGTTTTTCACCACCAGCACGCCGACGCCTTCGACCGGCAGCAGGTTCAGGTTCCATGCGACCACCTCCGCCATGTCCTGCGCAGTCGCTCCGCCCGCGCCGGAGCGCCCGACAAGCACACGCTCAATCGTCTGGACGACGACGGACGTCACGCCGACCATCACCTTCGATGCGTTCGACGTCACGCGGAAGCCTGGCGTCTGCACGAGAATCCCGCGGTTCGCGTTCAGAAGCGCGGCGTCGAGGTTCTTCTTGACGTCGCCCTTGTCCTCCGCCACCACCGGTATGCCGCGCTGCGCTATCCATTCGACCGCGCCGAGAGCCGCGACAACCGCCTCCTGTATCTTCAGAAACTTCATGCCGATTCCTCCATGATGTAGTCCCTTGCCGCCTCGATGGCGTTTTTCTCAAGCTCCTCTTGTCCAGGCAAAAGTCCCGGCTCGTGCTTCAGCGTCGCGCGCTTCGCAAGGATGTACAGCGGCACGACCTTCGCGTCCTTGCCTTTGCCCTCCGTCGTCGCGAGGTAGTTCTTTCCCTTGGGCCTGAATATTTCGACGCCGTGGTTCTTAAGATAGTCAACCGTGCGTCCGTATGCCATCGCCGCGACCGGGATTGTGAGCGCTGCCTTGTTCTTCGGCGTTATCGTGAGCGGGCCGAGCGCGCGCCTGATTCCGAGCGCGGCGACCGTGACGGTCGCGCCGTCCGAGTCGCTTGTCGACTCCACCTTCGCGTCCTCGAGGTTGCCTGTCGGACGCGCACCGAGCGAGGCCGCGGTTCGATGATGCGCAAGCGCGTACTGCCGGAGGTGCCCCTGCACCGTCTGCTGGATTTCGGCGGCGATCTCCTGGTGAAGTTCCGCCCTCGCGCCCGGTTCCAGCCGCTCGATTATGCCGTCCAACTGCGGCGTATTGATGTTGACGGATATGTCAGCCATTGTCCGCATCCTCCTCGACGAGCCCGAGTGCGGCGCATTCGCCGCGCGACACGCGCTCCCATGTCATGCCGCTGCCGAACGCGAATGGCGGGAAGGGATTTCCGATCGCGTCGCGGAAACCTCCCGCACCCTGCCCCAGTGCCGCCCATATCGGCGAGCTTTTAAGAGCGACGAAATCGTCTTTGCAAGCCCCTTGCCAACCAGATTCAGACCCCGCTGCAATCCAGCGACGCAGCCAGTCCGCGCGCGGCACCATGCGCGTTCCGCCTCTGACGAGCCGCCACGCCGGATATCGCCGCAGCTGTCCTGGCGTCGAACCCGCGACGAGCTGCCCGAGGCTCTGCGCCATCCTGCGCTGCGTCTTCACGATGAGGTCGATGCGCGGCTCATTTGCCGCGAAGACCTCCGCCACGCGTTCGCGCGCCTCGGCAATGTTTATCTCCCCGGCGTTGTAGGCCTCCACGATCGGACGGAGCGACGGCGAGAGATGCCGGGCCGCCGCAAGGGCGCCCGCTCTCGCGATCTCGCGCAGCTTCTCTTTGAGTTCTTCGTCCGTCATGCCTTTCAACCTTTCAACTTTTCAACCTTTAACCCTCTATCGTGTAGTTCACGACGACGGTGCAGCCGACCATGCCGATGCGCCGCGAGGTGACGCAGGCGTTCGGATAGATCGTCGTCGCGCCGTACTTGAGCGCGCCCTCGACCGGTTCCGCGAGATGCCCCGTGAGCGCGTACGCCGCGGCTGCGGCGACGTTGGCGAAGACGCGCGTCGCCTGGAACGACATCGTGCCGTGGTCGCAGCGCACATGCTCCGGGCGGATGCGGTCCGCGCCGACGAACTCGCGCTGCTCCACGCCGGGCGCCTCGTTGATCGCGAGGTTGCCTGGTCCGACGGGCGAGCCGTCGACCGATCGCTCGCCGTCGCTGCAGAGGACATACGCGCTGCCGCCGGAAGGTGTGAGGGTAAGGTCCATCAGCTATTGCTCTGCGCAGGTGTCTTGACGACGCTGTACAGCGCGCCCGCTATGTTGTTGGAGAAGCTGCGGTGCGCGACGAAGCCGATCTCGCCGGCGCGAAGTGTCGTCGTTCCCCACGCGAGCGGACCGGTTACCATAGTTGCGTTCTTGAGCGTGACGGTGAGCCCGCCAGCACCCGCGATCACAAGGTCGCTCGAACCTCGAAGCGAAGTGCCGCGCCCCTTGTCGATCGGCAGGGCCGAGAGTATCTGCGACTCCGAGAGCCCGACAGGTGTGCATTTCGCACGCACCGTCACGCCGGCGAGAGTGTAGTCGATCGTGCCGACGCCGTCCGTAGAGACGGGATCCGTCGCGAGCTCCACGTCGACGGTCCATCCGTCCGCCGTGTCGGGAATCGACAGCGAACCGAAGGTGCCGGCGTACTGGACGCCGGTGAGTCCATCGGGGTTGGGATAGCCCATGTTGTACGCGGCGGCAGCGACGGTGTAGAAGCTGTTCTCCTCGCCCGGGGCCTTGCCGAGCGCGGTGAGGGCCGTGAACGTCGCCTGGCCGAACGCCGTCGCGACCGGCGAAAGCCTCAGGCTCGGCGCGCCGGTGAGGATTGCGTTCAGGAACTCCACCTTCGTCCCGGCGAGCGAATGCACGGTGAGCTTGCGGTCCGCGCTGCCGCACAGCGACGAGCCGATGGCAGGCGTCTGGTGCGGGAAGAGGATCGCGAGCAGGTCGTCCGTTATCTGCCCGCACGGCGTGAGGCTCACCGTCGCGGTCGTGTCGGTCTTGATGGTGTCGAGCGGACCCGATATCGAGCTCGGCACCTCGCTCGTCGCCGTTTCGACCTCGGCGGAGATCCCGTCGGCGTCGTGGATGGTCACGGTGTCGTACTTGACGGCACCTGGTCCGCGGATGATTGTTGTTCTGTTTGTAGCCATGTTTTCTCCTTGTCGGTTGGCGGTTAGTCGTTAGTTGGTGGTCGGGGTTATGGTGACGGACGGGGCGCGGGCTTCACCCGAAGGCTCTGCGGATCGGCATGAATGGGATAGGGATTGTGCCTGATGTCACATTGTGTATCGCAGGTCTTGACCTGCTGGTAGTATCCGCATGGCAATTCCGAAGTCCCGAAAACGCCAGCTTGCACCGCCGTCTCGCTTCTCCGGAAATCCCGCTTCCCGTCCTAAAGGTGTTTTTCCCCGCCATGAATGCATGCATTGCGGTCTTGCCGGTCCCCCAGTTCCGCCGGAGAGGACGCGCTGCGTTCTTGTATGGGTATGCGCAGAATGCGACCTTGGGGATTGACTGGCGGTCGGAATGCAGTTCCTTGACTCTATCGATGCAGACGCGGCGGCGGGCACCGAAAGGAATGCTGAAGACGCATACGGGCATCGAGCGCCGTCTGCCTATGTCGCGAATCATCTCTCCCAGCGTCTGAGCGGTGTCGGCTGTGATGTCCACCGTGAACATTGCCGAGAGTCCCGACTCGAGGCGGGCGAAGAGATGCGGCGGTATTTCAATTTTGACCGACGCATAGGGCTTTGTCGTCATTCCGTACATCCCCGCCTTGGCCCTGAAGTACTTGCGCACCGCAGGATCAGGAAGTATGCTGTAGACGTCTTCCGGCTCGGTCTCGAGTGCGGCCAACGCTGCCATTCTGCGGCGGCTCACCTTGTCTGCGTACTTGCTCATAGGTGCATGCCTCCTGCCTTTGTCCGGAATCTCCCGCCGAAGTTGGTTCCTGCTTTGCCCGCAGGTACGGCGCAGGCGTCGGCCACAACCCATCCAAACTTGGTGATGCGGTTGAGCGCAAGACTGTAGCGGGGGTTTTCCGCGCCGAATCCCAGAATGTCCCTGAGGGTCTTTCCGTCGAAACGGTGCACGTCCCGATATGTCGCCCGCAGTTCTGCGCGTGTGCCGAAACCACAGTTCTCGGGACAGAAGTCACCGGTCTTGTCTCGCCGAATCAGACACATCCCCGACTGCCATCCATGTGCAAGGCCCCACGCTTCGAATGCCCTGTAGTTGTCGCGCCATTCGGAGCAGACCGAAATGCCGGCGTATGCCTTTGCGTCATGGGCATGGCGCCCTCTGATTACACCACAGCATGCCCGCATGTTCCGCCATGCGAAATACAGCGGATGATATGAGTGTCTGCGCTGCCGGTGACTGTCAGTTCTGTTGGTCATGGTGGATCCTGAAGAGGTTGTTGGAGCCAGGGGGGATTTCCTCGATGCCGAAATCCGACTCCCAGTGCGACGGGGTGTTCGTGACGATGATAAAAGCTCCGTATTTATCCTGGGCTGTACGGACGGGGCCGTCGGTATCTATGTTCTTGAAGAGTCCGGGAAGGAATATACGGTTGGACGTATTTGTATCATGGTTCTCATCCACCCAGAGTATCTCCCGCGCCGGCGCGTTGGTTGAGTAGTTGAACGGCCTCAGCCCCCACCCCTCGTCGTAGGCTGCATGTCTGTAAGTGTTTGTGACCGGACCCCAGATGGGTTCCTGCCATGATGGTATCATCGACCATGTCGCGGCGACAGGAGTATAGCTCGATCCACGCGTATTGAACAATGTGCCGCGCTCAAGCGATATGCTCGATGTCTCGGTGCCGCCAATATCGTATGTCACCGACTTCACACCGGCGCGCGCCATCTCTCTGAGTTCCTCTATGGTGTTCGTCACCACGGGCGAGTTCACGCCGGTCCGTGTGACATTTATCCTGTACATAGGTCCGTCCCTGTACATCAGGAACTGAGGGACGCTGTTGGACGACCAGAGGCACCACAGATTGCTGGAGTGAGGATCGTACGTCGCGCCGGAGTAAGTGGATTGGGGCCAGTAGCTGAGGTTTTCCTCGCCCGCTGCAGAGCCGGGCACCGGCGTCGCGGCAAAAGACACGGCGGTCTGCGCCGATGGATACGAGACGGTGATGCCGTCATGCTGTATGCCGTAGTATCGAGGGAAAGTCGCAGTGACAGAATACTTTCGCACTGGCGGCGACATCAGTATCCTTACCGAATGCACTGTTGCCGCTTTCGGGAAATAATTGCAGCACTCCCGGAAAAATGCTGTCTGCTCTGCGGTGAGCTTCGAATGTAGATTTGTGCCGGGGCCGCAGTAGTCGGCGAGCTGGGAGATGCGCGATGGCAGAATCGCCTCGACATAGACCGGCAGGTCGGTGTAGTCGCCTGGAATGAAGGCGCTTCCGCAGGTAGTCGCGACCTCCTCGATGTAGCCGCCCGCAATCCAGTCCATCGATGGATAGACTCCGACAAAATACGGCGGTTCATGTGCCGTCCAGAAGTCAACCTTTATGCCGCGGGTAGTGCGGACGCAGTTCGTGATGATTATCCCGAACATCTCATACATCTCGCGGGGCATGGGGACAACGGAATCCGCGCCGGTCGGCAGAGTAATGGCAGCCGCCAGGAGAATAGCCAGCAGATGTCGCCGTTTCCCGTCCCAAGTGATCATTCGTCCTCCTTCCGGAAATCTCCGTTCGACACCTTGCGGGTGAAAAAGATTCCGTTTGTGACGCAAAGCTCCCATGTGCACATCAGGCCCTCGTCGTAGAAGAGGTGCTGGTTTTTGTTTGTGATGATGAGTGTCGAAGGTTTTGTTATTGTGGTGTCTACACTCAGGCTGGCGGAAAGCGTCACCGTCTGCGACGCTGTATAGGAAGTATAATAGGAACGGTTCCAGGACGGGCTGCGAGCTTCTGCAAAAACGTCATAATCGAAAGTTATTGTTCGGGTTCTCCCCGATCCGGAGACCGAGGTAATCCTGAAATTTGACATGTAATGATTGACCGTGTATTGCCTTTGCACATAATCGGCATACCAGGTTCCATGATACACAGAGGTCAATGTCATCGGCTCGACTCCTTCCTGCGAAGAATTAGCCCCAATGATGCCGACATCAGCTCTGTTGGTCGCTATAACCGAAAGTGCGCAGCCGTCGATACGGTTTGTGTTCGCGGGAAACAACCACACCCTCCACTTGGCTTGTGCGCATCCGTCATCTCCATAGGCGTCAGCAGTTTCAAGCAGGTTGGCGCCAAACAGGAAATTGGTAGACATTGCAAGCGGCGTAGAATAGCTGCGCCAAACCGTTTGAGTGCGTGTCCCGCTATAATCTACGAAATTCCTATAAGATACTGTCGAGCTCCCCGAACAGGTCACGGCCAGGCCCGGGACGCGCAGTTCCCAGTTTCGCCTGTCAGTCGAAAAGTTGTAGGCCTTGTATCCCCATCCGGACCCGTATTCGCCCGGAAGCCCCGTGCGGAGGCCAAGAGTGCGGACGATGCCCGGATCGCCTTTTGTCGCGAGTTCGCCGCCGCCGAATGTCGCATATCCCCATGCGGTGACATCCGTTCCCTCGAATGCAACACCTATTGTGTATGACTGAGACGACCAGGATCCGTCGGAAAGATTGTAGGCAGAATCCGCATAGGTACAGGATGAGGACGTGGTCGCTGTTATTGTACAGGTGTGCTGCACTCCTTCGGCGGTAAAAGTGATGCTTCCCGAGGAAGGGGAAAAACCGATCGACGTTATCTCCGCGACAGGGTTGAGGATGTTGCAGTGGAATGACGCCGTCAGCCCGAACGAGGTGTCCGGAGAGTAAACGAGATCTGCGACATTGTATTGTCCGTCGGCTTCGCGTCCGAACAGCAATGTCGCCGTCATCCCGCGGGGGTCGACCGGGAACTCGCTGCCGAATTTTGCAATGATGGGGTCCCCCGCCGCCCCGGAAAGGACAACGCTGCCCTGAGGAATGGGGACCCGCGCAGCATACCTGCAGTACCCGCCGCCTGTCACGGCGCGGTAGTAGTAGCCCGCCGGTATCGACGCGTCGCCCGAGTAGTAGTAATCGGGTGTCGCGCTGAGCACATATCTCTGCGGGCCGCTCGCGGCATCTACACGGGCGTTGATGTCCGCGAGGTCGTCCGCGAGCGCGAGCGCGCCGAGGTCGGTGTCGGCGGCGAGAGCGGATGCGGACGCGAGAAGCGCGAGTATGGAGAGCGTGTGTTTCATGGCTTACTGCCGAAGCATGAGGTGCGGCTTGCCGTCGCTGCCGATCGAGATGTAGTACTCGCCCAGGGATCGCGACGTGGACGCGACAGCGAGCGTTAATGTCTTGCCGGTTGTGCCGCCTGCGGTCTTAGCCGCCTCGGTGAGCGTGGACTGGTTCACGCTCGCGGCCGCGCTGCCGTTGTAGGTTGTCGTAGACGAGCCGACGATCGAGAGGCTCTTGAGCGTGATGTCGCCGGTGAGCGACATGCCCGCGACCTTGCGCGACGTCGGCACGTACCCAGTGAGCGCGGACGCCTTGGCGAGTCCGTTAGTCGCGGCAGCGATGGCCGTGGTCATCTGCGTAGTCGTCGAATAGCTGCCCTTGTCGGATGTCCACTTCGGATCCGTTTCGGTGTAGCCCGTGAGGGGCGTAATGGAATTCGAGCCGAGTGTGATTGTGCCGTTCGCGATCTTCGCGTCGGTTATGCCGTAGCCCGCAATCGTTGTCGGCTTGCTCCCGATTTCGCTGAAGTTGTAGCTCGGCTTCGTCGACGCGCGCGCCCAGGAGGGGATCGCCGTCCAGAGGGCGTTGGTGGATGCCGAGATGTCGGCGAGGCTGGCCAAGTGCCCGCCGCTTGTCGGCCAATAATAGGTTAGCCAGGATCCATTCCCCACTTTGTTTCTAACCATGTTGCGGTAAAATTCAGTAATACCGTCGTCGCCGCTGGCGGTATTACCGATCCGCAGATAAGAATCATCATACAAGTCTAGTGTTCCCTCAATCTTGTCGCCCGACTTCTTGACGTATGTCTGCGCGGCGTTGTTCGTCGCGTTGGCGTAGGCGGCATTGGCTGCGGCCTGGGCGTTCGCTTCGGCCGTCTCGAGATCCCCCGTCGACGCCTTGCCTGCGAGCGCAGTGTCCATCGTCGCAGCGTTGTAGACGGTGACGGAGTTGGCCGTGCCGGAGTTGTTGTTGATCGTGATCGTCGCCTTGCCGGTGCCGTAGAGGTTCTCGACCTTCGCCGAGTCGGCGATGTTGCCGGTGGTTATCAGCGCACCGCAGTCCGTGTCGGCGGCTATGACGGCGAACGCAAGCGCCGCCGCGCAGATTGTAATTATTTTCTTCATTGTTCTTCCTTTCTGATTAGGCGGAATTGTTTGCTGCCGTTGGCCGTCTCGCACTCGCGGATGACCAGATTGACATTTGCGTATACCGGCCGCACGACGAGGTTCGTCGCGCCTGCGCCGGTGTTGATCGTGACCGACTTCTCGGCGTCGGCCTTCGGCGCGACTGCCTGGATGAGCTGATTGGTCGTCGCGAGCGGCGCGACTGCGCGCGCCACCTGGTTTGTCACCCACGGCTGCGAGGCTGTGGGAACGACTGCGGCGACTATCAGCGCGGCGATCATCTTGCGACGCCCTCCTGCTCGACGGCGGTGGTGATGACGCCCGACTCGTCGACGGTCGCGACGAGCTTGTACCAGAGGCCCGTCTTCGGATTGTAGATGTAGGTGTCCTGCGGAATGACGTCCGGAAGGGTGCCGTCCTCCGTGAGGTGAGACACCAGGACGCGCAGCGCGCCGACGCCGAGATGGCGCGAGTTGCCTTGGGAATCAATGCCGATTAAATCGTATTTAAGGTCGCTTGAAACGTCGCTGAAACACAGCGGCGTGAGGTAGCAGCGCCAGATGCCGTCCTCCTGGAGCGTCGCCACGGCGACGTATGGCGCGCGCGGCTCGCCGGTCGCGGGATCGCGCGTGCGGAATATGCGCACGTTCAGAGCCTCGATCTCGTCGTCGAGGATCTTCAGGAAGAGCGTCTTCGAAGACCACTGGAACGCGCTTACCGGCGCGAGCTTCTGGTCCGCGGTCTGCGGCGGTGCTGTGATTACTTGGTGCATCAGTCCAAAAGCCTTTCGGGTGTGGCGGGTGCGGCTGCAGGAGACGAGACGGGAAGCGTCGAGTCGTCGACCTCTCCGTCCGGCGCGTAGCTCTCCACCGCGATTTCGCCGTGAGCGATCTTGTCGAAAATCTCCTCCGCGCGCTTCAGCGCGTTGCGGCGGTCCTCCGTGAGCGGGACGCTTATCCTGTTGAGGACCTTTGCCATGCAAAAGTCCATGGCGGGGATGACGAGCCCGGCGGGAATAGTCCCGGCCGGGCCCATCTTCGAGCACCGCCCGCCGGACGCGATCCACGTCCGGACGAGCGATGCCGTGCGATCGAGGAGCGGCGCAACCGGATCGGTGCCGTCTAAAGCCCCGTCGCGGCGGAATGCGTCGATCTCGCCCTGCGAGAGGTTCGCCGCGAGGTCTGCTTCGGTCGGTTCGATCCAGTTTGCCATGTTCCGCTCCCCGTGCCTTAGCTGGCGGTGCCGACGCCGATGATGCCGGGCGTGGTCGCGCCTGCGGGCGAGCCGACCGTGGCGCAGCCGAACCAGAGGTCGCCGTTCACCACGCGCTTGTTGTCGCCCTTTTCGGAGGCGACGACGATGCCGAGGGAGAGGCCGCTCTTCTCGTCCGTCTCCACGCCGGACTCGTCGAAGTCGGCGATGAGCGCGGGCACGCGGGCGATGAAGCCGATCGAGCTGTACGGCACGATGCACGCGCGGCGCGTGAGGCCGGCGAGCACGATCACCTTCCTGAAACCCAGCTCGGCGGCGATGGACTCCGGCGTGGCCGAGAGGTGCGCGGCGTGCATGAGCTTCTTGATCGTGGCGTACTCGGTGCCGTTCACCACGAGGCACGCTTCGGTCGGGTCGTACCAGTCCTTCGCGTGCGCGAGGCCGTCGTAGTCCGCCAGCGCGACGGAGGCGACGGCGGGGATCTTGACGGCGGTGGACACCGGGATGTTGGTCGTGTTGTCGAGCGCCGTGCGGATGGCGTTCTTGACGGCCATCGCGATGCCCACGCCGGCGCGCTTCGCGAAAAGCTGCCTCATGCGGGCGGCGTTGACGCCCTGGTCGATGTTCACGCCCTTGATGTCGAAGCCCTGCAGGTAGTGCGTGGCCGTGAGGGACGCCCAGTCGGTGTTCCCGCCGGTGAGGTAGTTGTTCACCGGGTTCTGCTGCGTCGCGGCGGCGGAGTCCACGTACGGCTTGGCCGCCTCGACGGTGGAGAGCGGGACCTTGATCGTCGCGCCGGGCTTCACGTCGATGCCGGGGGCCTCGGCGGAGAAGTCGGTGGGACCGAGCGCGTCGATGAGATCGAGCGCGGGGCGGATGTGCCCAAACAGAGCCTCGATGGAGAGGGTGAGGGCGGGGGATGTCAGTGCCATGTGTTTTTCCTTTCGTTGGTGTTTGACTGTTGAATGGGTTCCGGCTTACTTGCCAGCCTCGATTTCGTCCTTGTGCGCCTTGTAGAACGCGGCGCGCTCGGATACGGGGAGGGCCGCCATCTGCTCGCGGCACGTCGCGACCGCTCCGCCGTCCTTCGGGACGTCGGGCGTCTTCTTCGCGGCGGCGAGGACGGTCTGCGGCTTCGCCTCGGGCGCTTTGCACGCGGCGATCAGCTTCTCGGCGCTCTCGGGGTTGGCCATGTACGCCTCGCGGCACGCGGCCACGTCGGCGATCTTCGCCTTGTTCGCCTCGATGAAGGCGTCGCACTTCATCTTGCGGCACTCGGCGAGGGCATCCGCAGCGGACTTCTCGGCGGCGGAGGCCTTTTCCTTCAGAGCCTTGCAGGCGGCCACGGCCGCGTCTTCGGACGCGTCCTCGGCAAGCCCGAGCTCTACCATCAGTTTCTTCATGTGGATTTCTCCTTTGTTGTTTTTGACCTCCGCGGCACGCGCCGCGGCAAGAGTTGAAAGCTCCCCGAAATGAGGCGTGTTCGTCATCCCGATGGAAAGAAGGGCGGTCGCGCGGTACTCATTGCCGACCCTTGCGCAGGCGAACGCGGGCGAGCGGTTGACGAGCGTCTTCGACTCCCAAAGCTCGCGGCCCTTCGGCGTGAACTCCCAGCGCGTCCAGATCGAACCGTCCTTCTCCTGGCGGATGTCCTTCGCCCACGCCATAGCCGCGCTCGACTTCGAGCGGTCGAGCGAGTAGTGCTCCTCGTCGACGAGGATTCCCGGCCATTCAGGATCCTTTGCAGCGGCCCTGAAGGCATCCATAACCGCCTTTGCAACGGCCTCGTCGAAGACAAACTCGGCATCGTTCGCCGCGCCCTTGATCGTGCCGCCAACGGGATAGCGCCCGTACGGCGGGAACGTCTGGAACCACGTCGCGCGCGTCGCGGCGTCTTGGGTGAACTCGCGGCAAGCCGCGAAGATGACGACATCATTCTTCATCTTGTTTTTCCTCCTTTTCGACAGCTTCGGCGGCGGCTTCCGCAAGCGTCTTCTCAAACAGGCCGCTTAGAGCCTCTACAAGCGCGTCCTCGGCCTTGGGGTCTCCTTGTCCATCCAAATCGCGCGGCGCGTTTTTAAACGCCTCCTTGCGCGTTTGCAACGAGCTCTCGGCCTTTGCCTTGGCGAACGCGGGCATCTGGGGGGCTTCTTCCTCCCTTTCGAGGGTGAAACCGACCGCTTTTTCGAGTTCTCCCTGGTCGACGCGCCATCCCGCCTGCTTCAATGCCACCGCGACGTTCGCCGCGTCCTGGGCGCTGCGCTCGGAAGGGAAGTCGAGCGAGAAGTCGACCGCGCACGGCTGCGCGCCGAACTTCGCCGCGAGGAACGGCTTGATGAGCGAGCGCATGACCGCCTGCGAGAGAACGCCCGCGTCGCGGCGGACTATCTCCTGCCACACCTTCATCTGCGCTCCGCCCGCGAGAGAGCCGGTGTCGGCCTGGGCGAGCGACGTGAGGGTGCCGCCGGTCGCCAACAGGACGATCAGCTTCTCCTGGTGTTCGATGAAGGTGTTGAACGGATCGGTGCCGCGCGATCCGCCGGCGAAGTCCGTGATGCTGCTGCCGCTCGGCCACACGCTCACCTGTCCGTTCTCGACGGCACGCGCTGCGTCGAGGTAGTCTTTCCTCTGCTCGTTCGTCGCGTTCGGGGCCATCGTCACTGCGGGCTTCGGGAGTGCGTAGCGCTCGAGGAACCTTCCCCAGTCCCGCTCCGCGACCGCGTGGCGGATGTGGATCGACAGCGCCGGGTAGTCTATCGCCCGTCTGCGCTGGATGCCTATGAGCCCCGCGTCCGCGCAGCTCACGGCGTCGCGCGTGAAGCCGTTGCACTCGGGGTTGTGGTAGAGGACGCCGTCGTGCACAAGGAACTCCCACGAGTTGTGCAGCCGTATCTCGCGCACGGTCGCGTCCTCCTCCCAGATCGGCTGCGCGAGCGCGAAGCCGCGGAAGAACGCCGAGTCGAGGTGCTCCAGCATCTCCGTGAAGTTCTCTATCCCCGCGATGAAGCTCTCCACGGCGTCCTTCTGCTCGTCAGCGAGGCTGCCTTCCATCGACGGCAGCGCGGAGACCTTGAGCTGGAATCCGGCGATCGCCGCCTGTCTGCGCTCGATGCAGGTGAAGAGTACCGGGTTCGCGCTCTCGACCTCGTTGAAAAGCCAGTGAAGGCGCTGCGTGTCGCCGGCGCGGGCGGCGTCCCAGATGTTCTGCGCGGTGCGGATCGAGACGCCGACGAGCGGGTTCGTGCGCTCCAGCCAGCAATGCGCCGCGTCTACCACGACCGGCCTCGTCGGCACATGGGGAGGCGGCAGCTTTTCACTGTTCACTTTTACCTTGCCACTCTTCTTAGTCGCCATAAACGCTCCTTGTGTCGATGTTGTGTGCCGCAGTCGCCGCGAACGGCTTCACGTATTCGCCCCCGAAGCTCGCGGCGCGGCGGCAGAGCGCGGCGGCGCAGCAGCCGTCGGAGTGTCCGTTCGACATGCGCGGCGCCCAGAACTTGAAGTCGTTGCCGCTCTGCAGCATCTGCATCGCGTGGAAGTCCTGGCGGATCCAGTCCGCGTGCGGGATGAGGAACGAGCAGACCTTGCCGAAGCAGAGCCTGAACGGCGTGAAGAGCTCGCGCTTGGAAACCTCGCTGAAGCTGAACTTCTCGATCTTGCCGGCAAGGAACTTCTTCGGGTCGGCGTCGTATTCGCCCCATCCGGTGAAGTCGGTCCCCGGCATCCCGTTCGCGGCGATGTCGCCGAAGCCGCGCCCGGGGCCTGTGTAGTCCACGCACACGCGCACGCACTTGTCGATGCGGCTCCTCACCGCCGCCAGCTGCTCGCCCGTGTCGAGCCCCTTGATGAACATGACGTCGCGCGTGACGAGCTTTTCGACCGGCTTGCCGTCAGCGCCGGTCTCCACGACCTTCTTGGCGAACCAGAAGATAGACGGGTCGCTGATTCCGCCGAAGTCGAAGCCGCCGTAGAACTCGCCCGGCTCGTTGGGGTCGAAGCCGTGCTCCGTCGCCTCCACGCTCTCGGCGGCGGTGATCTGGTCGAAGCTGAGGAGGTTCGCGCTCGCGTCCAGGAACTCGCACTCGAACTCCTGCGGCCATGCTTCGGGCGTGTCGAACGCCTCGCGCACCTCCTCGACGTATTCCTCGGCGGTCTTCGCCCGCTCCTTGCCGGTTTTCTCGTCGATGACGGTTCCAAGCTTCCCGGCGGCCTCCCACTCTTTCGCCGCTTCGTGGATCGTGACCTTCTGCACCTCCCACTTCACGCGGCGCTTCGGGTTCGGGTTCAGGAAGTTTTCGTCCACGAGCTTGTGGAACATGTCGCCCTGGCCGTTCGGCGTGGAGGTGATGATGACGCGCTTGATGGATGCCATCGGGTTGACGATGACGGCGAAGACGGCCTTCCAGACCTCCTTCTGGTCCTCAAAGAACGCGAACTCGTCGATGATAAGGTAGCCGGTGAAGCCGCGCAAGCTCGCGGGCTTTCCGGGAAGCGCGTAGATCTTCGACCCATTCGGGAGCTCGATTATCTTGGCCTTGACCTTCGCGCCTTTTTCCAGGGCGTCGAACTCCTCTTCGCTCTCTGCGGCCGACAAGTTCGCCGCCTTGATCCAGTCCTTGCACTTGTCGAGCGTCTCGAGGGACTGCCGTTCGGTCGGCGCGACGATGAGCCACTTTGAGCGCGGCTCGGTCATTGCGCCGCGCGAGGCGACGAAAGACGTCGTGAAGCCCTTGCCTGTCTGCCGCGACCAGAGCGCGATCACGAAGCGCGCCACGGAATTGGCGAGCTTCTTCTGGAACGCAAGCAGATAGTCTATGAGCTGCATCAGCCGAATATCTCCTTCATCTTCGCAATCTTCGCAGCGTCCGTCAGCTTGGTGTCGCCAAGCGCGGACCTCGCGGCGTTCTCGCGGCGCTCCGCCGCTTCGAACTTCTCGCGGGCGAGCTGCAGCTGCTCGTCCTTCGTCTGCTGCGCGGCGGCCTTGAGCGCGAGTTCGCGGTCGCGCTGCTCCGCCGACTTGAACATCGCCGCGGCGCTGGCGAAGATCTGCATGACCTTCTCGTTGCGCTCGCCGTCCGGCTTCGCCGCCTCGTCGACCGAAAGCGACGTCATCATGTCCGCCGCAAGCTGCGGATCGATCTTCGCCGCGGTGATTCCCTGCGCAATGCGCTTCGACGCCTCGACGGAGATGATCGTCTCCGCCGCCTCGTCCATGCGCATGCGGTGCTTGAAGCGGAACCACGTCGCGTGGCTCGGCGCGACGATGCCATGCAGCGAGAGGTAGGGAAGGACGTCGCGGTCGAAGTCGCGGAGGTACGGGCGGCCCGCCTCGACCTCCTCCTTCGTCGGCGGCTTCGTGAGGCGGTAGAGCTCCTTCGCCGTGTCGGCGGGGAGCTGCGCTTCCCAGGTATCGCTGCGTGCGGGCATTACATTCCCTCCAGGGCGGTCATGCCGCGTTCCGTGATTGTCCACCGCTGGTCGTGCCAGATCGGCTCCATGTAGGAGGTGATCCAGCCGCGGTCGCGCATAAGCGTGAACGCCGCCTCGCGCTGCTCGTCGGTGGTCGGCGCGCCGGCCGCGAGGTCGATCTGCGAGAGGAGCGCGGCTTTCTTCACGCCCGTGCCGCCAGCCGCCTGAAGCGTCTTGAGCGCGGTCTTTATAACGTGTCTGTCAAGTGCGTCCATTGCTATTTTGTCCTGAAGAGTTTGTTCTTGATCGCGGAGAGGTCTTCCCGGATGCCTTCCAGTATGCCCTCCAATTTCGAAGTCAGCTTGTCGTTCGCGTTGAGCCGCGCGAAGATGTTCTCGTGGTCCCTCGCGTTGTCCTCGACATGCTTGTTGAACTCCTGAACCGTCACGTACTTCGGCGACTTCTCCGTCGTGACCGGCAGCGGCGTTGGCTCGACGCGAGTCTTCTGGTTGCGCGAGCGATGCCACGCCAAGAGCTCCTTGACAATGAGCCCGATCGTAGTGCCGCCGAGCGTTAGCGTGAGACCGTCGCTGACTTCCATTTACTTCGCCTTTCCCTTGCGGACATTGCGCGCGGGTTCCTTCGGCTCGCGCAGCGGCTTCGCCGGGATGACGCAGCAGCCGCGCTTGTCGGCCTCGCGCTCAAGCTTCTCGAGCTCCTTCTGGTACTGCGCGCGAGTCATCACTTCACCTCAGGAGTGCAGGAACCGTCGGTGCAGGAACCGTCGCTGCAGTTGCCGTCGGTGCAGTCGGCTGCGTGTGGGTCGCTCGACTGCGTGGCTGCGCTGCTGGTGCTTGCGGACGCCTTGGCCGCCGCCTCGCCGGTGCTGGGCACCTGCACGTTGACCGTCGTTGACTCCTTGCCGGCTGCAGCCATGCTCGCGCTCGGGTTGTACGCGGCCGCCGCGATCTGCGCGAGCTGGACGAACGCCGTCGTGTAGGTCTGCATTGCCCGATTGAACTCTTCGCTGGGCGACGACTGCAAGCCTTCGCCCTGGAACTCGAACTTGCCTTCCGACGTCATGCCGCCTTTGAACGCAGAGGCCTTGGTGTTGAGCCAGTGATCGTTCTGGTAGATTCTGTACGAGATTGTCGTGACTCCCTCGTTGTCTACCTTTTTCTCGTAGGTTATCTTCTTCACGCCGCAACCGGCAGCGATTGCGGCGAGCGCCGCGAGCATCAGTAGCTTTTTCATTTTTCCTCCTTTGTGTTCCAGACGGAATTGTCTGAAGCCAGTTTTGCCGCGTGGCGCTCCTTCGCCTCCAGCCACGCACGCCAGCCGAAGCGATCGGCGGACACAAATTCGTAGAGGACGATTGCCGCGGACACGGCGCGGTTCCGCCGCTTGTAGTCGTCGCGGCAGTGGTAGGCCGCAAGCCTGATGCAGTTGCGCAGGAACTCCTCGTTCGCCGCGCAGAAGCCTTCGCGCGTTCCGTCGCCGAGCTCGTTCCTGAGGTCGTGGCCGAGTGCTGCGGGCTTGAAGATGTGCAGGAACTTCGACACGGCGGCGCGGATGGTCGGCGGCAGAAACTCCGGCCCGATGCCGTTGTAGCCGTCGGCGAGCTGGTCGTATGTGAAGCGCGAGAGGAAGTCGAGGCCTTCGAGGTCGGCCGCGACCGCGATCTGCAGCAGCTCGTCTATTTCGCTTCTCTTTTCGTTTTCCATACTAATCCCTGACTCCTGACCCCTCGCGGGGTGCCCCGTGTCGCCGGGGCCACGCGTCCCACCACAGGAGGCCGAGGGGTGAGCACTCCCTGGGGCCGCGATTATTATGGCATACACTTTGTCAACTTACAAACGCGCGAAGGGGTTACTATGGCTAAAATGTATCAAGTTGATAAAATGGCTATTATGGCTACTATGGCTAAAATGGCTTTTCAACTTGTTCAACTTTGGAATCTGGTTCTAAAGTGAATCAAATTGAATCAATAAAAATGGGCATGTCAAGTAAAATCGTATTGAAAAACGCGGCAGATTTGCCGCGTATCAACTTGATTGTTTGGGGCGGCAGATGTGCCGCGATTTCAGGGCAAAAGAAAACCCCCTGCAAGCGGGTTGCAAGGGGCGGTTGGCTGGTATTCCAGAATGAGGATTACTCGGTTTCCCTGTCGAGAGTAAGCACAAGTGTTTCGCCGTTGGCGATGTAGGAGTACGTGTCGGCGTAGAAGTCGCAGTCCGCCTTGACGAGCTTGGCAAGTTCGGCGGCGAGTTCCGCGATGCGCTTGCCGCGCTTCGTCTTCGCCGGTGCATAGTGCTCGGCGATCTTCTCGAAGAGCCGGGAAGCATCCGTGGGGCTGACTCGCCCGACGGCGAGGAACTGCTTGCGATCCGTGTCGAACACAATCTTGCGCGTGTCGCCGAAGAGATCGACGCGCTCTATCTTTGGTTTGCCTTTCATTTTCTCTTGCCTTTCTTTTGGATGGTGTTAAAGAATGCTTCAAACTCTTTCATCTTTTCTTTGTAGGGGCAGCCAGCGCAGTCGGGGCGCTCACCGTGCGCGGCGGAAGTGCCGCGCGCGGCAGATTCGCCGCGGACGCTCGCGCGGGCGTTCGCGCCGATCGCAACTGCTGCGCCCGAACCGGCGTTGACGGAAGTGCCGCGCTCGTCACTGAGACCGAGCAACCAGTCGGCTGATACGGCATGTGCGCGGCAGATATTGGCGAGAATATCCGCACCTGGCGCGACGACGCCTTTTTCGTAGCGTGCCCACTGTTGATACTTCATACCAAGAGCTTCAGCCATTTCCGACTGTGACTGAGGCCCGCGAAGTTCTCGCAGCCTTTCAGATAGAACACTCATGTTTTACCACCAATCATTTTCGTTGCAACAAATATGTTTGACCCTATTGACAAACCCAACAGATATGTTGTATAATTCCTACCGTTGACCGTCACAAGAGACGAGCAACAGTATACCAAAAAATTACACCAACAAGGAAGGAGCAAAAGAAATGAGCAAGAAAACAGCAAGGCCGGCGACGCGCATCCTAATGAAAGTGGAATGTTCCATGCCGCCGGAAATTCACTTCCCGATTCTCGACGCCTGGGCTTGCGAAGCACATGGCTTCGTCGTCGTGAAGGAGAACAGGTACATCAAGGTTGCGGACGCAATCGCGTCAACCGACACAGTGCGCGTCGTTCACGCGCCAGTCGGTCCGAGGGCGCTTACGAAGGCGCTCTCCAAAATCCGCGACGAGTTCGACGAGGAGACAGAGGAGAAGTTCAAGCCGATGGTTCTCATCGTGCCGGATGGCGTCGAGGGCAGCCCCATGTGGACTTTTATCGCGCACCGCGCAGCACACATTGTGGAGGTCTAATAATGGTCAAGGCAAAGATCAAAACCGTTTCGCGCATCACGAACGCCTCGGCTCTCGCAAGAGAGCTGGGCGTAACGCGCGAACATCTCTGGCGAGTCGTCACGGGTCGGCGCGAATCGCGCCGTCTCGCGGCAGAGCTCCGCAAGCGCGGCATCGAGGTCGCGAAGGAGGGCAAGTGAAATGAGCGAGAAGACGACAGATCCGTTGGCGGAGTTTGACCAGGCCGACGCCGACTACCTCAACGAGCGGATCGGCGAGCTGCACTACCACGCGAAGCAGCACGAGGGCGAGCTTTGCTCAAAGCTAAACCGCGCCCGCATCGGCGGCATGATCGAGGTCTTGAGCCGCATCGGGCTTGAAGTCGTGTGCAGCTGGGATCGTTGCGATCGCGATGTAGTCATCATGAGCGAGGCCGACTTCATTGAACACAAGCGGCTTCTGAAGAAGGAGGGCACGTAAGATGAGCCGAGAAGAAATTCAGAAGACACTGGAGACTGCGTATCATGAGATCGGCCACGCCTTTGCGTATGTTGGGCAGGGCCTTTACATCTCGGCGCAGGCGTCTCTCAGCGAGGCAAACAAAGCCATCCATCGTGCGCACGACGCACTTGATGAGGTTCAGGACTAACCACCAACAAGGAGCAAACATGAGCAATCCTATCATCGTTCACGATCAGCCAGCCGCCGAGACGGCGGCTCCCCCAGTCACGCCGAAGCGCGAGACCATTACCATCGAGCGCAAGGACTGGCTTGAGCTGCCGCGCAACATCACTCTCAAGCGCTTCGTCAACACCAGCCGCGAGACGCACTTCATCGGCCAATACCGCGACGACAAGAATCCCGGCAACACGAACCCTCGCAGAGTTTACACGCTCGATGTCGTGCCGCTTGGGACAGAAGACCTCGCCGCGGCTGACCTTCCGCCAGTCTGGGAGGTTGGAGCCCACGAAGACGGCAAGCTGCTCTACAAGATTGTCACCAAGCGCGGACGCGCGGTCGCCGAATACCTGGGCGTCAAGGCACTCAAGGCGTGGCTCAACTACTGCGGCAGCCAGCGCCGCGGCAAGCAGAGCCACAAGCTCCACTGCAATCGCAACAAGGCCAACCGCCGCGCCCGCAAGGCGGCCGCTCTTAATCCTGTCAATCCTGTTAATCCTGTCTAAAAAACAAGGAGGACTACAAATGAACTTCCCCATCGACATCAACGCCGGTCAGTTCCTCGCCTTCGCCGCGCTCGCCGTGGCCGTCGGCGTCGCGTTTGGCATCGCGATCGGCATCAAGCTCTATGAGAGCTATGGTTCCGACAGCAAGCGGACGACAACAAGCGGCCGCAAGCTCGGCAGCTGCCTGGAGGTTCGGTGATGCCGGAACAGAAAGGCAAATACGTCCTCGTCAAATGCAAGATATGCGGCGAGTTCTTTCCGGCTCATTTCATGGGTGCGAAGCAGGCCAAGTACTGCGCGGGTTGCAAGAAAATAGCCTACTACCACCCTGGGCCGGACGAGGCGACGAAGCGTGCTCGGCGCGAGGCCAAGCGGCGTCAATCCATGCTTCGCGCCCGCCTCGCCCAGTACGACGCGCTTGCGCCAAAGCCGAAGATCGAGGTCATTGAGTGCGGTCGTGTCCGCATCGAACGGCGCGGTGTCGTGCCGGCGGGCGGACGAGCCGTAGCAGTTGTCCCCCATAATTAGGAAGGAAAGCCATGAACACCACAACTCAAGCAATAATCGCCCAGCTGCCGAAGAAGCCGATCCTCATACCGGCGGAGATTGCCGCCGCGTATGGGTTGGCTTCGGCGAACCCCATCCTTGCCGACATAAAGACCGGCAAGCTCGCGGCCAATGTCATCAATGGCCGCTACCTGATTTCACGCGATGCAGCAGAACGCTACATCGAGTCAAACGAATACGAACCCGAGGAAGGAAATATCTAAGATGAAGAAATCCAAAGCAACTCGCAACTCCAACGCGGTCGTCGTCGCGGAACCTATCGTCGCCGAACCGCTGCCTGTCTTCGAGGAGTGCGAATCTAAAGACGCCGCCGAGCGCGTCCGCTTCCACCTTTCACAAGCCCGCGTCGCCGGACGCGTGGCACTTGCACACATCATTGAAGCCGGGCGCGAGCTTGCGATTCAGAAGCAGCTGCTTGGCTATGGTCAGTGGTCGAATTGGTGTGACGGCAATCTTGACATTACCCAGAGAACCGCCGACAAATATATCGAGACTTTCCAACGCACAATCGGCGTCCAGCGGATTGCCCAGGGCGTGTCGCTTGACAAGAAGATCCTCAAGAAGGAGCTTGAGGCGGCGACGGTCGGCATGGAGGAGAAGACGGTGCGCCAGGCGATGATCGAGATCGGCGTCATCAAGTCCCACTCGTCCTGGGGCGGCAAGCGCGAGGGGGCGGGCAGGAAGGCGGCTGACGAGGCGGCTGACGAGCAGGCCGCGCTTGACGAGGTGGCGAACTCGCCCGCCTTGCTGATTGCGGCGATACGCGAGCCGATATCGACCGTCTACAAGGCGTGGCGCGAGCGCGACGTCTTCGCGCGGATCGACATGGAGGACCTTGCGCTTGTGACGGCCTCGCTCAATGAGCTTGCGGCCGCGGCGACTTCCGCTCTCAAGGCAAGGAGCAAATAGTAAGTTAAGAGTGGAGGAGTTATGAGTGGAGGAGTTAACTCACCCAATCATCCACTCACAACTCACCCACTTACAGAAAGGCTTGAAATGGAAACGCCATTGATTATCACCAAGGTTGAGATTGACGAGCTCCTAAAGCTGCTGCCGAGCGACGAGGCGCAGCGCACGCTCTCTTTCATCGACGCCCTGAAGGTCTTCGACCGCGCCGCCGACAAGAAGCGCTGCGCCGCCGAGATCGCGTCCCGGCTTGAGCCGCTTGGCTACAAGGGGATTTCGCTCAAGTCCCTCTACCGCAAGCTCGACCAGTTCAAGAAGGTCGGCGTGTGGGCGTGCGTGGACCGCCGCGTGGCGCGGCGCGTCTCCGCCCAGGGAATCGCGGCGAACCAGGTGTTCGTCGAGCACTGGCACTCGCGCGTGCTCATGAACCGCCGCAAGGTGAAGCCCGCGTGGCGCGCGCTCCTCCTCGATCTCGTCAACGGCGTCGCCATTCCCGGCGTCGGCACATGGCGTGAGCTTTACGCCGCGACCTACGGCTACCGTCCGGCTGAGGACGAGCCGTGTCCGTGGAGCGAGAGCGCGCCGCCTCCGGGCTGGTCGCTCCGGAACATGATGACGATTTCGCCGGACAAGTTCGCGCTCCAGGCGGCGCGCATCGGCATGGGCCAGGCGAAGATCGACTTCCTGCCGACGGTGCGCATGACGCGCGTGGGCTTAAAGCCGTGCATGGTCGTCGAGGTGGACGACATGTGGTACGAGCACCTCGTCATCTTCGGCGGGAACATGAAGCCGCAGCGCGTCGTCGAGTTCGCCATCATGGACCGGCTCACCGGGCACGTTTTCGGGCACCTTGCAAAGCCCGTGCAAGAGGCCGCGGACGGCACGCGCAAGACCTTGAAGTCGGCGTGGGTGAGGTATCTCTACCACTACCTTCTCTGCTGTGTCGGCGTGCCGGAGGGCGGATGCGTCATCAAGGGCGAGCACGGCACGGCGGCTGCGGACGATACGTTCGACGCGGCGCTCGTCGCGATCAACGCGCTCCGCGAGGGGGACGGTCGGAAGCCGGTCGTGTTCCGGGCTGGCTCCATCATCACCGAGCCGCTTGCGAAGGGGCTGCCGGGCGTCCAGTCGAAGGGCAACCCGCGGCACAAGGGAATGATCGAGCAGATGCACTCGACCCTCAAGAACTACGTCGACGCGATCGTGTTCGGCGGCGTCGGCGGCGGCCGCGGCGTGCAGCCGCACGAGGCGATCGGCATGGCGCGCGAGGACGCGGCGCTCGTGAAGCTCGCCCAGGCGCTGCCGAAGACGGCGGGGTCGCAGCTCCGGTTCAACT
>JAEEOY010000258.1 GCA_016284515.1 Kiritimatiellia bacterium | reverse complement strand
CAGAGATGCGCACAGCAGAAGCTTTCTCATATCGTCTCCTTTCATTGTCTGGGCGTGCGGGAGTTCCGTTGCGATTCTATTGTATCAAATGCCAGCGGCACAGGACAATTATCCGCGGGTATACGGAGGGTTATCCGAAAGTATACCGAAGTTGCAATGCACGAACAGCAGGAATTGTGGTATACTTTGCAATGATGATGATTTCCGCAATACTCTCGATGGCCATCGCAGCCGCCGCGCCTGCGGCGACGGAAGGCGAGACGCTGCGCTCTGCCGAGGAACTCAACGACTTCGCGGACGATCCGCGCCGCCGCTACACGCCGTTCTGCATAACAGGCACGGTGCAGGCCGTCGACGAGCCGTCAAGCCGCTATCTCGTGATCAGCGACGAAAGCGGATGGGTTGACATACAGAATTCGACGGACCACACGCCGGCGCCCGGCGAGCGGGTGGCTCTTAGCGGACTCGCCCACATGTCCACCCACCAGGAAATCGACATCGCGGCGGACAGAATCGAGTCTCTCGGAACCGACACCGTCGCGCCACCTCTCGTCCTGCCACTGCGGGACATCAGCGAGGAGCAGCACCACCTCCGCACCGTCGTCACCGAAGGCACTGTCATCGACGCGTTTCCGGACGAGATAGACGCAAGCAACCATTTCCTCCTGCTGAAGGACGCGGAAGACGTCCTGCCCGTGGCGCTCCGCGCAGACCCGGGCGAAGAAGCCAGCCTCGAAACGCTTCGCGACGCGCGGGTTCGGGTGAAGGGTCGGTTCATGCGCACCGTATCCGGCAGCCGCAAATTCTCCGGGCCTTTCATCTCCGTCGACAACCGCTCGGACGTCTCCGTCGTAGAGCCTGCCCTCAGCGATCCGTTCGCCGCGCCGCCGCTGGAGAAGGCGCTCTACCGTACTCCGCGCGAAATCGCAAGGCGCGGCAGGCGGACCGTCTCCGGCGAGGTTCTTGCCGTCTGGGGCGGAAACAGGATGATGGTGCGCACTGGCGGCGGACGCATCGTCAACGTAACCCTCGCCCACGGACAGTCCGCGCCGTCGCCGGGCGACGAGGTGACGGCAGCGGGATACCCGGAGACGGACCTCTTCCGCGTAAACCTCTCGCGCGCAGTAGTCCGCGCGGAGGCTCGCGCGGCGGCGCGTCAGGAGGAGGCAGAGATCACCGACCTCGCCTCGGTGTACAGCGGAGACGGAGGGCCGAGCGCCATCGATCCGGGAAGCCACGGACGCCTGATGCGGCTCAGGGGGCTCGTCCAGAGCATGTCCTCGCCCGACGACTCGGTGCGTCGGATGCTGCTCGCCTGCGGCCCCTTCAAGCTCACCGTGGACCTCGGGCTGCATCCAGACGCAGCGGACGACATCGAGGTCGGCACAGAGCTGGAGGTCACCGGACGCTGTCTCCTCGAGATCGGACGGTGGAACCCGGACGACATCTTCCCGCGCATAAGGAACCTTGTCTCCGTCATCCGCACGCCAGAGGACATTCGCATCATCGCTCGTCCGCCGTGGTGGACTCCCATCCGGCTTCTCGTCGTGATCTCCATCCTAGCCGCCGCGCTTGTGGGAGTCTACATCTGGAACCGCATTCTGCAGAAGCTCGTAAACAGGCGCGGACGCGAACTCTACCGCGAGCAGGTGGCACACGCCATCGCCGAGTTCAAGACGGACGAGCGCACGCGTCTCGCCGTGGAGCTGCACGACTCGCTCTCGCAGGAACTCGCCGGAGTCGCCTGCCAGGTCGCGGCGGGTGCGAAGACGCTGGACAGGAATCCCGCCGTCTCGCGCAGGTGCCTCGAGACAGCGGAGAAGATGCTGAACTCGTGCCGCACCGAACTGAGGCAGTGCCTCTTCGACCTGAGAAGCGACACGCTCGAGGAACCAGACTTCGCGGAGGCGATACGCAAAACGCTCGACCAGCTAGACGGCGACACCGCGATAAGCATCCGCTTCAACGTCCCGCGGCGCCGCCTCAAGGACACCACCGCGCACGCGATCCTCGCCATCATAAGAGAGCTCACCGGAAACGCCATACGGCACGGAGGCGCGACCGAAGTCAAGGTCGCGGGCTGCACGGAGTCCGGACGCATCCTGTTCTCCGTGAGGGACAACGGATGCGGATTCGACCCCGTGAACTGCGACGGGCCTCTCCAGGGGCACTTCGGGCTTGAGGGAATCCGCAACAGGCTCGAAAAGCTGAGCGGGACACTGACCATAGACTCACGGCCTGGCGACGGGACAAGGGCCGCCGTCTCCATGCCGATGCCAACCGTCCAGACCCAGGAGGCGCACGCGCCATGAAAAAAGCCAAGATCCGCATCATGCTCGCCGACGACCACATGCTCATGCGCATGGGACTTTCGACACTCGTCGCCTGCGAGGAAGACATGAAGATAGTCGGAGAGGCAAGGAACGGAAGGCAGGCCGTCGAACTTGCGCTCGCGCTCAAGCCGGACATCATCATCATGGACCTCATGATGCCCGAGCTCTCCGGCGCAGAAGCGACAAAGCTCATACACGAGGCCTGCCCGGAAATCAAGATAATGGTCCTCACCTCCTTCGGCACCTCGAAGGAGATGTCGGACGCAATCACGAACGGCGCGGACGGCGCGCTGATGAAGGACACGGCCGCGAACGACCTCATCGAGGCGATCCGCTCCATCATGGCGGGAAAGCGCCTCATTCCGGAAAGGCTCATGCGGCAGGCCGAGGAGGACAATTCGACGCCGAGTCTCTCCCCGCGTCATCTCGACATCCTCGCCTCCGTCGCGCAGGGCCAGTCCAACTCAGACATCGCCAAGCAGTTCGGCGTTTCCGAAGTCGCCATCAAGAAGCAGCTATCGGCCATCTTCGCGCGCCTCGGCGTGACGAACCGCGCCGAGGCCGTCGCCCTCGCCCTCCGCAAGCAGATGCTCAAGGCCTGACCCCCGTCACGCACCGACCCAAGGAGGTGGAGCATCCTGCTCCGCCGCCGCATTCAGCAAAAGGCGAATCACATCACTTCATCGCAACCCGCACCTTGAAGAAATTGTAGTTCGCCTCCTGCCCGGAGGGGACTGGCGTCCAATCTCCCGAGAGGAGAGACTTCCGTCCGAAGACGGTATAGGTTCGCTTTGCGGCCTCCGCAGCGGAAAGGACCGGCGGCGAAGGTGACGTTCGTCAGATTCCAGCAGTCGGAAAACGCCCGCGCACCGATCTCGCGGACGGTCGCAGGTATCTCCACGTCTGTGATGTTCTGGCACGCAATGAAGGCTGCGTCATTGATTCTCCGGACGGGCAATCCGCCGATATACGCCGGGATTGTAACTTTCCCTGCGTACGCTGTGTTCACCAGGGCGGGACGCGCCGGGTAGAGCGAGCCCATCGTCACATAGCTCGCGCTGGCCTCGCCAGTACGTCCAGGATCGCAGACCTTCGTATAGTTGAGCTGTGGGCTACCCGACGTCGTACCCGTGTAGATCTCGTACGGCGGATACGTCATGGCCGCCGCCGCAAGCGGCAGCAGCGCTATCGCCTTAGCAAATGCATCTCTCATGATCTGCGTCATCTTTCTATTCAAGTTTTCAGCGGACATTCTACCACGCCATCTCTTGCGGCGTCAAGGTCAATGCCGTGACAGAGTACAGCGCGGCGAAACCACTGGAATGGCTGCGCTCGCCGTCTTGACCCCGCCCCCCCTGTTCATCGGATTATCGGGATTCTCAGATTTCTCTGCGCAGATTCTGATTCCATACCACACGGAAAGAACATTGCGGAGCGCATTGATGCCGCTAAACTTTCTAATCGCAGCCAGACGATAGCTTCTTAGAGCTCGGCGTCACGCCTCCCACAGCAGCTTTTCCAGGAACGCCTTCGCCCTTGCCTGTACGCCAGGAGCCTTCGACTCGCGCGGACCTGCGACATTCAATACCACTGCCGAAGACATTTCGAGGAACTGCCGCAACCACTTGAGGGCGTCATCTTTCGCATTCGCAGCCGACATCGCGATTACCTTGTGCGATTTCATCATCGCAACCGCCGTATTTTCCGTCAGCTTGGTCCCTCCTGAAAGCGGCAGCGAATCCACCAGAATCAACGTCGCGTGGCTATCCCGCACATTGGCCTTCGTCCGCTCGCGATAGTCCCGCGCCCGGCCGCCCATGGATGGATATTCCTGCATCTTCTCCCGGTACTGCTCCGGAATGGTCCCGTCTTCTGCAATCCAGCCGTGCGGCGCCCATCCGCCAAATTCAAGGCCAAGGGCTTCCGCCGCCTCCAATGCGCCGCGATCCACGCCCGTCTGCCCACCAGAAACAATCTTGATATTCTTAGATTCGTCACGCTTCATATTATGAACCCGTTGGTCCGCCGAGATATCCCCTTGCCGCCTTGTCAAAGTCCGACTTCAACTGTCGCATCTCCCGCTGTCGATAAATGGTAAATTCACGTTCCGCCTTTTCCATCGCATCTTCATGCGAAACTTTCCCCTTGCCTGTGAGCAACTTTGCATGCAATCGCTTCAACTGGTCATCGAGAGCCGCTACCCAATCGGACATTGACATGGGTTCTTCCGCCAATGCCTTGTATTCGGCAAAGTCGAGATTATAATGGTCGACATGCCGCCCGATTGAACGGGTTCCCTCGGTTTGAACTGTCAAATATTTTTTGACAGTTCGATTTCTATCCAACTCGCCGCTATCTATAATCTGCCGTATATGATGGCTCACAAGTTGTTTCGTCGTATTAAACAGGTCGGCAAGCTGCTTTTGCGTCAGCCATACGTCATTGTCTTCAAACCGCGCCACGACAGCCGGCTTCCCACCGACCGCCCCATATACGGCAAACCGCCCTGGCAGATTGATCTTGTTTTCCTCTTCAGCCATCGTTCACTCCTTGTCTTCATATTAAGAACACGCAAGCCGTCTCGATGCACTCAGCGTTGAAGGATTCCTTCAACTCAAGGCATTGCATCTCATGCTTTGCGACAATCTTTTCAAGTTCTTCAGCGTTCATTTCCGTCCTCCACCGATATTATACCATGCCGCCGCGCCTACTCGCATGTTCAGTTTCTTTCTCGCTCTTTCCGAATGTCGTCAAGAATCTTTCCTTTGTATTTGAAATATATTGTTCCCTGTACAGGGTGATTGCATCCCAACAAGTCTTGTGCCAGGGCAGACAAGGATGTTGTCACTTTACCAAAGCGAACATGACGATCATCAACGACAATAGCCTTCTTGTCCTCATCATCAATAAACACCACCTCATCTCCAGCTCGTATTCCGCACATGCTGAACCTGAAAGGCCCGCGCCGAGCCGCCTCTTGAATTTCTTTTGCAGTCTTCTCGTCGTCGATTTCATGGCCTTCGGGTTTCATCCGCTTTAGGCGATCTGTGGTGCCACTTATCTTCGCTATGCATTCCAGTATGTGATAGGCGTCTTCGGCAGACATAGCATAAAACTCTTTGACGCGCTTTTTGCCGTCAAAAGTCTCAATCGCTCGCAGACTAGGGTCTAGGTTGTCAATGATCGCATGCAAACTCTTATCGGTAAATTCACTCTCTACCTCATATACCGCATACGCACGAAACGCAAAAGGCAATGTCTCGCTCCGGTTTAGTTGCTTAAGCCGTTTTTCCAAGTTCTGCGTATACCCAATCTTGACGTACTGGGGAAACGCCGGATTCGTCAGAATATAAATAACACCTTTCCGTTTCATCTCATGGTCTCCTTCATTATATGCTTTCCGAATTTCAAATCCTTGACTAATTCCTGCAGACTATATAGTGTCGGCATCTTCGACAATGTATCATCAGTTAAAAGTTTATTGATGGCAACCATAAGAAACATTCTGACCTTTATAACATCTTCTTCTGTGAGCTCTTTTTCTCCACCATGAACAATGGCAGAACGATTGCCATACAAATTTCGCAGTTCATCAAAGCACAACCGCCTATTCGACTCTTCAACTATCAGAAAGCAAAACGATTCTATTATTTGCTGTGCAATAGATGGGCTTACATAAGGGTTCTCCTGCTTGCAAAACAAAGCTTCCATTGCAGCTACGCACAGAAAGTAAGATACCGACAGCTCCGTGGACTGCATAGATAGCCCACATAGATAAATAGCGTGCTTAATCCGCTTCTGCAATTCTGTAAGTTGTGCGCTGGGCTTACCAAGCACTTCAAGCATGCACCTAAACTCCCTCGTGTACGCAATAGACTCAATTTTGATGGGCATCAATGGACCTTTTACCGACGAGGACAATCCTGCAATATCGCTACCCTTTACAGCGACAACAATTCTTTCAATCCTCTTATCATCATAACTAGTAATTCCAGCGCCATACATCTTACTCGGCAATGAGAATCGAATAGCATTCTCTATCCATTTAAACTCAGCCATGGCCAATTCTTTCGCCTTGGTATCTTCACACGCACAGACATCTACACATACGAAACATTCTGTATGCCAAAAGTTATCTGGCGAATCTGGCGAGGCCGAGGGGTTTACGCCTAATATCCTTGTGAACTTCTTTTGCGTCAAATAGTCTGCATGCACAAATGAATACTTTCCAACTGAAATACACCGATCTTTTGTGATGGACACTCCATAGATCGGCATGCAGACTACATACTCAACAGGTGGTTTCTCACTTATGTCGCTACAAAAGACTTGAAGCTCTTGACGAATATCACTAACACCTTTTGCCTTATTTGTCAGCAAAACATCTTCTAGTTTATTAAGCAGATTAGCAGAGCTCCACTTTACGCCAACACCCCCATTCTTTGTCATTCCCTCAACAATCTTCAAAAGTGGCTTTTGATTTATCCGCCACCATTTTGTCTCATTGTTAACGACTACGCCTCTAGCCACCTTGCCACTACCAAACAATGATGATAAGAAATCATTCGGATCAAACCCAAGCTGCATCTCGTCGTAAACATCGCAGATTGTTGCAATGTCATCTTGTGATAGAACTGCACTCCGCTTCTTAGCCATCAATTGCTTTCCTCTTGTACAAGGTCTTACCCTCAATGCGCTTTACCGCAACTGCTTCTTCAGTGCCTGAAAACTCTCTAAGGCACTTTGGAGGTTTTCGATGATGTCGTCAGCGAGCGTTTCGGGATCGGGGAGATTGTCGAGGTCGGCGAGGGATTTATCCTTGATCCAGAAGATGTCGAGACTCGTCTTGTCACGCTTTAGAATTTCGTCGACGCTGAACCTGCGCCAACGTCCATCGGGATTCTTCGCCGAGTACGTTTCCTTGCGTTTGTGACGGTTCGCCGGATTGTAGCAGGAAACAAAATCCCGCAAATCGCCATCGCTCATTGGATTCTGCTTCAGGGTGAAATGGATGTTGGTACGGAAGTCGTATATCCAGACTTCCTTTGTCTGTCTCTCAGGGCTTGCCGGTTTCTTGTCGAAGAAGATGACGTTCGCCTTTACGCCCGGCTTGTAGAAGATGCCTGTCGGCAGACGGAGGATTGTATGCAGATCGGTTGTCTGTAAAAGCTTTTGACGCACCGTCTCGCCCGCGCCGCCTTCGAAAAGGACATTGTCTGGCACGACGACCGCCGCCTTGCCGGTCGCTTTCAGGATCGTGTTGATGTGCTGGACGAAGTTGAGCTGCTTGTTCGAACTTGTCGTCCAGAAATCCTGCCGATTATAGACGAGGTCTTCCTGCTCTTCCTCGCCCTCTTCATTTGTCATCGTGATGGACGACTTCTTGCCGAACGGTGGATTGGTGAGGACATAATCCACGCGCCAACCGGGATCTGTCAGAAGCGAATCGCCCTGCGTAACAGGAACGTTGCCGTAGATGTCGCCGATGTTGTGAAGATAGAGATTCATCAAAGCCATCTTGAAGGTGGTTTTGACAAGCTCGTTCCCATAGAAGGTCTCATTCTTCAAGAACGCCTTCTGCGCTCTGTCCAAGGTGTAGTTCTTGGGATTTGCAAGGAACTCCTGCGCGGCAAGGAAGAATCCGCCCGAACCGCAGCACGGATCGGCAATCGTCTTCATCGGCTCGGGGCGCAGACATTCCACCATCGCGCGGATCAGGGGACGCGGCGTGAAGTACTGCCCCGCGCCGCTCTTAATGTCTTCCGCGTTCTTCTGGAGCAACCCTTCGTAGATTTCACCCTTCACGTCGGAGGACATGGAAACCCACTTTTCCTTGTCGATCATCTGCACGATGCGGTACAGAATCGCCGCGTTGCTGATCTTGTTGCTCGCTTGGGAGAATATCTGTCCGAGGATGCCGCCCTTCGTCGCAAGTGTCTCAAGTGTGTTCTTGTACTGCTCTTCCAGCTCCGCGCCCTTGAGCGTGTTCATGTCCGACCACGTATAGCCCTTGGGAATGCCGGTGTCTTTCCTATACGGCGGCTTGGAATACTCGTCCGACATCTTGAGGAAGATGAGGTACGTAAGTTGTTCCAGATAGTCACCATACGATACGCCGTCGTCGCGCAGGGGATTACACATCCCCCAGACCTTGGAAACGATGGATGATGATTGCTCAGACATAACACAGCTCCATTTATGAGTGCAATTCTTTCCGCTGAATCCAAAACGCTTTTGTGGGCTTAATCGCCAATATGTCTATTGGCTTACCAACAGTCTTCAACCTTTCTTGAAATCGCATCGTTTCAATCGTCGTGTTCATTGCATACATAGAGAAGTCTATCGCATCCTGAAGTGAAAAGAAATTCCAAGGGATGGATGGTGCACCATGTTTTTTATAGCGTTTAGTTCCATCTTTTAATTTAACTTCCTCCCAATAAGGATTTATTATTCGAGATAATATTTCCGCCTCGCCATTCCACGCAGCACCTTGTGAGGAAACATTGATTTCTTCAATATTGCATGGACCAACATAAACGCGAAAGACTCTTTGATTGATAGCTCCCTCGTCGCGCTCATATCCTGCAACATGAAATGTTATATCCGGTATTGGATCAAACTTCCGAAACTCATCCAATATTTTATTTGCCGTTTCCGACACTTTGGTATTTGGCACGATATTGCTATTTATAAAATCTTCAATGTATCCAGCAACGGGTTTCCCACCAATGGCTGCCGCCCCACACGTTGAGATGCCAACATTATTTGGAGCTAAAAATGTTTTGTATGTGGTATCCGAATAATGAATCCCTTGATTGTTGGTAATAATCGCCCCTTTCCCATCAGGCAACGGGCTAAAATCTTGTTTGTTAAATGTCGTACGGCTATCGCTCGACATTACAATTCCTTCATTCGTGTGCACCGTAATTATTAGTGACATGGTGTCTCCTTTTTTTACCTAATGCTCCTTCAAATGCCTTTTTCAGGATGCTCTGCCGCATGGATGCGGCTTGCTGCAAGGCGGCATCAACGGTCTTTTCAATGCTGTCACAGACGGATAGACGAGATTCGATTTCTGCAATCACTTGCCGCTGTTCTTTGACGTTGCAGAACGGAAAGGGCAATTCTTTTATCATCCCCATATTCAGCACATCCATAGTCGCCCCATGTGCTTTCTCCTTGTATAGAGATTTCAAGTAAGCACTTTCGAAATAGTATTTAAAAAATAGCGGGAGCATTTTTGTGGCATCCAGCGTAACTTTGATAAGTCTTGGATTGATAATACCGGGCAAGCACGTATCCGAAAGAACTAAAACTTTCCCAACTGTTCCCACCAAACTAATCAAAACATCTCCTGGTGCAACAGCACATGAACTCAGTTCTTCGTATTTCTTTTTGTTTATATAGTAATTGCCTATTGTTTCATCGCCCGCGATCACTTGTTCTTGCCCATACACCTTATAGCCCGAAGACACATAGCAATCTTTTTTCAACGCCGAGCCAAAAGGACCCGCTTTTAATGCGTTCTTATTCTTCGCTATAACCGCAGTTATGGGAACCATCTCCCATTTCTCAAACCCCTTTGTTTCTCTGTATGGGCGAGTCAATCTTCCCTCAAACGCCGCTTTCAGCACCGACTGACGATAGACGGCAAGTTGTTGTTTTGTCTTCTCCAGCGTTTCGACGCCGTTATCAAGTTCGGAGAACAGTTCTTCGATTTTCTCAACGATACGCTTTTGCTCGACAAGAGGTGGAACCGGCATTTCTATCGACAATAAATCTCGTTTGGCAAGACTCGGGATCGTTGTTGACTTATCGAGTTGCTTAAAATTGAAATGTCGGCAAAAGAAATATAAGTATCTGGGATTCAATTGTTCTCCCGGCGAAACCCCAAACGCCGTATCGACATTCCAGAACCGTTCATTTACGAAAATAGGATTATCAATCGTTCCTTTCCGCCCTACAATAGTCGTTCCCGCTTCGCATAGATACTGATTTGCATACCCCATAATGCCGCCCGAACCGTAGATGGGATACGAACCAGTGGGATCGAGAACCTCTTTTTGGTTTCTCCCACTAATAATCTGCAGAACATCTGCCCACTTTTTGATCGCGAATCGCATAAAGCAGTTTCCACCCAATACTCACATCGTTTTATTTTGCAGCATCATAATACTTTAATTACAGGAAGTCATTATCATAAGCGGCACTCGCGTTACGATAAATGGCATCATTCTTGACTTTGTCAAACACGCCATCTACCTTACAATGCGGGCATTCAAAAGTTCCAATACGTTCATCACATGCCAATTGAACCAATTTTTCGTCAGTATCCCAACAGTGCGAACAGTAACGTAGCACTTCCTCGTCATTCCTCAAAGTGATATACGGTTCCTTGTGCCGAACTATTTCACTGGCCAAGTCCCTTTTCTTTCTCAACTCGGCATTTTCTTCCTTAAGTTTTGTATTCTCCGCTTGCAAATCCAACGCTTGAGCACTCAGGTCAATCAACCGTTGATATAACTCTATGTTGTCTGCCTTTTGCGCCAGCTTTGCAACATCTTTCATTGCATCATAAAGCCACATAAATTCCTCCTTACTTCTTACGAAATCACAATACGGGGAAGCGAAATACTCGCCATGATTTCGGGACATTGTTTTCCGACTTTCATTTCGCTACCCCCTCAAAATACCACTCGCCGTTCTTGTCGGCGCCGCGTCTCTTCAGCCCGACTTTCTTCTTAAGTGCTGCAATAATCCGCTGTGCCTGTCGCGGAGAAACCTTCAACGTGGCAGCAAGCGATGATGCCGTAAGATGAGGGGTACGCAACAATGCCTTGACCGCACACTCTTCAGCCTTCGACAACTTTACTGCGACATTTGCTACGACATTTACTACGACATCCGGCTTGCTTACACCGTTATCATGTCGGTGTAAATCCGCTATTACTTTTGCCGCTGGCGTACCGTATTCCTGGCCAATCTTCAAAAAACGATTGTGGAGTTCGATTTCGTCTCCATACAGCAACACCTTGAAGAACTCTTCAAGCGGCAACCGCGTCTTGTCGACATTCAATTTCTGGTTCTCGTAGTTGGCCCTGACGAGAGCGTTTCTGAAGTAGAACGACTTGTCGGCAAAGAGGTCGTTCGTCACGTCAAAGCCCTTGGACCGAAGATACTTGATTGCGAAAACTGCCGTCGTGCGCGTATTTCCCTCGCGAAACGGGTGAATCTGCCAAATGCCCGAAATGAAAGAGGCAAAATGCTCCACGAATGCATCTTCCGAAAGTCCTTTGTACTTGAACTTTTCTTCCTGCGAAAAATCGTAAGCAAGCGACTTCTCAATAAGGAAAGACGCCTCGTACTGTACTGAATCGCCGTTCAGCACCCATTCTCTTTTTCTCAAATCGACAGTCCTGATTTCACCCGCATGCGGGAACACCCCCTCGAAAATCTTTCCATGAAGGCCAAGATAGAATTCGGGCGAAAGCCGGAAAGACGGCAAATGGATTATCTGGTTGATGCGCGCGGATACTTTGTCCGCCTCGGCCGTGTCCTCTGGTATTTCGTGTTCGCCCTTGACCTCGTAATACTCATCGACAAGACGCCGAACCTCATCGGCAGAAATCTCACCCTCGATGTTTCTTCTCGCTGTGTCGATGAGGTATTGCGACGGCTTGAGTCCATCGACATCCTGAAGACCGATGGCCGTCGCCCAGCCATAGGCGCGCTCGCGCCGTCCCGGTTCCGGCGCTTCGTAGTATTTGTCGAAATCAAGATTCATCTTTTCGCCTCCCCTACGCCACCAGTTCAATGTTCATTTCCGTCAGGATCGCCTCGTAGTTCTCGCCGAACACTTCATAGAAGCGTCCAAGGCCGCCCTTGCGGTCGAATGGATTGAGGTCAAGGTCTGACGGCTCGATGCTGAGCGAGACGGCGATGTGGTCTTTGACGAGACGCAGCCATTCCATCTGCTCGTCCGTGAAATGCACCGCGCCCGCGTTGCGGCGAAGCGTCCACTGCATGAAGTTGTAGTTTACACGGTCGGCAAAAGGCGTGAGGTTGTCGGCATATCCCATCTCGAAACGGATGATGGATATGAGGTCGGCGAGTTGAGCCATCGTGCCGCGCTTCACCTTGTCCGGTCTCTTGATGGCGTAACAATCCCATAGGCGTTCCACGGTTACGCCTTTTGCCCTCAGCTTTTCGTACAGCCCTCTCAACGCCTCGATTACCATCGGACGGTCTTTATAGGCCTGGTCGTAGATGATGCGGAGCGCGATTATCTCGTTCTTGTTCTCGTTTATGAACTCGCGGAACGATGCTATCACGCGGTCGGCGTTTGTCTTCTGCTGCAAATCGAATCCGGCGAACAGCACCGTATCAGGATTGACGCTGTCGATTATCTGCTCGTGGCTGCGGCGCACATTCTCGATGTAATCCCTGGTCTCGGGCTTCTGGAACGAGGCGACGGCCTCGACTGCCAGCTCCTTCTTTGCCTGTGTAATCTGATCTTCGCTGGGTTCGGGGGCGGCAAACTGCGTCTGCGCTCTGGCGAGAACAACGTCCTCGTCGAATGCGTTCAAGAGCCGTTCTGCCATCTGCCCCACACCATCGCCGACCTTTTCGGCAAATTCCTTCTTCTCGTTTGGCGACATCTGGCTGTTCAGCCGAACGAGGCGGTTCGCAAGGGACGTAAGGGTATCCTCGCTCTTGTCGCCAAGCGCAACGTTCATCATCAGTTCCTTCATGCTGACGGACGGCTTGCGTTCAAGGGACCTAGTATCGGTTTTCTTGGACTTTGTGACGCCGACGGCATCGACGATGACGAAGTGATCCTTGTTGCCGGTTACGGAGGGCGAGACTTTCTGGAGGTCGTCTTTCAGAAGCGTGCGCGTTCCGCGTCCCTTCATCTGTTCAAAATAGTTCTTGCTGCGCACGTCGCGCATGAAGATGAGGCATTCGATGGGCTTTACGTCCGTACCTGTCGCAATCATGTCAACCGTGACGGCGATGCGGGGATAATAGTCATTGCGGAAGGAACTCAGGACTTTCTCGGGGTCCTCGGCGGCGTATGTAATTTTCTTGCAGAATTCGTTGCCCTCGCCAAACTCCTCGCGGACAATCTGGATGATGTCGTCGGCATGGCTGTCGGTTTTGGCGAATATCAGCGTCTTCGGGACTTCCTTGCGGCGGGGAAACAGCGTCGTTTGCCAATTATCCCGGAATGTGCGGACAACTGTGCGAATCTGGCTTGGATTGACGACATCCCTATCGAGCTGCGAAGGCGTATAGTCAACATCCTCGTCAAGCTGCTTCCAGCGTTTCTCGCGTGACAGGCGGCTACGCACCTCGATCATCTGCTTCATGATGTGCGTCGTGTTCTTGCCGACGGCGGTTTCTATCAGAAACACGTCCTCGCCTACGTTCACGCCGTCTATGATTGCCTGTTCGCGCGGATATTCGCTTACGACGTTTTCGTCGAAGAACGCAAATGTCCGCTTGTCGGGCGTCGCGGTCAGTCCTATGATGAAGGAGTCAAAATATTCAAGCACCTGCTTCCATACGTTGTAGATGGAGCGATGACATTCATCTACGATTATGCAGTCGAAGAACTCTGGCGGATATTTTGCGTTGTAAACAACCTCTTTCGGTACTTTAGAATCGGCGGTTGCATATTCATTGAACGAAGTTTCCTCGGCGGATTCGTCAAGGTCTTCGCCTTTGAGGATGGAATACATTCGCTGAATGGTGCTTATGCACACCTGGACACCATCAGGAATGTAGGAGGACTTAAGCCTGTTGACGCCATAAATCTGCGAGAAGGAGCGATTGTCGTCCGTCGGCCTGTAAGCCAGGAACTCGCGTTCCGCCTGCTCACCAAGCCCCTTGGTATCAACGAGAAAGAGAATGCGATTCATCTTCCCGTATTTCAGAAGCCGATAGGCCGCTGTAATGGCGGTAAAAGTCTTGCCCGCACCTGTCGCCATCTGCACCAACGCCTTGGGGCGGCTGTCCGCGAATGACTTATCGAGGTTTTCAATGGCCACAACCTGACATTTGCGAAAACCAGTGGGATCGAACGCGGGGAAATGTTTCATGTTGTTCCGAACCGTGTCGGCCTGTTTCAAGAGTGCGCTCAGCGTTTCGGGACGATGGAAGGAAAACACGGTTCGCGAACGATATTTGACATCATCGTAATCGGTAAATCTCGTGAGCTTGTCAGTCGCCTCGTATGCAAAACGGATGCGGTATTCGCCCTTTACCCATTTGAAACTGCTAGTAGCATAACGTGAAGATTGTCCCTCGACAGTGGTTATGTTTCCCCCTTCATCTGATTTCTTTGCCTCTATGACGCCAACAGGCACACCCTCTACAAACAATGCATAGTCTACAGGACCGGTGTCTGTCGGAAACTCACGAACAGCTACACCAAGAGAAACCGAAAGATTCAGGGCTTTTAAGTCCTGAACTGCCCAGCCGGATTCAACCAGCTTTTTGTCTATGGCAAGTCGGGATTTCTCTTCTGGACTCATAGCCCTCCTTTCCCTTTCACACCATTTGCGCCCACCGTCCTCTTGCCTTTGCCGTACTCGCGCCGTTCAGACGTCGCCATGCGAACTACCGAGAAATCCTCGGTAGTTGATCCACGTACCAATTCTCCCGTCGGTTGATAGACGACAATCTGGTTTTCGCTCGCGGTCATTCGGTTCAGCCTTTCATACGCATATTATACCAAACCTCTCGCCTTTCCGCCCGCGCCTCTTCGTTCTCCACCGAAATGAGAAGCCTGTAATGGCTCCAGCTCAATTCGTCACACAGTGTGTGACAATTTCGGAACGCGAGATAAAACAGGCGCATGTATCGCAAATTGGCTTGTGTAAATCCTTTGCCAAGATCGGCTGTCAACTGAATCGCCAGCGACGCAATCAGTCTGTCACCATACGCCGCCTTTGCCTCGCCGCCCTGCTTCTCGACAATCATCTTCCCGACGAGCCAACACGCCTTGACCATCGCGAAATTAGCCGTCTTGTGTACGAACTGCCGCGCCTGAACGAACACGTCGCGGACCTGCGCGTAAAACGCAGATTCGGTCTTCACAACGGCTTTCTGCTCCTTTGACTTTGCCATGCGCATAGTATATCACACCCTCGCCTTTCTGCCAGATCCATGCGTCGATTTCTTCCCCTTGCCGTATTCCCACCGTTCCGACGTCGCCTTGCGGATTGAATCGAGAAGCCCGGGGATGATCTCCGCGCACCCCGCATTGAGCCTGCTTCGCAGCTCGCTTCGCTCGGGGGATACATCTTCGCCGCGGCGAAGGTGAGGCGGCCTGCGCCCACTGCGATAGAATTCATTTCCCGCTGCCTTTCTTCATCTTTGACTTGCGCGGTGAAACGGAATTTTCGGAAGTCATTTCAACCAAGAGCTTCTGCGAACCATCCAACAAAGGCTTCAACGCCTTGTATGCCGGCGGCACGTCTTCGGATGTACGATATGTCGCCACGCCCAGGGGCATTGAATAACGACGCACGGCAAGTTCCACAACCGGTCGATCCATAGAATGACACAAAATAAGCCCGATCGAGGGATTCTCATCTTCAAGCTTGACGTACTTGTCGAGACATGCCAGGTAGAAATCCAACTGCCCAAGATAAGCTGGCTTGAACGCCCCCTTCTTCAACTCCACGGCAACCATGCACTTGAGCGTCCGATGGTAAAACACCAAATCTGAAAAAAATTCCGATTCTCCCACAACGAACCGCTTCTTGACATTCATAAAACAGAAGTCCGGTCCAAGTTCCTGTATGAACCTACGGACCTTCGCGACCATTTCCATCATCCATTCCGGCTCATCCATCGTCTCTTCGTCGTCATCAGCATCGACTATGTTGACGAAGTCCAGCAGATACTCGCTTTTGAACGCCTGAACGGCCCTCGACACTTGCCTGTCGGATGGGATCGTTAGGCCAAAATTGTTAATGGCTTTCCCGTTCACCGCATAATCGCGAGCGCGAATCCGCCGCTTAAGGTCTTCCACGTTCCAGAATTCCATCGCCGTTTTTCTGATGTAGTACCACCTTTCTGCCTGTGAACGGCATTTGAAGATGATCTCCATGTGGTGTGTAAAGCCGATGCTGAAAAACGCAGCCATGTCCGACTCTGTCAATTCGCCAGTTGACAACTGGCGAATTACTGGAAGGTCTCCATCCGTCAGGCACTTCGTCAAATCGCCAGTTGCCACCTGGCGATTTGATTGATCGCGCCATTCCTCAAAAAACTGCCGCATGTTTTTTATGTTGGAAGGCGAAAAGCCACGAAGTCCAGGCAGCTCCTGCGAAAGCCTTTCCGATATTGCCGCAATTGCCCCTGTACCCCATGTCCCATTGCGTGAATTTGCGGAGACATACGCGCCTACGTAAAAATACAGTTTCAGATGCTCGAAGTTCGCCTTGCGAGCTGCCATATAGCGGCTCCTCAAGATTGCCGTCTTGATGGTCTTGACGGCAATCCTTATGTCCTTCAAATCGAATGCCGGCTTCTTCATGCTGCCTCTCTTTCTACGCGCCCGCGCTTCGCAAGCATGTCCAATGTCGCCACGCCGGGTTGGGCGGCGAAATGCCAGCAAGGCATCTGGTTGGCGGTACTTGTTTCTGGCATTGCCGTCTGAAACTCCCTAATGTTCTTTTACATAGATTATACCATTTTCCAGTAATCCGCGGGGTTGGAATTTTCGGAATCTTTCGTCCGACAGCCTACTGGCATCTATCGATGCGCGGCGGATGTGCCGCGGCGCGCACGGAGGTTGGCGAGGGGTAGCTCGCGACTCGGAATTACGTTGTCACAAGTTGTTCATGTTGTTTTCTGATGACTCTTTCGTAGACTTGACATTGTTCCGTCGCGGAGCGACGGAACCCCCTATGGCACTGCCGCGACGGAACCTCCGGGGGAATAGAGGCGACCAGTCAGAACCTTGCGGTTTAGACGGAGTCAAGTGGTCTCGACGTCTGCCGCTTTAAGCAGAAGTTGGAGGGCGTGTTCGATCGCTGCTGTGCGGACGGCATCGCGGTCGCCGGGGAATATCTTCTTTTCGGTGACGGTGCCTGACGGCGAGGCAAGACCGAACCAGACGAGGCCAACCGGTTTCTCCGCGCTGCCGCCGCCGGGTCCGGCGATGCCCGTGAGGGACACCGCGAGATCGGTCTTCAAAAGCCGACGAGCGCCTTCCGCCATCGCCGCCGCGCATTCAGGCGACACCGCGCCCTGCGTCGCCAGCACCTCCTCCGGCACGCCCAGCACGCCGCGCTTCACCGAGTTGTCGTAGCTTATGACCCCGCCCCAGAAGACGGCGCTCGCTCCGGAAACACCCGTGATCGCGTAACCCACGCCTCCGCCCGTGCACGACTCTGCAGTCGCGCACGTCATCTTCTTCTCAGTCAGGACCTTTACCAGTTTTTCCGCCGTGGTCATGTCGTCTCCTTCCCTTTGTTGTTGATCTCTTGCTTTAATCAAAACCGCTACAGTTTCAGACGAGGTTGTAGGCGTCGACGTCGATCGCGATTCGAAGAGCGGCGGGAGGCGGACGCTCTCCGACAATCCAGCGCCAGGCGCGGACGATGGACGAAACCGCCGCCGCGCGCACCACGACCTGCCAGCGGTACCACCCCTCCGCCTTCTCGAGCGCGCTTGGAACGGCCTCAGAGACCGTGAGCCCCTTCACCTTCATCAGCGACTTGGAGTACATCTCCGCCCACGCCGCGACGACGTTCATGTCCTTCGATCGCAGGTTGACGCAAGCAAGGTGGCAGTACGGAGGGAAATAGCACTCCTTCCTCGCCGAAAGCTCGTCCTTCGCGAACGCGGCGAAATCGCCGCGCGCAGCCGCGACTATCGCGGGAGCGGACGGATCGTACGTCTGGATTATCACCTCGCCCGGAAGCTCCGCGCGCCCCGCGCGCCCCGCCACCTGCGCGAGCAGCTGGTACGTACGCTCCGCCGCGCGGAAGTCCGGCATGTTGAGCGAACTGTCCGCGTTCAGCACCCCGACGAGCGTCACGTTCGGGAAGTCGAGCCCCTTCGCGATCATCTGCGTTCCGAGAAGAACGTCCGCCTCGCCGCGGCGGAACGCGGAGAGTATGTCGTCGTGCGAGTTCTTGCGCGAGGTCGAGTCCGCGTCCATCCGCAGTATGTGCGCGTTCCTGAAGCACTTCGCGAGCGCCGCCTCCGCGCGCTGCGTCCCGATGCCCTTGTACTGCAACGCCGGCGCGCCGCACGCGGGGCAAACCTTCGGCGTCGGAATCCATCCGCCGCAGATGTGGCACCTGCAGCAGTCGTCTGCCTGGTGGTAGGTGTAGGGCAGGGAGCAGTCCGGACAGTCCACCGTCGCGCCACAGGCCGCGCAGGTGACGCTCCGCGAATATCCGCGCCTGTTGAGGAAGAGAATCGTCTGCTCGTGCCTGTCTAGGCGAAGCGCAATCGCGTCTAAAAGCTCCTGCGAGAAAATCGCGCCGCCCTGCTTTCCGCTCTTGGGGTCGGACATATCGACGAGCCTCACGTCGGGAAGCGTCCCCGCGCCCGCTCGGTTCGCCATCGCCGCGCACGCATACTTGCCGCGCTCGACGTTCATCCAGCTCTCCAAGGACGGCGTCGCGGAACCGAGCACGACACGAGCGCCTTCGAGCCTTCCGCGCAGCACCGCGGCGTCGCGCGCGCTGTAGCGCGGATTGTCGTCCTGCTTGTAGCTCTGGTCGTGCTCTTCGTCGACAACGATGAGACCCAAGTCCCTGACGGGCGCGAAGACCGCGCTGCGAGGTCCGACGACCACCCGCGCAGCTCCGGAGCGGATTCTGTGCCACTCGTCGTAGCGCTCTCCGTCCGAAAGCGCGGAGTGGAGAACCGCCACCTTCTCTCCGAAGCGCGAGGCGAAGCGCCGCACAGTCTGGGGCGTGAGCGAGATCTCCGGGACCATCACGATCGCGCCGCGTCCCGCGTCCAGTTCGCGCGCAATCGCCTGGAGGTACACCTCGGTCTTTCCGGATCCCGTGACGCCGAAGAGAAGAACAGGCTTGTCGGCGGACTCTATCGCGGCGAGTGCCGCTTTCTGGTCGTCGTTG
>JAEEOY010000257.1 GCA_016284515.1 Kiritimatiellia bacterium | reverse complement strand
CCGCCGCGCCCCAGTGCTTCGCGTTGTCCTTCGTCGTCTGCGCGGCGTCGAAGCGCGCGCGCATCCAGCTGGCAAGACGTCCGCCGAGGCTCCTCCGGTCCCCGCCGCCCTTCTTCCTCGATGGCCAAAGCCTCATAGCACCCCTCCTCCCGATGCCATCTTGGTGATTCTGATCGGCAGCTTCCTGCCTTTCAGGGCGTTCTTGGAGGCCAGGAACTGAGCGGCCTTGACGATGTCCGCCATCGACTGGTTCGTCACCCGCTGTCCGTCAACCTCCACCTCCTTCGGCGACGTGAGCAGTTTCTCCATCGCCTCCTCTATCGACTTCTCGTCCATAGTCGTCAAACTCCTTTCCTCTTTCGACGGCGTCGATGCGCTCTCCCACCCAGCGCATCACGTTCACGCACATCGAGTTGCCGCAGGCGCGGTGGCGGTGTCCGTCCGCCGCGTGCGGCTTGCCTTTCCACGGGATGTCGGTCCAGCCGCGCGGGAAGCCCATCAGCGCTTCGGACTCCTCCGGGAGCAGCCGCCTCAGCTGCGTCGGCGTGCAGACCGCGTTCACGTGGCTTGAGCGCAATGTGTACATCGCGCTTCCCGCCTCGTCGTAGCACTTCGTCTTGAGGTTCTTCGTCCGCCCCTCGAGGTTCATCATGTCTATCGGGAAGCACTCGCCCGAAGCACATTCTCCAGCGCCGGAGGCAGGGAATAGCCCAGCCGCCCGGCGCGGCGGAGCAGAGCCTCCGCATAGCTCGCCGCCAAGCAGTGCTTCTGCGGCGCGCGTCCAGTCTCCACGAAATCCGACAAGGATGACACGGCGCCGTCGCTGCGCGACCGCCCCCGGAAATGAGGGAACTCGGGTATATCTTGCGTCCAGCACTCGCCACGAAACGCCGAAGCGTCCGGGCGCGTTGGTGACGATTCCCGAATTCTTCCATCCTCCGTCTGGGATTTCGACGTCCCAGCCCGCGAGCCTGGAGAGGAAGGTTGCGAAGTCGCGCCCTCCATTGATGGAAAGCACGGCTGGGACGTTCTCCCATACGAGCCATCTCGCGTCCGTCCTTTCAGCCAGCCGGACAAACTCGATGGTGAGGCTTCCGCGAGGGTCGGCGATCCCGCCGCGCTTCCCGCCGGAAGAGAACGACTGGCAGGGCGTCCCGCCGACAAGGAGGTCGATTGTTCCATCGTAGCCTCCCTTCTCAATCTTCGTGAAGTCGCCGAGGTTCGGAACCGCCGGCAGACGTTGCTTCAGGACTTCCGACGCGAACGGCTCGACCTCCGAGACGAACGCGCAGCGCCAGCCGAGGGGACGCCATGCGACCGTCGCGGCCTCGATCCCGCTGCACACGCTACCGTACCGCATGGCGTCCCCTCCTTTCGCTCTGCCGGCAACCTGCCGATGGCGGCTGCGGTGAAAAACAACAAAAGCCGCACCGCACGCACTCGTCAGGACAAGGGCCGCGCCACAGCGCCCCACAATAATATATACAACTGCCGAAGCAAAATAGTGAGAATTATTTTTCACTTTTTTGCGTCGGAGTCCGAAAGAGCGAAACCCCTGGCGGCCGCGATGTCATCATCTCCTCATCCGCCTTAGCTCCGAGAGCTTCACCTTCGGCTTCGCCGCCGTCCTCGGCCTGCCGTCCGCCATCGTCCCCGCGAGGACGCAGCCGGACATCGAAGCCGCGACCGCAGCGCCGACGACGCAGTCCCACCAGTGGTTGTCGTGCGCGTCCGGGCGCATCTTCCACTCGTCGACGCGCCGCCCGCGGCCCTCGGTCTTGATGCGGTACTCGGCGGTCAGATGCTCCGCGAAGAGCAGGTGGTCGTCCGAACTCCGTCCCCAGAGCGTCAGCGCCCCACGGTCGCCGGTAGCGGTGAGGAGCCTCGTCGCCACAAACGACTTCCAGAAGTTCGTGTCGTACACGACGTGCCTCACCGCCCGCTTGCCGCGCACGTTCGGCATCCGCCAGTTCATGCCCACGCGGTCGCCGACCGCCTTCTTGTACTCGCCCATTGGCTTCGAGGAGGCTCCGATGTACCGGCCGTGCGACGGCGTGAGGACGGATGCGAACTCCGACTCCCGGCAGAACTGGTACACGGTGTCCGTGGACTGTCCCCAGTTCGCGTCAACGAGGCACCGCTCGATCCGCATCGCCGCGCCGTCGTCTCGGAAGTATTCGCGCCCGAGGATCTCGCCCGTCAGCTTCTTGAGACCCTCCGAAAGACACCCCTCGAGTCCGTGACGCGGGAACTTCATCTGCAGCGTCACGTTCGCGTCGGCGAGCGTGAAGAAGCGGCGGTTCTGGTCTGGCCACTCGCCGTAGTCGATGACGCGTCCCGTGAAGTCGTCGTCCCACGCGACGACGCAGTAGAAGAGCATCGTCTTCTGCACGTCGACGAAGGCCGTCAGGTGCGTCGCCGAGACGGGGACGCCGAGCCGCGAGTGTCCGTTTATGCGGGACGAGACTCCGTCGAGCGTCAGCTGCTCCTCGGTGCCCAGGTCCTCGGCGAGCGGCTCGTTCTGGTACTCGGCCCAGAACGCCGCCTCGTCGGTGAGCTTCAGGTTCATCGCGTGCTGCACGGCGGAGAGCTCGTCGTGGTTGAACCGGGCGGGCCACGCCACGACCGCGCCCTCGTCCATCTCCGCCCTGTGCTGGCGGTAGAACTCGGTCGCCTTCAGGAACGTCCCCTTCTCGCGCAGCTCGTCCGCGCGCAGGTCGGCGTACTTGTTCCAGAGCGTCTCGTTCTTCGGGAACCTGTACACCATGCGGCAGCGCTCTCCGTTCCACTCGGGGTGCTTCGAGCGGTCGAGCATCTGCTCGGCCATGTCGCCGGGGCGGATCACCGTGCAGGGCATCACGCCCGCGATCTTCCTGCCCGGCCCCGCGAGGCCGAGCACGTCGCCCGCCAACACGCGGACGCGCTTCCTCGTCTGCTCGGACGATCCCGCCGACTCGGATGTCTGCGGGTCGTCGACGATGACGAACTCGGGGCGGATTGTGCGCCCGTCGGGGCGCTTGTACTTCATGCCGCGAATGCGCCCAGTTATGCCTGCCACGCGGACTATCGCGCCGGAAGAGGCCGCGCCCGCTATCGTCGGCAGGACGATCTCGCTCGCCGTCCACGCGATGCGCGTCCTCTCGCCCTTGTAGAGCTGTCCGGCGCAGCGGTTCGCGATCCCCTCCAAACGCGCAATAGGGTAGACCATCTCCGGGAAGTCCTCGGCGAGATGCTCGTTGACCTCAAGCTCGGTCTTGATCGAGTCGAGCATCTCCAGCGCCGCGCCCTCGCTCGCGCCGATCACGACGATGAACTCGCGGTGCCCGTAGGCCATCGCCCAGATCGCGGCGGTCTCCGTGAGCGAAGACTTGCCGGAGCCGCGAGCCATCGCGAGAGCGAA
>JAEEOY010000256.1 GCA_016284515.1 Kiritimatiellia bacterium | reverse complement strand
GCGACGGACGGACTCGCCCCTCAGGTAGACTACCTCGACAGCGTGACTGGTCCGACCGGACTCTACTTCAACTACTCAGATCCGTTCACGAATCCATTCGCGAAGCGCCGCCCGATCGCGTCGTGCTGGTACCTTGCGCGGCGCTTCCGCCGCGCCGATGCGCTCGACGCGCACGAGCGCGCGCTGGTCCGTGCCGGATACGGCACCGGCAGGATGCAGCCGTTCCTTCTCCTTTGGCTGACGCCTCCGCAGAATGCCGCGGCTGACGCCTCCGCGCTCTGCCGCGTGATGGGCGGGGTGAATCCGATCGCCGTGCTGCGCTCCGGACGCGGCGCGGACGACTGGTATGTTGGCGTCAAGGGCGGATGTCCGTCCGAGAGCCACGGACATATGGACGGCGGATCGTTCGTAATTGACGCCGCCGGCGTGCGCTGGGCGTGCGATCTCGGATGCGAGGCGTACAACCGCATCGAGCAGATGAAGACGATCAATCTCTGGAACCAGAACCAGGATTCCTCGAGGTGGTCGCTGTTCAGGCTTGGGACGGAGGGACACGGCACGCTCGTCATCGACGGGAAGCAGCAGAACGTGAAGGGGCGCGCGAAGATATCCGGGGAAAACCCGGCGGTCGTCGACCTCACTCCGCTCTATCCGTCGGCGAAGGACGTGAAGCGCGAGTTTGCGCTCGGTAAAGAGGGGCTCAGGATTTCGGATTCCATCGCCGGACTTGCCTCCGGCGCGGTCGTGACCTGGAACATGAACACGTCTGCGAATGCGTCTGCGAAGGGGAATAAACTTCTTCTCGAGGCGAAGGACGAGAAGGGCGCGACGCGGCGCATGGAGCTGATCGCGGAACCGTCGGATGTTGCATGGGAGACGGAGTCGATCGCCGAGCCGCGCACGAAGGCCGACTCGCCGAATCCCGGGATAACGCGCGTGCGCTTCCGCAGGACTGCGGGTGCGGACGGCGCGCTTGCGTTCTCGGTGGCGTTCCGTCTTCTCGACGGAGGCAGCGCGAAGGGTGTGTGCAACGCGGAGGTGTGTCCGGAACGGCAGAACGACTTCTGCTGGGAGAACGACAAGTTCGGAATGCGCGCGTACGGACCCGGAGAGCACCACAAGTGGTCCGGATGGGACATCTTCAACAAGATGCCAGGCGAGCCTGGGGCGGCGGCCGCGCTTCTTCACGGGAAGGGCGTCAACGTCAACTGGCACGAGGTTCCGTTCGGCGGAGTCCTCGACAACTACACGATCGGCGCGTCGCGCGGACTTGGCGGAATCGCCCTCTGGGGCGACGGCGAATGGAAGACGTATCCTGACTGGGAGTCTTCGAAGGTGATCCACACGGGCGACGACTACTGCGAGTTCGAGCTCGTCTATCCCGCGTTCTCCGCCGCGGGGAAGATGACGTGCCACGTGACGCTGAAGCGTGGCGAGAGGTTCTTCCGCAACGACGTGAGCTTCGAGCATCCGGACCGCTTCCGCGCCGACTTCCGCGCAGGCCCCGGAATCGACCTCGAGCCGAAGCGCGACCACAGGGGCGTCCTTGTCGAGGAGCCGGGGCTCGTCTCGCTCTTCGAGGACGTGAAGGGCGAGAACGGCTCGACGATGGAGGCGATCTTCGTTGCCGATCCGTCGTCCGTCGAGGTCATGACGGACCACATGAACTGCCGCGTCCTCGCGTTCCGTAAGCCGAACTTCACATACTGGGCCGGCACCGCCTGGTCAAAGGCCGGCGAGATTACGACCCCTGAGGCGTGGATTGAGTATGTGCGTGCCTATAGGCGAGATGCGGGCGTGTTCGCGAAATGGCCGCTGCAGAAGCGCATCGACGAAATTGCCGCGAATGGCGGAGGCACTCTAACGCTGACGGCGGGCGTTTACAGGACAGGCGCGATATTCTTCAAGCCGGGCGTCAACCTGCACCTTGAGAAGGGCGCGACGATTCTCGGCGTGGACGAGGCGGAGGGGTATCCGCAGTGCGAGACGCGCATCGAGGGCGAGACGTGCCTCTACTACCCCGCGCTTGTGAACGCGGATCGGTGCGACGGATTCAGGATCTCCGGAGAGGGCGTGATTGACGGACACGGCGCGAACACGTGGGAAGACTTCTGGAAGGGGCGCGCCGAAGCGAGGAAGAACGGCACCAAGTTCTTCAACAAGACTCTCATGCGTCCGCGCCTCCTCTACGTCTCGCACTCGAAGAACGTGGACGTTTCTGGCGTGACGTTCAAGAACTCCAAGTTCTGGACTACGCACTACTACGATTGCGAGGACGTCGTGGTGCACGACTGCGCCATCGTCGCCGACATACTGAAGGACTCCGACGGGAAGGAGCTCAAAGGTCCGTCGACAGACGCGATCGACATCGACAAGTGCCGTCGCTTCACGGTGCGCAACGTCGACATTGCGGTGAACGACGACGGCGTGGTGGTGAAGGGCGGAAAGGGCGCGTGGGCGAACGACTACGCGCAGTTCCCTGGGAACGGTCCGTCGCAGGACGTCCTTGTCGAGAACTGCACGTTCCGCCATCCGACGCACAGCGCCCTGACGCTCGGCTCGGAGTGTCCTGCGGCGACGAACGTCACGATGCGCGCGTGCACGATGGACGGATGCGGCAACATGGTCAACCTCAAGATGCGCACCGACACGCCGCAGCGCTACGCGAACGTGCTCGTCGAAGGCTGCAAAGGAAAGTGCAAGTCGTTCTTCCGCGTCCAGTCGTGGTCGCAGTACCACGACGACAAGGGCCGCACGAAGGAGGAGCTCAAGAGCTATGCGGACGGCGTTACGCTCAGGAACAACGTCATCGAGGCGCAGAACGTCAAGGACCTCGTGTGGCGCGACGACGTCTTCGAGATCTCGAACCTGGTCTTCGACGGCAACCTCGTCAACGGCGCGGAGGTGAAGTAGCACCGATGCGCGGTCGCCTTTTTTGGTATAATTACCGCATGGAGAAATTCATTGCCAAGGCGGCGACCGCCGCGCTCTCGCTTGCGCTGCTCGG
>JAEEOY010000255.1 GCA_016284515.1 Kiritimatiellia bacterium | reverse complement strand
TCTTATCGGAGAGCGAAGCCTCCTTCTTCTCGCAGCCCGTGAAGGCGGCGGCGGAGACGAGAGCCACGGCAACGGCGACAATGTACATGCACTTCATTTTGTCTTTTCCTTTCGTTTTCACTCCAGTGCGGACACCACGTCCGTTCTGAAACGGCGGATATTATACCATAAATCCGGCATGGCGGAGCACGCCGACCCGATGCGCTGCGTTCAAAAGTAAACGCACGTTCTGAAAGTAAACGCAAAAAAGTTAACTCCGAGCGTTCGGGCTCTCGCTACCGCTCCGCAGCTTCGCACCTCACAACGACTGTATATGTGCCGGCAGGAGTGTTTTGGGATGCGACTGCGTCGCATAAATCGGCCGAAGGCCGCTATGAAAACTATGAATGGAGTCAATTGACCGTGGTTGAAAAGCGCGGAGCAGTGAAGCGGTAGCGAGAACCCCAACCGTCGGAGTTCACACGACAGGGGTGTCGTGAACCCGCATGGCACAGCCCATTATGGCGTAGGCTTTGGGATCGTCTTTCAGTTTCATGTCGGCGACAGTATATCAAATCTTGATTCCCATGTGTTGAGGTATGTCTGAGGCCGAGTTGCCGCCGTAGAGGAGGTCTGGAGGAAACATCCTCCAGCTCAAGGACGGAACGAATCGTTCAGCGAGACGCGAATGGCTGGCGCGAAGCAAATGTCATTCTGCGGAGCGGTAGCGAGAGCCCTGCTGATCGGAGTTTGTGAATCTGCCCAAGCGCGCCGTTTTCGAAAGTAAACTTGGGTCCCCTCCCCGGTTAGGGAAGAGGGAGGAATCATCCTTCCCTCAACAACAGCCAATCTTTCAAGGGGTAAACTATCACTAAAATCAAGTTTACTTCTGGAAGCGGCGAAGCGGGCGAGGGATAAGTTTTTTGCGAAGAATTCCCCCACGCCTGTCGGTTTTTTGCTATAATGCGTTCCATGGGGTTAAGAGCGAGAGCGGGGCAGGCGGCGTTGGAGTATGTTCTGGCGCTGTGCGCGCTTCTTGTCGTCGTCGGCGCGATGTGGTATCTTGTCGTGGCGGCGCGCAAGAACGTGGTTCGCACCGAATCGCTCGTGAGTTCAGACTATCCATAACAAGAAAGGAACCGAAGAAATGATGAAGGCGCTCAGAAAAGGTCAGACGATGGTCGAATACATCATAATCGTCTGCTTGATTGCAGTATCGCTCATCGCGGTGTTCACGTACCTGAGCCGCGCCATCGGCAGGAAGGCCGCCGGTGCTGCGGAGGCGATCTCCGAACAGGAGGGCAGCAACGCGAAGAGCGCCGTAGAGAACATCAGCGAAGACACGATCAAGCAGATCGGCGAAGATTGATGGTGCTCGCCGGCTCGCTGCCTGTGCGCGGGCTGGCGCCCGTGCTCTCCCGCTCGTCTGCTCGCCGAATTCCGTTCGGCGGGCAAGGCGGGCGCAGGGGCGTGCATACTCGCGCCAGAGGCGGACAGGCGATGCTGGAAACGGTTCTCGCCGTTCTTTTCATCACCCTCATGTTCCTGTGCGTGTTCCAGGTCGCCCACATGGTCACGACGAAGATTCTCCTCGACCATGCGGCGGCCAGGGCGGCGCGCGCGCGGGCAGTGGGGTTCAACGACTGGATGTGCCTCAAGTCGGCGCGCGTGGCGATGATTCCCGTCGCCGGGCCGCGCACATGGCCGAAGGAAGGCGAGCGCGACGAGGCGTTTCTCGTGCCGGACTACATGGCTGCCGACAACGAGGGGCTGTCGAACGGAATCCTCGATTACGAGCGCTGGCACACGATGGACTTCGGCATCCGCTCCGGACTTGGAAACGAGGTCGAGTCGCATCTCGCCCTTGACATCCCGCGCTTCTATTCGCGCGGCGACGAGGATTCAGACACGATCGAAATCGAGGGCGAGGCGCGCGTCGAGTCGCACTTCCCCCTCTACATGAACGACCAGGGGCTCTGACATGAGACGGGGACAGGTAGCGCTCTATCTGCTTATGGTCCTGGTGGGGATATTCCTCATCGCGCTCCTGAACGTCGACGCGTTCGACTTCGTCCGCGGAAAGAACCGCGCGCAGAACGCGGGCGACGCTGCGGCTCTCGCTGCCGCGCGCAAGCAGGGCCGCCTTCTCAACGAACTCGGCAAGATGAACGTCGCGCATATCCTGGCGGCGGCGAAGAACCAGGTCGCGGAGTGCGATGACATTGTGATGGCCCAGCGCAAGCTCGTGCTGCTCGGCCCCGTCGAGGCGCTCAGGCTCGCGAGCCGCGCGGCGAGGAAGAACGGAATGGCCGATCGCGAGGACTTCGAGCAGATTCTCAGGGAGCACGTCGCCGTAATCCGCACCGTCTACATGGGCGGAACGAAGGAGAACGGCGAGCCGTATCCCGAGCCGTATCCCGGCGCGTGGGGCGAATACGCGGCGGCCATCGAGGATGTGCTGGACGACGGGCTTGCGTGCGGACCCGACAACGTCGAGTTCTACGGGGCGCAGGGCGGACACTACCTGCTCATGAAGGACTTCTACCATGCGATCGCCGGCGAGAACTGGTGCTGGTTCCACTGGCACGCCGAAGGTCTCCTAAGGAGCTACGGCAACTACCACGACTGGGCTCCGCTCCCCTCGCGCGACGAGAACTCGATGGAGAACAGCGAGATATTCAACCTCCACGTCAGGGCGTGGCAGGGCGCGCTCACCGACATTCTCGACACAAACGAGATCCAGCACATCTGCCGCGCCTACGGCGGCGGGGAGATTCCGCAGGAGGAGCTGGAGTCCTCGTTCGTCATAACGAACCGCGAGCAGGTTTGGTTCCTGTTCGACGGCGGACGCCAGGGCGACGGCGGATACAACTGGGGGCGGTGGTTCAACGGACTCTCCCTCGCAGGCGACGACGACGGATATGAATTTCCGATCATCGGCGAGATCAAACCCGAGTACAACGTCCGCGGATGCGCCGCGATCTGCCGCTGCATTCAGGACGTCGAGGCCGTTGCGATCGAGGCGGAGTCATCCGTCAAGTGGGCCGCCGCAGCCAAGCCCTTCGGCACGGTGGAGAACTTCGACGGCGAGACCGATGTCGTGACTGCGCTCAATTCCTTCGTCGTGCCGTGCTTCTCGCATGTGAGGCTTGTGCCGCTTGACTCCGTCGGCGGAGAGGACCTGTCGACGGCGGACTACGGATGGGTCACGCACATAAGGCACCACCTGGGTCCGTACCTTGAGCACGGTCCCGGCAACGCGCAGGGATGCTTCTACTGCCTCCAGCTCCAGACGTGGGAGATCGACGCGTTCCGCGAGTCCGGCATAAGGTGGATAAAGTACAACGCGGGCACGTGCGTCCGCGGAACTGGCGGCGGCGGAGGCCGGGGAGGGACGTCCCATGGGCACTAGGCCGGGCCAGGCTTTTGTGGAGATGGCGCTCGGGATGCTTGCGCTCGCGCTCGTCCTTGCGTCGCTTTTCGGCTTCACTTCCTACATTCTTTCCTCGCTCGAGATGCAGCGCGACCTGAGGGCGGATGCCGGACGCGGCGCGCTCGAGGCGGGCGGGGGAGACGAGTCGTATTCCTCCAAGACCGCACACGACGTCGTAGAGGTCGAGCAGTTCGCGGCCGACTACGTTTTCGGCTCGTCCGAGATCGAGGTGCAGGAGGAGGTTCATATCCCCGCGATGGCGGGGCTGGACCAGTAAGATTCTCGTCGCCTGTATGCGAGGTGGAATGACTATGGCCATGAAAGACATGATACTCAGGGGACGCGCGAACGTTCTCGCCGTGACGGGAGTCGACTGCGATGGCGAGGCGTGGGCTATCGTCGCAAATGGTGCCGTCACGCTCTACACAGACTTCCGCTACATTCCGATGGCGCACCGCGTCGCTCCCGCGCTCAAGGTGCGCGACGTAAAGCGCTTCGAAGCGGACCTGCGGCGTGCGTTCGGCGGAAGGGGCGCTGCGGAAAGGCGCGTCGGATTCGAGAAGGCGATATCCGTCGCGGATTTCGAGAAGCTTAAGAAGGTTCTGCCTCGAGCGAAGTTTGTCGACGCCACGCGCGTTCTCCAGAGGCGGCGCGCCGTGAAGTCGGCGGACGAGATAACGAAGATGCGCGCGGCGAGCGACCTCAACGTCGAGATATGGAAGGATGCGCGGCGGATGTTCCGCGCCGGAATGACCGAGCGCGAGATGGCGGGGATCATCCGCTCCATGATGTACGAGCGCGGCGACGGCGAGGCATTCGACACGATCGTCTGCGTCGGCGCGAACGCCGCGGAGTGCCACCACGTTCCGGACGGGACGGTGTGGAACGGACGCGACGGCGTTCTTGTCGACATGGGGGTGAAGCTCGGCGGATACTGCTCCGACATGACGCGGAACATTCCGCCGAAGCGCCGCTCGGCGCTGTACCGCAAGGTGCACGATCTCGTCCTTAAGGCGAACCGCGCGGCGATTGCCGCCGTCAAGCCCGGCGTTACTGGAAAGGCGCTCGACAAGATAGCGCGCGACGTCATCAAGGCCGGCGGATTCGGCAAGTGCTTCGGGCACTCGCTCGGACACGGAGTCGGACTTGAGATACACGAGACGCCGTATGCGTCGAAGAAGTCCGACTGGACGCTCAAACCGGGGATGTTCGTGACGATAGAGCCGGGTATCTACCTCGAAGGCAACCTCGGCGTCCGCATCGAGGACCTCGTTCTCGTCACCGAAACCGGAAGCGAAGTGCTCACCGCAAGCGCAAAGGAAGACGAATGAAGAAAATGCTAGCGTGGACGTGAAGGCCCGACATTTTGGAAGTATCATTGCACATATTGTAGTGGATCGGAGGAGGAGCCTTCTTATGAGATACATCCTGCGTTGGGTCCGCGAGGGTCGGACCCGGGACTGACCCTCGCGCCCTCTTCTGCCGCAATGGGTTGGTTGTCAGAATTCATTATCACCGGCCCGTTTCCTGTCATGGATATTCATTTTGGAGTTTCGGCATGGCAGGGGGCTCGTTTTCTGCATTTTCACAAACTGGTATATACCAGTAGAAAAAGGGATTGCGATGAATGGTGAAAATTGTGTACAATGGCGGTGTTCGATAGGGGAAGTGTTCCCCGGGTCGATCACTTAAACCTTAAAAAGGGAGTTTGAAATGCGTATAGTCCGTCTGCTTTTGATGTTCAGTGCGGCGGTCGCCGCCGCGTGTGCGCTCCGTGCGGAGCGGATGCAGACCGTATGCCGCGACAACACGGTCATCGAGATCGACGCGGGCGAAGACCAGAAAATGGTCGACTGGGCGAAGAACACGCTCCTGCCGGTCGTCGCCAACTGGTATCCGAGGATCGCGCGCATGCTGCGCTCTCCCGGCTACGTCGCTCCGAAGCGCGTGTCGATCCGCTTCATCGAGGGTGACGGTGTCGCGTGGACAGTCGGAGACGCGATCACTCTCAACACGCGCTGGGCGCGCGGCGAGCTGAACCGAGAGGCACCAGGCGCGATCGTCCACGAGCTCGCGCACATCGTGCAGGCGTACGGCCGCAACGGCCGCAAGAGGCCGCCCGGATGGGTCACTGAGGGTGTCGCAGACTGGGTGCGCTGGATGAACTACGAGAAGCAGCCCGTCCGCGATGCGATCTACGCCGCCGCGAAGGGGCATCGTTACGACGAGAGCTACCGTCCGACCGCCGCATTCCTCGACTTCTGCGAGCGCAGGTACAGCCGCGTCGGCGGTACGAGTGGCAACGCCAGCAGCGGATTCGTCGTTCGCCTCAACGCGGCCGCGCGCGAGGGCACGTACAGCGATGACTTCTGGACGCAGAACTGCGACGGCAGGACGCTGGCTGAGGTCGCCGGGCAGTGGCAGGCGAGCTACGGCGCGGCGCTTACGCCGAGCAACCTCTGCGCATGCGACGCGCAGTCGCCCGACCGGCGGCTTCCTGCTGCGCCGGACGCCAGGCTAAGGGAAGTCGAGCGGCAGCAGAAAGTCTTCGAGGCACGGTTCCCAGGGCAGAAGTAGAATGTAAAGTGTAAAATGGAAAGAGAAAGAGAAGATATGAAAAACATAAACAGGATGGTAAAGTACGATGTCGCGAAGCGACCCCGCTATTTTACATTTTTCATTTTCAACTTTACATTCGCGGCCTCCGCTTTTGCGGCGACCGCGTCCGAGCCGCTCGACTATGTGCGCGCGACGACGGGTACGATCAATTCGTTCGCGTTGTCGGCGGGCAACGTGTATCCCGCCATCTGCCGTCCGTGGGGCGGTCCCATGTGGGCGCCTGTCACCAAGCCCGGACACAGCGAAGGGTGGTTTTACGACTACACGGGCACGCAGTTCTACGGCATGCGCCTCACGCACCAGCCGAGTCCGTGGATGAACGACTTCGGTCAGATCACGGTAGTCCCCGTTTCGGGCCCGGTTGACGAGAAGATGGAAAGCCGCCGTAGCCATTTCAGCCACAAGTCGGAGACGATTCGTCCAGATTACTACCGCGTCTACCTCGGTGACAGCGACATCGGATTTGAGCTGACGGCAGCCAAGAGGTCTTGCGTCATGCGCATCACATACGGCGATGCCGAGAAGCCCGGCTTCGTCGTGGATGCAATGGGCGGTGACGGAAAGGTCGAGGTCGACCGAGAGAAGCGGCGGGTCTATGGTGTTTCGGCACGCCGCGCGACGCCTGTGGCAGACGATTTCGGCAATCGGTTCGTCGTCGAATTCGACCGCGAGATCGTGTCCGTCGAAGGCGGCGGCTCATGGTGCTGCGTCCGTTTCGCCCCCGCGAGGCGCGGCGACGTGCTTACGGCGCGGATGGCATCCAGCTTTGTCGACCGCGAATATGCCGTCGCCAATCTGGCCGAGGTCTCGGGCAGGAGCTTTGACGCCGTGCGCGCGGAGTCCGCAAAGGTCTGGAACAGCGTCCTCGGACGCTTCAAGGCCGAGACACCCGACATCGACCGAAAGCGCATGTTCTACACGGCGCTCTACCGCGCGTCACTTTTCCCGCGCGCGTACTACGACATTGATGCGAGAACGAAGAAGGCGGTGCACCGGAGCCCCACGCCCGGCGGCGTCTTCGAGGGACCGTTCTATGTCGGGACGGGATTCTGGGATACGTTCCGCGCGCTTTTCCCGCTTCTCAACTTCGCCTATCCCGAGGTGAACGCGCTGATGACAGAGGGGCTCGAGAACAGTTGGAAGGAGGCCGGATGGTTTCCGGAGTGGTCGAGCCCAGGGCTTTCCGACTGCATGACTGGCAACAACTCCGCGAGCGTCATCGCGGACGCATGGCTCAGCGGCGCGCGCGGGAATGCCGATGCCGAGACGCTGTGGCAGGGACTTGTCCACGGCGCGAACAACCAGCATCCGAAGCAGGGCGCGACCGGTCGCTGGGGCGTCGCGGACTACAATTCGCTCGGCTATGTCGCGCACGACAACGGCCGGCACGGAACGGTCGCGCGCACGCTCGAATACGCCTACGACGACTGGTGTATCTGGCAGTTCGGCAAGGCGATCGGCAAGAGCGAACAGGAGACGGCGCAGTACAGAAAGAACGCCGGGAACTGGCGCAACGTGATTGACCCGAAGCACCGTCTCGCGAACGGGCGCTGGCGCGACGGCAAGTTCCGCGGCGACTTCAATCCAATCAAGTGGGGCGACGGGGATTTCGTCGAAGGCAATTCGCTGCACTGGACGTGGAGCGTAGTACATGACGTCGCCGGTCTTATGGAAGCGATGGGCGGACGCGATGCGTTCGCGGCGGCGCTTGACGACGTGCTTGCACGTCGGCCCGAGATATGCGAAAGCGACCGGCGCGGAATGTACCACGAGATGCGCGAGATGCAGCTGGCGGACATGGGGCAGTACGCCCACGGCAACCAGCCCGCGCAGCACATGCTCTACCTCTACAACTGGTGCGGCGAGCCGTGGAAGGCCCAGTACTGGGTGCGCGAGGTGATGAACCGTCTCTACTCTCCGACGCCCGACGGGTATTGCGGCGACGAGGACAACGGCCAGACATCTGCCTGGTACGTCTGGAGCGCGCTCGGGTTCTATCCCGTCTGCCCCGGCTCGGGGCAGTACGTGATCGGATCTCCTGCGCTCGAACGCGCCGAAGTCAGGATGCCTGGCGGGAAGGCGCTTCGGATCGAGGCGCCTGAATCCGCAACGAAGCGTTATGTCGCCTCTGTCTCCCTGAACGGCAAGACCGTCAAGGAGAACTGGCTGTCGGCGGCGGAACTCAGGAAGGGCGGGAAGCTCGTATTCAAGATGAGCGACAAGCCGGTGAAAACGCGCGGAGCGGAGGCTTCCGCCGCGCCATATTCAATGAGTCGGGAGGTGCATAAATGAAGCT
>JAEEOY010000254.1 GCA_016284515.1 Kiritimatiellia bacterium | reverse complement strand
TTCGAGTGGCTCGCGCCACCCGTCACGCGTATCGTGTCGAAAGTCCCGATCCAGCGCGTGCGCTCGAACATGTTGAGCACCTGTCCGCGGATTACGGAAACGACCTTCTCCGCCGGGGACGCAGCCTCCCAGTCGAAGTCAGCCTCGATGCCAGTCGCCGCATGCTTCGGAGTGATCTCCTCCTCGAAGTACGGAAACGCCCTGAGCCTCTCCGCGCCACCCGCCTTCGCGACCTCCTCGAACGCGCCCTCGTCGAAGAACGCGTAGTCGCATCCGACGAGCGAGCGCACCTTCTCGCGCGCAAGCGAGCCATTCTTGATGCACGCGAGGGACATACAGCCGCCGGACGGATTGCCGAAGACGTGTCCGCATCCGTCGGGATCGGTGAGGAAGCGGTCCATCGCGGCGAAGAACACGTCGCTCGTGCCGAGCGACACGACGGCGACGCCGGGCTTGTCCGCGCCCGTCCCCACGAGCGATGCGGGATTGTCGCCGGTGAACGCCGCGACGGGAATGCCGGGCTTGAGTCCGTACTTCGCGAAGTACGGCGCGAGACTTCCGGCGAGTCCGTTCTTCACGTGCGGAAGCTTCGCGACGAGGCCCGGAGCCACGAAGTCGCATATCTCCGCGTCCCATTCGCCGCGGGAGAGGTCAAGAAGGTTCATCCCCGCGCCGTCGCCGGTGTCAATCGGAGCGTCGGCGCCGCAGAGAAGCGAACAGAGGAAGGAGCTCACGAGATGAATGCGCCGCGTCGCATTGAACGCGTCCGGATCGTCCTTGGCGAACTTCATGATCTGCGGACCAGTGAAGCGCTCGATCGCAGGCGAGCCCGTGCGCTGCCTCAATGTCTCGCCGAACTTCGCGTCAAGCGCCGCGACCTCCGCGTGCGTGGAGGAGTCCATCCAAATCGGAGACGTTGCGCGAGAAAACACGCCGTCGACAGCGGAAAGGAGGTCCTTGCAGTCAGCGGACCGAGAAAGCCGCGCAAGCGCGCCGTCCCACGCCGAGTTGAGATACACCGAGCCATGCTGCTGTCCGTCGCCGCCGATCGCGGCTATCTTGGACGTGTCGAAGGCGTCCTTGAGCTTGCCGAGCACCTTGTCCAGTCCGGCGACCCAGAGCTTCGGGTCGGCATGGCGCACGAGCGGATCGGCGTTCGGAAGGAATCCGTCGGGGCACCCGAACTCGGGAAGCTCCTTGCCGAAGTTGACGGACACGGTCGTGACGACCTTGCCAGCATCCGTGTCGTATACGAGCGCCTTGATGCTCTGCGTGCTCGAGTCGATTCCAAGTGTGTACATTTGCCTTGCTCCTGTTTTATTTCTTTTTTAGATTATACCACATCACCGCGCGTTCAGAGCGCGCTTCCTGTATTTGGTCCAGAACTTGATGAAATCAGCGGATATGTCGCGTCCCTCGACGGACGCCATCGCGCGCTTCGTCGCCTCGAGCGCGTCCATGCCCTCGGCGGTCAGCTCGAGGTACTTCGCGCACACGCCGCGGTACGGCTCGAACTCGTCCGCGGCGTACGCGCCCTTCTCGAGGAAGTACACGACCGCCCAGCTAGCGCAGTAGTTGATCTGAAGGTCGTCGGACGAACCGCCGTAGAACTCCTGGTAGGACTTCGCCATGACGCGCGGAATCGCCGAGGCGATGAGCTCGAAGCGCCGGGCGACGTACTGCGCGCGAGACCCTTCGTCCACGACCTTCACCGTGTTCTTCGCAGGGTTGTACTTCACGTTCTCGAAGAAGCACGCGTGTCCCTCGTTGAACCACGTCGCGTGGTGTCCGTTCCCGGTCGCGTAGTGCAGGTACTGGTGGAACGCCTCGTGGCGCATCGTGTTCAGCGCCTGCTCGCGGTCGTCCGCCGCGACGAGCAGCTCCTCGCGCGAGGGATCCCAGAGTCCGCAGCTCCACTCCATGCCCGTGTTGTTGTCGCTGAGGTAGCCGCGGTAGCCGTCGATCGATCGGAACACTCGCACCGTGCACTTGCCGACCTTCTTCTGCGGCGGGACGTACGTCTCGTACGCCTTGCGCATCGCGTCCATCAGGCGCATGGTGTCCTTCACGAACTTCCCGCCCTTCGCCTTGTCGAGGTCCGTCATGAACTTGTAGAGGTCGTTCTCGCTCTCCCACCACTTCATGGACGAGATTCCGCCCCCGCCGGAGACGACGGTCGAAACCGACCTTTCGAACGCCTTGAGCATCTTCTGCGCGTCGGCGTCCTTCACCTTCTCCGCAAAGTCGAACTCCACATAGTACCGGATGCCGTTCTTGGCGACGAAGAAGCGCCCGACGCCGTCTCCGCCCCATGCCTTGCGCCACGCGTCGAGCTCGGCTTCGTCGCCCTTGAAGGACTTCTCGAGCTCGTCGAGCCCCTTCACGATGTCCTCCTCGAACGCATGCGCCCCCTCGAACGACGGCACAAGCGACTTGACGCGCGCGAGGCGCATCACGTTGCCCTTGCGGTCCTTCCACGCGCCCGCGTACGCGCGCTTGCGCCAGAGGTCCTCCGGCGCGTACATCTTGACCTGCTTCCTCTCTTGGCCGCGCGTCATGATGTAGTGGTGCGCCTGCGGAGTGGCGGCAGGGATGCCTTCGGACGCCGCAAGCACCTTCGCCTTCAGCTCGCCGCCTGCGATCACCTCGGGCTGCGTCTTCAGCTGGGGCGCGGCAAATGCGCCGCGCACGACCGCGAGCGCGGCGAGCGCCGCGCAGATCGTCGGCATTCTTGGGGAAACGGCCATCTCAGTCCTCGAACACGATCTCAAGACCGGGCGTCTCCTCGACGGAATCCGCACAGACGGCGCGGAGCCCGCGCGCAACGGCGCCGGCGTTTCTGAAGACGATCTTCCACGGTGCGCCGAATTCCGTGAGGACGTCGTGCAGAGCGTCGAGGTTGCGTCCGTAGCACTCCGGAAGCGGCAACGCCGCCGCGATCGCATCGTGCATCTTCGCAGCGCTTCTCACGCCCGCGAGGTCGACGGTGAAGACCTTCCTTCTCGGTTTTGCTTTCGCCCGTCCTGTACTGCCCTTCTTCATTTGACCTCCTTGAAAGTCCTATAGTGGTCTTCGGAATAGTATATGCGCTTTCCCTTCGAGGTGAAGACGAGGCGTTTCGCACCGCGCGGCTTGCCCTTCGTGTCGATGTCGCACTCCTTGTAGAACCCGCCGTTGAGCGCGGGGAGGCGCCGCTCGTAGTTCCCGAACCTGTCGCCACCGATAGACTTCCCGGGCGCATACGGCTCGAGGGGTCCGCCCTGCCAGCCAAGCTCGCGGGCCCTGTTCTTTGTGATGAAGTTCTTCGGAAGCGCGCCGGAGAACTTGCGCACATACGCCGCGACGTCCTCCTTGCTGGTGTATTCGCCGTCCCTCGTTATCTCGACGACGTTCGTGGACGGACCGTTCACGACGATCTTCGGCGCCGCGCTCCGCTCCACGCCGAACGCCGAAAGCGCCAGCGCCGCCGCGAGAGCGACGGATCCAAACACTGTCTTTAACTTGTTCATACGCCGATAGATTACCATATCCGCCGCTGAAAAGTCAATGACACGTACGGGTATCCGGATATGAACCTAGAGCATGCTACAGGCACAGACGGTATATAGCGGTCACGTCGGACTCGGCAAGCGGCCTGAAGCCGCCGAGAGTGTTGCCGCTCAAGTTCAGCGTCTTCACGAGAAGCGGAATGTCCTCCTCGCGCGCGCCGAGCTCGGCGAACGTAAGCGGAAGAGCGAGCGACTTGAGCCAGCGGCGGAACGCGCCGATTCCGGCAAGCGCGGCATCCGCGTCGCTTTCGCCGATCCCGACGCCGAAGACATTGCGCGCAAAGCGCGCGAACCTCGCATCGTCCGTCGCGTGCACGTACGTCATCCACGCCGGCATCACGACAGCAAGCCCCGCCCCGTGCGCGCAGTCGTAGAGCGCGGAGAGCTCGTGCTCGATTCCGTGGCTCGCCCAGTCCTGGACGCGTCCCACGCCGCAGACGTCGTTGTGCGCGAGAGTCCCCGCCCACATGATGTTCGCGCGCGCCTGGTAGTCGTTGGGATCGGCCATCACCTTCGCGCTCTCCTCTATGACCGTCTTCATGACGGCCTCGCAGAGGTTGTCCGTGAGCGCGACGTCCTTCGTCGGCGAGAAGTATCGCTCGCAGAGGTGCGCGAACATGTCCGCAAGCCCGCACGCCGTCTGGAACGGCGGAAGCGTCATCGTGAGCTCGGGGTTCATCACCGCGAACTTCGGACGCAGTATGTCGCCTCCGGCGGCACGCTTCAAGTTTTCCGGCTCGAGGTTGACGACGCTGTTCGTCGACGCCTCGCTTCCGGCGGCCGCGATTGTGAGCACCACGCCGACTGGAAGCGCTGCGGGAATCGCTGGACGCACCTTCACCTCGCGCCCGACGTAGAACCTGCGCCACTCGCCTCCGTTCGCAGCGCCGATCGCGATCGCCTTCGCGGAGTCGATCACGCTTCCGCCTCCGACGGCGAGAAGGAAGTCCACTCCCTCCGCAAGCGCAAGACCGACTCCTTCCTCGACAAGCGAGCTGCGCGGATTGGGCTTCACGCCTCCGAGCTCGACGAATTCAACGCCCGCCTCGGCAAGCGACGCCTTGACGCGGCCAATGAGTCCGCTCGCGACGGCGCTCCTGCCGCCGTAGTGCAGCAGCGCCTTCCTCCCGCTGAACCTGCGCACGAGCTCGCCCGTCCGAGCCTCCGCACCCCTGCCGAACGCAAAGTACGTCGGCGACCAGAAACTGAAGTCAGTCATTTGCCATCCTGACTTTTTTCGAGGGCTCGGGATCGAGGATCAGGCAGCTTGTGCGGACCTCATGCCGGTTGATGAAGAAAAGGCTCCACGCCTTGCTGTCGTCTTCAGTGACCTTCAGCTGCGAGATCCTGCGCGAGCCTACGAGGTCCATCGCGTGGTTGAGCGAGACAAGGTTGTTGTCGATCGTCGCCTTGTCCGCGAAGAACTTGACGTTGAATTCGTCCTTGATGTCCTCCATGCCTTCCGTCCAGGGAAGTCCAGTGGATAGCGGGATGCACCACAAGAGCTTGTAGGAGAAGTTCTGAGTAACGAAGGATGCTATCGGCACCTCGCCGTCGTTGATGGGAGTCGTCGATCTCCAGCGGGCGATCTCGGAATAGGAACTGCAGCCCGTGAACGCAAGCGCGAATGCGGCGAGCGCCGCGGCAGCGAAAGACTTACTGATCGTGTTCATACCTGAGTCTCCTTACTTCTTGGCGTTTTTGCGCGGGACGAGAACTGCCGAGACGCTCATCTGCGACGAGCCGAAGCACGTGCCGATTAGTCCGCTCTCGCTGAAGAGGCCGGCGTACGTCTCGTCAGAATCGCAGAAGCTGACTTCAGCAAGGTCGCAGTCGCGGACGTTGGCAATCTTCAGCAGCGTGTCCTGGAGCTCGTTGAAGCCGACCTGGTCGCTGAACAGCGAGAAGCCTCCCTCGACGTCGTTCTTCTCGTAGTTCCAGTCGAGGTTGCCCGAGGCGAGGGGAATCGTCCAGAACAGGTAGTATCCGGTCGTGGTGATCGAGACGACCTGTCCGGATTCTGCGCCGTCCACTCCTTTGACGGTTATGCCGGACAGCTTCCCTGGAGAGGAATATTCCACCGTGGCGCATCCTGCGAACATTGCGGCCAGCAGCATCGCCGCTCCGGCGACGACAGGCCTCGACGCATTCTTTATCATAATGGTTTTCCTTTCTAATTCAGGCGGTCCGCCCACCTTGTTCCGTTGTACTTGTATTATAGCAAAACACCCCCATGCCGCGTCAATACCGCTTTACGCCTTCGAGGCGCTGGCGGGCTTTCGGGGAGAGGGTCTTGTAGCCGAAACGGCGGGCGGTTTCACGGTAGAGCGTGTCGGCGTCGCAGCGTCCGAGATCGCGCTCGACCTCCACCATCTTCGCGCGGAGATCGTCGTTCGAAACCTTGTCGAGGTCGGTGCGCGGCACATCTGCCGCGGACTCCGCGCGCCTGCGCTGGAACGTAACCTCCGGCTTGAAGTTCGGCTGGGGCAGCATCCCGTCCGGCGCGTGCTTTATCTCGTCCAGCTCCTTCATCAGCCGCTCCTCGGCGCGCGCACGGTCAAGAGCCCAGTCCGCGGCCCACACGTGGACGACGTTCCACCCGAGCGACCTGAGGACGGACGCCCTGAGCTCGTCGCGGTCGCGAGCGGTGAGCGCGGACGCATACGACTCGCCGTCGCACTCTATCGCCGCGAGGTACGAGTCCTTGCGCGACGCATCCTTCACGCCGAGGTCGATGCGGTATCCAGAGCAGCCGACGTTCCTCTCCACTGTGAAGCCCTTCTCCTTCAGGAACGCGCCCACTTCGTCCGCGAAGCGGTCGCGGAGCTTGCCCTCTCCGTCGTCCGCCGCGGCGGATCCGCCGCGCTCCGCATACTCGAGGAACGCCTTCAGGTGCGCCGCGCCGACCGCCTGCGTACGGTTCAGGTCGATTTCCGCGCCCTTGCACGACGCGAACACGACTACCTGCTCCTTCGCGCGCGTGACGGCGACGTTGAGGCGCCGCTCGCCGCCGGAGCGGTTCAAGGGACCGAAGTTCATGAGGAACTTTCCGTCCGGACCCTTCGCGTAGCCGACCGAGAACAGGATCACGTCTCTTTCGTCGCCCTGCACGTTCTCGAGGTTCTTGACGAAGAACGGCTCCTCGCCCGCGTCCGTGAAGAAGTCCTCGAACTGCGGATTCGCCGCGCGCCGCTCTTCGAAGATGTCCTCGATGAGCGTCTTCTGCGCCATCGAGAACGTGACGACGCCTGCGCTGCGGCGCTTCCACGAGGGATCTGCAAGGCGCTCGAACACGTAGTCGACAAGCGCCTCCGCCTCGGCTTTGTTCGTGCGGCTCGCCTTCGCGTCGTAGAC
>JAEEOY010000035.1 GCA_016284515.1 Kiritimatiellia bacterium | reverse complement strand
CTATACGAGGCCCTGCTTGACGCAGGCCACGCCTTCGCCTGGGCCGGCGGCGGCGTATTCGCGCGGAACCCCGCCGACGGACACATCTGGCTGCAGCTGCGCGAGGCGTATGCGTCGATCGATGTCGAATCCGCAATTGCCAAGGTGATGGCGCTCGGCGAGGCGGCGGTGAACTGGCGCGACATAATCAGGGAGTACCGCGAAGGGGCTTCCATCCCCGGAGCCCAGATGTCCGGCGGGCTGCCTGACGACGGCACCGGCGCAGAAAGCCCGCCTGGCCTCGTCATGGTGTAACCTTTTCGCGAGCTACGTGTATACAGGCCAAAGAAAAGCAAGGACAATCTAACCGCACTGTCTACAAAACCGCGAAAACGAGGGAATTTAGCTATGAATCTTTCGATTACGGACTTCCAGAAGATATCCAACGGCTACCACAACGCCGGGGACATAACCCTTACGGGACGCGGCAAGCTCGACATGGTGAACAACCACGTCGGCATCCTGAAGGGCTGGAACACCAAGTCGGTCAGCGCCGCCACGACGCTGGAGGTGAAGAACGCCTTCGTCCAAGCGCTGAAGAACGCAGGCGTCGACGAAGGCGCCCTCGAAAAGGTCCGTGCGGAGCTTGGCCTCCCGCAGGGCGAAAGCACCAAGGGCTTCGACCTGTCGAGCCTGAAGCCGCTTTCGCGCACCCAGACCCGTGAAATCCTCGACCGCTTCGCAGGCGTAATCAACCAGAGGGCAGGGAGCACTGTGGTCTCGAACAGGTGGGACGCTCTCAAGGCCTCGAACATCGTGGCCTACCAAAACATCCTAGCCCGCGCAGACGAAGTCAACGAGAAGTCCGCCGCGACGCGCACCGCCGCGCAGAGAAAGCTCGCCATGGATATCCTGGACTACGGCTCCAGCGAGATACCCTCGAAGATCAGGAAGTCCGGCACGTACAGAAACCTTCCCGAAGCGGACAAGGAGAAGTTCGCGAAGATATTCGCCGCCATGCTCCTCCGCGGCGGATCCGACGTGGACAGCATCGCGGCGGAGGCGATGAAGAAGGTTCTCGTATCCGGGTATGGAAGCTCAATCCAGGACGAAGCCAGGCGCGACCGCTTCAAGGGCCTCGCCCTCAGCCGTCCGGCCACGACCGACCTCGCCCGCATCGAGCAGGACGTCAGGGAGGCGAAGAAGGAATCCGCCAACAAATTGAAACTCGAATTCGGACGCAACGGGAATGAGATGAAGGAATTGGCTTATACCCTTCGGACCACCGGCGGACTCGGCCTCAACGTGAACAAGACGGCGGAAAAGTCCACTTCCGAGAACTTTGTCGCCAACCTTGCCAAGGACATTTCGGAGAACGAAGAGTTCCTGAAGGATGTCGTTGCGAAATTCGGAGAGAACGTCAAGGACCTCGGGAGCCTTGAGCTCGTCGGCAAGCCCGGCTGCAGGATCACCCAGCTCAAGAACGGCAACACGGAGCTCCTCTTCACCATCAAGGCTGGCATCGGCGACAACAGGGCATTCGAGGGCGACTGCCTGCTGAAAGTAGAGGTCGACCCGAAGGACATGACGCTCTGCGACGCCGCGTGCGAGATGAAACTCGCAGCCAAGTTCACGGCCAAGGACGAAAAGCCGGTCGAGCTCCACAAGATGCAGATTCTCGAGAATTACAAGAACATTGCCGCCTCGAAAGGCGCGGAGCTTGACGACGACGAAGTCTCGCTGATAATCGACCAGATGGCGGAATGGGATGACATAAAGCCCGGCCGGCTGAAGAACTTCGAGACGTGGCTCAAGGACGACATCACCAATTTCATCAACAAAAGCATTCGTGGCGAGAAACTGAGCGGAGCGAAGCAGCCCCTAGAATTCGACGAGAACGGGGTCTGCACCCAGTTTGCGAAGGACAGCTACCGATCGGTGCTTGCGTTTGTCGTGTCAAAGGACGGCAAGACCGGAAAAGAAGGCAACGCGACGGTCCTTAAACCGACTGGAAACGAGGACGACGCCACTCCGCGATGCGATTTTTTCTGCAGCATCCTGAAAGACAAGTCAGACCGCATGTTCATCTCCAGCTTGATGAACCAGGCCACGCTAGCCCCGATTGCAGGACTCAACTCGGACGGCGTCCTCGATCCCGACGATCCTTCGGAGAACCCGGCGCGCATAATCGGACTGGAGCCAGAAGAAAGCAGCCGAATCCCGCACTGGAGTACGCTCAACGAAAATGACTTGATGGCCATCGATCAGCCGCGTACCAATGACGGATGGCGGTTTGAACTGAAGGTTGACGACAAGAACAAGACAGCCACGCTCATACTCAAGGCGGACTACGCGATCAGGCCTTCTCCCAATATGCGCAGCGGCGAACTGGGTGAAGACAGAGCGACCAAGGTCGGTTTGCACGTCACTACGTGCGAATTCCAGATAACCGGTCTCGGCAGCGGCAATCCGCAGATTGCCTCGCTCGGAGTGCGGCAGGATATCGAGGCGGCGAACATGCAGTGATGAAACCGCGCGCCATGGGCTTGCCCGCCTCCGGCTTCATCAGCGTCTAGCGGCCCCGCGGCGTTTACTCTTTCAACCTTTCAACTTTTCAAGGAGTCACACAAAGTTATGGCAATCAATCTCGCGAACCTCAACATCTCGCTCGACCAGTTCCAGAAGATGGCGACTGGCGACTACAACGCCGGCGAAGTGGCGCTCAAGAGCGAATCCAAGCTCACCAAGATCAACAACCATGTCCATCGCCTGAGCGCGAACACGAAGTCGATTTCCCACGAGGAGGTCCTGGCGATCAAGAACGCCTTCATGAAGGCGCTTTCCGCGAACGGCGTGGACATGGACGAAATCAACGAAATCCGCAAGGAACTGGGGCTGGCGCCCGACGAGACGGCGCCGAAGGCGCTGGCCGGGCGTTCGCTCAAGCCGCTGTCGCGCCAGCAGATCCGCGACATCATCGACCGCAACGCCAATGCCATCAACGCCTCGCGCGCCGAGCACGGGCAGAAGGCGTTCAAGACGTCGGCGCAGCTCTACGGGACCAACCAGACAACGCTGCACAACCTTGAGCAATACCGTCGCGCGGCGAGCGACTCCATCCGCCGCACCACGATGGAGTCGGCGGAGATCGCGAATTTCCAGAAAATCATCGAGGGCAATGCGGCGGAGGTCGACGGCGACGACCGCTTCGAGACGCTGAAAATGGTCCTCGCGCAGCGCGACGCGATCATCGCGAAGGCGAAAGGCAATCCTAAGGCCGAGGGGAACAACTGCGTCCTGGAATACACGACCGAAACCGGGCAGAAGATCCTGTTCGCGAGCTCCAAGAGCGAGCGCGAGACCATCCGAATGCTCGACGAGGCGTATCTCATCCTGGCCGGCGGCACGAATCTCAAAAAGCGCAACGCCGCGATTGCGTTCTGCCTGACCACCTCGGTCGGGAAACCGATTCCGTTCGAGATCAAAGAGATGGCCGATTCCGTCCGGGCGGAGGCGACGGCGGTTTTCGGCAAGGGGGCGGTGGCGCAGGCGGACAAGCCCGTCTCCCGCCTGGTGAAAGACTCCACTTTGCGCGAGGATGTGGAGAAGATGACGGAGGAAGGAAAGGCCGTGACGGCCGACAACCTCCGCGAGGTCTACCGCGCGAACTGCTTCAGGCAAAGCGCGTTGAACCTGGTCGAGAGGACCGTCGAAGGATTGCTGCGCGAAATGGGCCGGAAGACCTCCGGCTGCGCGGGCATAAGGGGGGATCTGGAAAAAATCATGCCGGAGACGTTCCGCGCCCTCGCGGAGGCGAAGACGGCGGACGAGGCCAAGGCGATCCTCGACGGCGCGATGGGCACGATCCGCGAGACGACCGCCAAGGCGGCGGCGGCGATCGATGCCCAAGCAAAGCTCAAAGACTTCATGAACGAGGTGTTCGCCAAGGAAATCGGGGTGAAGTGGAATCCGGCAAACGGGGAACTCGCTTCCTTCGAGTACCTGGCAACCAAGGAGGGCGATGCGCTCAAGACCGACATCCTCATGGGAAAGGTCAAGGCCGGCACGCCCGAAGAAATCACGGCGGAGTTCAAGAAGCTGGCGCAGAAGACGGCGCATGCGCACGCGGAATTCCTGCGCGGCGCCGACGCCCTCGGGCTTTCCGGCGATGCCGTCGACCGCGTAAAGCAGCATTTGCTGGGCATCAACAGCTTCAAGCGCCTCGACCTGTCCAAGGCCAAGGCGCTTGCCGGGGAAATCGACGTCAAGCCGCTGGCGGACGCATTTGCCGCCAAGGCGCCGATGGCGAAGATTTTCGAGGAAATCGGCAAATTGTACACAAGCGCGGAGTCGAAGATTCGGACACTCTTCGCAGGCGCCGACGAAATCGGCGCGGACGAGGCGCACAGGGGCGTGCCGCTGCTGCTTTTCATGGCGATGGACAAGGCTCCGAATCTCGCGGTGGATCTGGAGAAGTTCCTTGCGGGCGGCGACGTCCGGAAGGCAATCGACGCGAACGAAGGGAAGCTCCCGGACGGCGTGACCCAGGTGGACACGTACATGGGCCGGGCGCCCCTCACCCCCGCCCAGCTCGCCGCCACCCTCGGCAAGCCGGACATGCAGCCGCTCTTCGCGCAGGCGCTCATGAAGGCGGCGGACGAAGCCGGCCTCGCGCAGCTGCCGCCGGAGATGAAGCTCGCCGCCTTCGGCGCCGGCACGGCCGCCGGACGCATCCTGCGGGAAGCCCTCGCCGCGATGCCGAAGGACATGTCGCCCACGCCGAATTTCCTCTACGGCATCGCGCGCGGCGCGGCCAGGGGAATCGACGCCGCAGGGCTTCGGTCCATCAACGAGGCGGCGAAGCGCTTCGCGCAGGATGCGGCCATGCAGGAGAAGGCCCTCGCGGCCGGCTACCACAAGAGCGAGCTCCCGATGCTCGCGGAGGCCTTCACGTTCATCAAGTCCGCGACCGGCTGCAGCGACGCGGACGCGCTCACGAAGACGCTGGACCCGGCAAGCTCCGAGCGCCGCCTTTTCCAATACGGCGGGCGCTTCACCGCTTCAGCGGACAATTTCAAGGCGGGCCTGAAGCTCATGGACACCTTCAAGACGTGGTTCGAGAACACCGCCGCCAACGTCAAGTCCAAGAATTGCAACACGCTCACCGAAAAGAACGCCGGCAGCACGTTCCTCACGAAAGAGGGGCTCAAGGGCTTCGAGAAGTTCGTCTTCGAGGACATTGCGATCGACCCCGCGTTCGACCTCGCCGCGCCCGACCCGGAGAAGGCGTTCGGCATCGAAAACAACAAGGCGATGAACTTCTTCGCCCGCGGCAACGGCTCCGGCTGCACGGGCACCGTCGCGCAGCTCTCCCCCGAAAAGCGCCAGGTCGTCTATGCCGTGTTCGCCGCGCTCGAACCGCCCTCCCCCCAGCCGAAAGGCGCCACGAACGTCGCCGCCAACTCCGACACGCTCTCGAGAATCCTGCGGCATTTCGACGAAATCGTGGAGCTCAAGAACTCCGGCAAGCTCGACCGCACGCACATCAAC
>JAEEOY010000253.1 GCA_016284515.1 Kiritimatiellia bacterium | reverse complement strand
TCCCCTTCGAGCAGACACCTCTCAGTTCTCGCCGCCATTATATCACAAACGCACATCGGGCGTCTACCGATGTGCGTTTGTTTTGCGTTTTTTTATTCGTCTCTTTTACGAATGGTCAATTCTGCGGTGCGCGGTCTCCTACGACGACGCGGTAGAAGCCCGCCGTTCCGGCGTCGCCCGCGCGGATGAGCAGATCGCCGTCCTGCGCGGCGGATTCGCCGCGCCAGGTAACGGGTGCGGTGTCGAGGCTGCCAAGCGCCGTCGCGAAGCGGTAGCCGTAGTAGAGCCCTGCCTTCGCGTTCACGACGTTGATCTTCACCGCTCCGTCGACAACGGCGATTCCGTCGACCGTCGCCTGCGCGTCCGCGCCGATCACAGGAACCACCTTGCCGAGGTTGAAGTAGATTTCACCATTGTTCACGGAGTATATATCCGGCAGCGAAGCCCACGCGGAGCCGTCCTTCTTGAGCACGGCACCGTCCCATGCGAAGGACGACGGAATCTTCACCATGCTGCCGTTCCTGGCGGCGGCAAGGAATTCCGCAGGCGTCTTCGTCTCCACTCCGTCGACAGCAGGCCACTCGCCAAGGGGAACCGGCGTGTAGTAGCGGATGTAGTCGATCTCGAATGTCTGAGGCAGGCTTTCGTAAGAGCCGTACACGTCGCGTCTGTCGAGCCCGATCATGATCTTGTACAGATTGTTGGGGTCGGAGAACGGCGGCGCATTTTCACCTGTCTTCCATGCTGTGATGTCGTGGCGCCACTGGAGAACGCCGTCGAGAGTCACCCTGATCTTTTCCTCATCCCAGTCGAGAACCCAGACATGGTACTTGTTCGCCCAGTCGTCCCTGCCTTCGGAAACACGGGCAATGTCCAGCGCCGACCAGCCGTCCTTCGCGGTGGAGTCCCATTCCCACCACTGCGCGATCGAGTTCGCAAAGTATCCGGCGTCGACCCAGGAGTATTCCGCGTCGATGAAGTTGTAGCAGCGCCACTCCGACTCTTCGCCCATGTCTCCGTTGAACCAGACGGACGCGTGGACGCCGTTGGAGAACGGCAGCTTTGCGCGAATCTCGTAGCGTCCCATCTTGAACTGGCGCTTGCCCCTTGTATCGAGCGCGGACCAGTTCTCGCCGTTCGCGACCGCGGTGCTTTTCGCGGTCAGAACGAGCGCGCCGCCCGTGCATGTGAGATCGGAGCCATCGTCGACGCGCCAGTCAGCAGAGTTCGGCGCGCCCTCCTCGTTGAATTCGTCGTTCCACGCCATGGAGTATCCGGCGTAGACCGTCGGCTCGCCGGTGGACGGAACATACGCCGGGTCGACCGGATCCGGGTCTTCTGGCTCGGGTTCAGCGGGCACATACGGCACCGCCGTCTTCAGTCCGGCGGCATAGGCAAGAGTCTTGCGGTCGGCAGTCGGCGCGTATTCGGAAACCACATCGAGGTCGTACCACGCCGATGCGTCGTTCGAGCCCTGGAAACGCCAGGCCGTTGGATCTCGTCCATGCTCGTCGCCCGCAGTGAACCACCTGTATCCGGTCACCTGCTGCGCCTTGCCGAAGTCAACGACGATCCAGACTGCATCGCGCACTGCCTGCGACTGCGTGGGCGACGCGCGGAAGTCGAGCCACTTCGAATCGAGGCTGCCGTCCAGCACATTCCCCGGCTGCTCATTGCCAGGTGATATCTCATCGCCATTTGCGCCGTTGACCGGCTTTGTCGTCGTATCTGCCGAGTATCCGGCACGCCAAGCGGTGACATTCTGCCCAACATTCCACAGCTCGAGTTCAGAGAACTGCATCATCTGCGAACCAGCGTTTCTGATGTTCTCAACCTTGAAGCGATAGTACCGGTAGTTCGCCTGGACGCCGTCCGCGACAGGATTGCGCACCGCCTCGCCGATGAGCGAGAACGTGTTGGTGGAGAAGTTCGCCGACGCCACCTCGCCAGGAGCGGACGAGAGTTCCAGAAAGAGGTTGTCGCCGTCGTTAGTGTACCAGTCGACGGAAAGCGCATATTCTCCCGCCGACGGGAAGTTGAACGTCTTAACGGCCCGACCTTCGGCGTAGTCCGAAGTGGCCATTGTGAACGTCTTGTCGGCGCCGGTGATCGTCACCGCGAAGTCGGCGCTCTGCACCGTGCCAAGGCAGATTGTCCACGCGCCGGCCTCGGGAACGACGAGAGTCGCGGAGGAACGGACCATCACCCACCTGCTGTGCTCCCATCGGTCGCCGTTGACATATGCCTCAAGGCCGTTGACAGGAGGGATGCCGCCCCAGAGGTTGCCGGCGAGGTCATAGTTGAAGTCTCCATGCGCCTCAGTCGTGTATCCAGCTAGGACCTTGCGCGTAGCGGTCCACTGGGCGAGAGGCGTCGCCGCAAGCGCGGAAGCAAGATCGGATACATCGCTCTGCTGATAGTCCCAGCCCGTCGACGACGCATTGCGGCCCATGAGCGCCTTCGTGACGGAGAATCCGGCAGAGGTCGTGGAGAGCCTTCCAGTAGGAGTCGGAGCGGGGTCGCCACCTGGATCCTCGCCGGGGTCGACGGTCTCTTCGCCTAGCTCGTAGCAGCGGACGTAGTCGACCTCAAGCTTCGCAGGAAGACGCGTCTCGTCAAGAGTCGCCGAAGCAAGGTCGCTCGTGAGCTTCATCGTGAGATAATGAGGGAAGCGGTCGCTGCCGACAGTGCAGAGTCCGTTGTGGTACATCCACGCAAGCGGATACGTGAAGATCTGCGCGCCGTCGATGCTTATGGTCACGTTCTCGCTGTCCACCTTGTAGCGCCACACATGGAACTTTGCCGCCCACTTGGGATCCTTCTCGACGAGGTTGGCGATCTGGCGATCGTACCACTGGCCGTTGTCGCCGTTCGGATTCCACTGCCACCATCCGGCGACAAGAGGCGCGCCCGAGATCCACCTCGCGTCAAGGAACTCCATGTAGGCGTAGAAGTTCGCGTCGTGCTGAAGAGTCTCGGTCCACATCGAGGTGAACAGGCCCTTCGTCACCGGGATGCGCGCACGGATGTCGATTATGCCGTTCGTGAAGGAGTGGAGGTTCTTGTTGTCGACGCATGCCCATGTCAGGTCGTCGCCCTGCTTCTGCGCGGTCATCGCGAGGACGCCGTTCCCGACCGCGACGGTGCTGCCTTCGGTGACGTTCCAGTTCGCGGCGGCGGGATAGTTCCCCTCGTTGAACTCGTCGTTCCAGCAGAGGCGGTAGCCGTCGACCTTCGCCGGCGCGGAGCTGTCGGGCTCGTAATCGGCACCGGTCCCGGGCGTGATGTCGATCGGCGCGGGGACGAACATGCCCTCGTTCGTGCCGGTGCGCTTGTAGCAGCGGACATAATCGACCTCCATGACCATCGGCAGCGCCGAATCGTCGATCGTGCCGCCGCTGTTGCCGCCCATCGCGATGTCGAGGAGGATGTACTGGGGCTTGCGGAACGGGCTAATGCCGGCCGTCCCCTCGCCGTAGTCGTTGGGATTGAGCGTCTGCGAGAGGTCCTGTCCGTTGATCCAGACTCCGTCGACATAAACGTCGCAGCGCTCCTCCGTCCAGTCCATGCGCCAGACGTGGAACTTGTTCACCCAGTCGGGGTCGACGTTCGTGAAATCGGTGAGCGGAGTGCGCTTCGCGTTCCAGCTCTGGCTGTACATGTTGTTCGGGTCATTTCCGCCCCAGCACCAGTTGCAGAGAACCGTGCCGCAGTAGTACTCGAGTATGTCGATCTCGCCTCCGTTCGGCCACGTGTAGTTGGTGCCCATCATCCACATCACGGGCCACGCGCCGCCGGATGTCGGAATCCTCGCGCGGAACTCGTAGCGTCCGTAGAGGAAGTGCCTCTGCCCCTTCGTGACGATCGACGACGACGTATAGGTGCCGTCCTGCTCCTTCTTGCCGGTTATGACGAGCGCGCCATCCTTCATGACCGCGTTGTCGCGCGTGTAGTTCTGCGCCTCGTTGTTGCGCACGTAGCCGAGCTCGTAGTCCCAGTTCGACGCATCGGGCGCGCCCGTGCCGTTGAACTCGTCGCTCCAGGAAAGCTCGTAGCCGTCGTAGACCGTCGGATCGCCGGTCGAAGGAACATATGCCGGATCGACACTCGGCGCAGGGTCGGGCTCTGGATCAGGATCCGGCTCAGGATCGGGCACGTTCGCGCCGACAAGTCCGTCCTGAGTGCCGACCTTGCGGTAGACGCGGATGTAGTCGACCTCCATCTGCGCAGGGAGTCCCGAGTCGTCGATTCCGCGCTGACCGCCCGCATCGCCGCCGAACGGGAAGTTAAGGAGGATGTACTGCGGAAGATGAAACGGATTCTGCCCCGCCATCTTACCCTTTGCCCATGTGCCATTTATGGTCTGCGAGAGATCCTGCGAGTTCAAGAGAAGTCCGTCGGTGTAGCCGTTTTCCGGCGTGCCGTCGAGATATATCTTGATGTAGTTCTCGTCCCAGTCCATCGTCCACGTGTGATACTTCGACGACCACGCGTCCGCGCCATTCGGGTCGAGTGAGTTCACGTCCCGCCATTGAATGTTCCATGCCGTCGGATAGTCCGAGACGTTGCCGTCGGCCGCCCAGCAGACGTTGCAGAGAAGCGTTGGAACATCCTTCTGCCCGTCGTTCTGCCAATAGCACTCCTGAACGTCGATCTCGCCGCATCCCGGCCAGCCGGCTTTGTTGACATTCGTGCCCATAAGCCACATAACAGGCCAGTAGCCCCGTTTCGTGGGTATGCGCGCACGGAATACGTACTTGCCATACTGGAAGCTGCGCTTGTTCAAGGTAATCAGCGAGGCGGAGGTATATTCAGCACCGCTATAACTCTCCTTCTTGAGCGTGATGACAAGGCGTCCGTCCTGCTGCGCCGCATTGTCCGCGCCGCTCCTGTAGTACTGGAGCTCATTGTTGCGGGGCATCCCCGTCTCGTAGCCCCAGTTAGACGTGTCGGCCTGGCCGGACCCGTTGAACTCGTCGGCCCACGTTAGGACGTAGCCGGAGATGCTCTCCGCCACGCCCGTGGAATCCGCCGTAGTCTGGTCGGCGGCGCCAGCCATCGTAATAGTCGCGGCGACTGCCGCAACGAAACCTGCTCCCCTTGTCATTTTACCTCCCTTTTTGATCCGGAAAAACAGGACTGCGCGCTCCACCTCGCACACGCCCTTTCCAGATTCTGCTTGCATTCTAGCAAATCCCGTTTTGAGTGTCAACAAAACGCCGTCTGTTTTGCATAATTTATATTCGTCTAGTTTGCGCAGGCCAAATTAAAAACCTCGCGAGGCATGGGGATGCCTCGCGAGGAGGGGTTCCACAGTCCAAAAGGGGATGATGTGGAAAATCAGTTTGCGGGAGCGCGATCGCCCACGACGATGCGGTAGAAGCCCGCCGTCCCGGCGTCGCCCGCAGGAATGAGCAGAAGTTTTTTGATTTTCATTTTTCAGTTCCCCGTTTGTTCCGCGGCGAAGAGGTCTGCGCCCTCCCCTGTGCGCAGGCCCCTCGCACACGTCACGGTCGGAAGTATAACATATGCCGTCGCAAAGGGCAATACATTGGCGTCTATATCGCGTTTTTTTATTCGTCTGTTTTACGCATACCGCGCCATTGAGGGCTCCGTCTCCATGAATACGGTCCCTTCCATGGAGACGCGGCTTCCAGCCGCGTTATTAACAAGCGAGACGCGGCGGGACGCCGCATCTCCTTGGTTCATTCACCTAGCGCACCTCCCATGGAGACGCGGCTTCCAGCCGCGTTACTCCCAAACTGCGACGCGGCGGGACGCCGCATCTCCTTGGTTCATTCACCTGGAGTCGCACTCCAAGGAGACGCACCGTCTCGGTGCGTCACGACGACGCGGCCGACACAAAGGTCGGCCCCGCTTGCCAGGGACGTCAGCGGTTTATGCTCAGCTCGGCGGTCTGGGCGAAGCCGGGCTGTCCGCCGCCGGGATTGCGCCAAAGGAAATCTTCCAGACCGCGGGGCAGGCGCCTACCTGCGGAAGGCGCTCGACGCTATTCGGCGTGCGGGAGCCGAGCGCCTTGAACGCCGGCGTCTTCCCCTCTTCCGGCGGAACGAGCGCTATCGCGTAAACGACATCCCCCTTCTTCGTGTAGCGGATGTCCTCATCCGTCGGCTTCGGGAGGAACCTTTCGTTGAAGGCATCGTCCTTGTGCTTTATGATCGCGTCCGTGAGCGGACCTTCCGCGCACGGGTCGGCGACGGTCACGCCGCGCACGCACTCGCCGCACGACTTCATCCACGCGGCGATCTCGCGGCACACCGCGAGCTCCTTCTCGTCGATCGAGCCGTCCGCGCGGATCGGAATCGAGAGGAGGAGGTTGCCGTTCTTGGACACGGCGTCTGCGAGGACGCGCAGCACCTCCGCGGCGCTCTTGTATCCGTCGCGGTCGTACACCGCGCGGTCGTAGTGCCACTCGCCGATGCAGGTGTCGGTCTGCCAGTGGGGGTAGAGCGGACCTGGGATCGCGCTTCTCTCGACGTCGAGCGTGACGCACTTGCGCATCTTGTCGGTGAGGTTCTTTGAGGTGACGACCACCTCGTCGCGCCCCTGGTGCCAGGCGCGTCCGGCGTTGTAGTAGTCCGCGACGAGGCGCAGCCCCACGTCGCTCCTCGGCCAGAGCGGAAGGTAGCAGTTGTCGAAGTAGATGAGGTCGGGGCGGTACTTTCCGACGAGGTCCATCGTGCGGAGGTAGAACCTACTGACGAACGACGCTGGGACATCCTCGATGCAGTGGTCCCACCACCAGAAGTGAAGGTCGTCCTTCTGGTTGGTCGCACCGTGCGTGGCCTGCTCGTAGAGGTCCTGCGGATCGTATCCTTCCCACCACTTGCCCTTTCCGTCGGCGCGCGTGAGCATTCCGTCGTACTTCCTCGACGGCTCCATCCAGCCCATGACGTGCATCGCGTGGACGCTCACGCCGAACTTCAGCCCCTCGGCGCGAGCGGCCCTGGACCATTCGCCGACGATGTCGCGCTTCGGGCCCATGTTGACGGAGTTCCACGGCTGGAAGGCGCTGTCCCAGTTGTCGAAGTTGTCGTGGTGGTTAGCCATGGCGACGATGTAGCTTGCGCCCATTTCGCGGTAGAGGGCGCAGAGCTTCGCGGGATCCCACTTCTCGGCCTTCCAGAGCGGGATGAAGTCCTTGAAGCCGAACTCCTTGGGGTCGCCGTAGCGCTCGCGGTGGAACTTCCCCTGGCGCTGCTCCTTGCCGTCCATGTACACATCGGCGGCGTTCTCGTCGAAGTACATGCGCCGCGCGTACCAGTCGCCGCACTCGGGCACGCACTGGACGCCCCAGTGGCAGAATATCCCGAGACGCGAGTCCTCGAACCACGCGGGCGTTCCGTGCTCCGCAAGACTCTCCCACGTCGGCTCGAAGGCCGCCTCATTCGCGAGCGCCGGCGCGGCAACCGCCGCGGCGAGCGCCGCACCAATGATCATTCCGTTCAACATTTCCGCCTTTTTCATTTGATTGTGCATATCCCTTGTTAAGTCAATCGCATACAGACCTGCGCCATTACCGCACGAAGATTGATTACATTTTTCTTGCCGCGAGCGCGCTTTTGACGAGGACTAGCCCCGTCAAAAGCGCGCTCAGGTAGGCAGCGGCATATGTGACGACCGGTTCCAATAACTTCCCCTCCGGCCTTGCCTAAACCCAGATCAGCGGATATATAGCTTGAACGGACGCACGATGTCGCTCAGGAACCAACCATAGAGCTCCACCTCGCACATGTTGGCGTTGTAGCATCCCTGGTAATAGTACGTGCGGTAGTAGTCCGGCATCTCAACCGTGCGCTCCTGCCACTCAAGAACCTCGGCCACGAAGTCCGTGGGCTCTGTGAGCGCCGTCGCAAGAGTCGTATCAGCCGCCTCGTCCGTCGCCGAACGATTCGACCCGTACAGAATCGCCCCGGCGGAAAGCTTCGTGTTGCCATTCCACTCGTGGCGCGGATAGAACCTCACGAGTGCAACGGCGTTATCGTTGCTGTCGAAATCGACGCCGACCTTGGGATCAGTCCAGTTCAGCTGCTCGCGGTCGTATTCAGCGCGGTTGCTTCCGTCGGTATTGCCGTCGAACGCGTTTTCCTTTGCCCCATACTCCTTTACGCCATTGGTGAATATGACCTTGCCTTCCGTCGACAGCTTTCTGAGGCGCCTGAACGACAGCACCTCGCTCGTTACATTGCCGTACTTCAAGCGGTAGAAGTACTTGATGCCATAGCGCCTGATGGTCGAATCGACATAGGAGGATTCGTTCGCCGCAGTTGTCGCGAGCGTACCCCACGGACCCGCCGCATTGTCAGAGCGCTGAACCTGTACGGAGCGGCCGATGGCGTTCCACGTGAGAACGGGCTTGAAGTCTACCAGATTGTTCTTCCTGATCGTGAAATCCAGCGGAGGATTGTCGACGTCGGCCAGTGTCCATCCATAGAACTCGACTTCTGCAATGTTGCCATGGAACTCACCGCCGGTCTTCGAGAAATAGTAGCTGCGGTAGTAGCCGGGAACCTGAACCGAAAGCTCGTTCCATTCGTTGGTTACGGGCGCGGGAAACTCCGCCGTCAACACCGTTGCTTTATCAGAAGTCGAGCCCTCCTCATCTGCGCCCTTGAGGCTCCCGTATAGAATTGAATGCTTCAGTCTGTACTCGAACTTGGCACGTGGAAACGCACGAACCATTGCCACGGCAACGCTGCGCGAGCCGAAATCGACGCCAAGCTTTGCGATATCCTTGTCCAGGTCCGCATAAGTGGAGGTGTCGCCGTCAAACGAATTGGAAACGGGTTTTACCCAATCCGTCGCCGTCATCGGCGCATCGGTAAAGAAAGCAACTTCGGCGGTGGTAATCCTGTGCATCCTTACGAAGCTCTGCTCGGACGTGACGGACGTACCGTTGGAAAGGCGGTAGTAGACCTTGCCGCCGTAGGGAACCGTCTCGTCCGTGAACGTGCTGCCGGACACAGTACCTACCTCGACCCATCCGCCGTCATCGCCGAAGCGCCGCTGAACCGCGAGTCCTTCGGCAGCTCCTTCAAACGTAAGCACAGCATAGGAATTGATGAAGTCTGTGCGATCGACGGTGAATGTGACGTCTTCGATCTTCGCGGCCTCTGTCAGGTCTGCAGCCGTCCAGCCCCACATTTCGCACTCGACAACATTTCCACTGGTAGGTCCCTTGAAGTAGTAGCTACGATAGGCGACCGAGGATTCCGTATCTATGGAATGCCAAACTGCGCCACTTTCTTTTTCAACTCCTTCAATCTCCGTTTTATTGAGTCTTGTTCCAAGAGAATCATTCCCCGCGTCAACTTCATCTTCGCCGCTGTTCTGTGTTCCATAAAAACCGATTCCGTTCACTCGGTTCTCCAGCTTGCTCTGCGAACGAGGCATGAAGCGGACGTACGCAATGTAATTGACGGCCTCACCGAAGTCAACGCCAATTTTGGGTTTGTTAGGACCGCCTTCTTCCGTCCCCGAATCAGGAAATCTTTCAGGATCGAGATAATCGCCCGCCGGATAATCAAACGCAAGCCTCGGATATGTAATCAACGGATCATTAGGTCGATTCCAACGAATACGCTGACCGGTAAAGTTACCATCCGAGAACACCTGATCAGGTGTCTGACCAATGTACCTCATCGCGACAAGCGGGCTTGAGGCAGTGCCGAAGTCGCCCTCGCTGCTGTCGGGGTTGTCGACGATCTGGTACATGTAGGACCTTGACGGCAAAACGGTCATGTCATAGCACTTTCCGGCCAGCCAGTCGGACACCTCGATATCCGTCCACGTGGAGCCGAGGTCGTGGCTGCGGCGCAGCTTGTAGTTGGCGGTGTTCGCCGCTGTCAGGTCCGTCGCGTCCCAGCTGACGATTACGACCGGAGTGGCTCTGTTCGCCACCTGCGCTTCGTTGTCCATGTCGATTACCGACGTAACAGACGGGACGGCGGCGAATGCGGCGAGCGACGGCGCGAATAAAGCGCACGCGGCGGCCTTTGTTAACAACGACGGACTCTTGCTCATCTTGTTACCTCCCTTTTTAACACCCCCACTAGACATTTCCTGTGATAAGTGTGCCTATATTGTATCAAAATGCGACAGGGCGAAACTGCTTTTTCGTCCAAGAAATAACTATGGAATATCAATGCCTCCTCTCCCACAGACGGGGGAAGCGCGGCAGGGAAGACTCATAGGAACAGCCGATCGACCGGAATTACGAAGTCAAGCATCTGGTCTGTCCTGATTTTCGGATCCAGAGTTCCGTCGTAGACTATGGCTGTGCGCGTCGCGACTCCGGAGCGGAAACCTACCGCTTCCACTTTCGAATTGATCTCGTCCGCAACCTCAGCGCCAATCTCCTCGCGCCTCTTGATTTCAACGACATATGCCGTAGTCTTCGTCTGGAGAAGAAGGTCCACTTGGACGCCCTTCCGCGAGTCGGTTCCATTGCGCCGGTACGGTGCCGCTGACACAAGCGACGCTCCGTCAATCCCCAGGATCGGCAAAAGGGACTTGAAATTGGACACGACGAGGTTCTCGAACTGAAGACCCTTGATTGCATTCCATCCTTTGAGTCCGGACAGAGAACCATACTGGAACAACCCCTTCTCTATCGCACTGGCATTCGGCTCTATGTGGTGAAGGTAGAATCGGGAGTAATTGTCCTTGAGCCGATACCGCACAATACGTCCGTCCTGCCCAGTGCACGGATTGATTCCACCGTCCTTTGCAATGAAGCCGGCGAGTTCAAGTTCCGTCAGATGCTCCAGAAGGTGTCCGTTGCGCTCAATGCCCATCAACTCGGCGATTTCGGCGGCGGAACGGGATCCGTGGGCAATCGCCCTCAATATCGCCTTGCGCGTCTCTGATTTCTGCCCGAATATCTGGCTGAATATCTGGTTGAAGTCACGGAATAGAATTCCCTCGCGAGTAAAGCACAGCCTTCGTATGTTCTCCTCTGAGGAAATCGACGTATCAATCTCCTCTAGGTACTTCGGAACGCCACCGGTTATTGACAGTATATCCAACATCTCATGCATCGGCACACGGTCAGCGCCCCTGCCCCAGAACGCCTTGCAGACGGAAAGCGGAAGCTCCTCGACGATGAAATCCAGAGAATCCCGTCCCACAAATCCTGTTCCATTCAGAATGTTCTCGGCGATCCAGCTCGACACGCTCCCGCACAGCACAAGGACGAGGTTGCTTCTTTTCTTGAACATCCGATCCCATGCCGTCTTGAGCATTCCGGGGAACGCGGCGTCATAACCGCCCATCCACGATATCTCGTCAAGAAGGACAACCGTCCGTCCGTCTGGCGGAAGCGCATTCGCAAGAAGCTGGAACGCCTGCAGCCATCCTGTCACACGGACACTTGGCGCATCCGTCTGAGACGACAGCTGCTCAACAAAAACATTAAGCTGCGTCTTGTTGGTCACGCCCTTGCCCGGTGCCTGTCCTTCAATTGCAATGAAGTGATCAGCCGACTGCCTGGCAAATTCCTCCACCAGCGTCGATTTACCAATGCGCCTTCGTCCACGGATAGTCACAAGCGAAGGGACCGTCTTGCGCCACAGACCGTCCAACCTGTCTAATATGTCTTTTCTTCCGACAAACATGATGTTTTTTTCCCTTATGCGACTAAAGACATGGTAATGATATCAAATTTCGGGCACGAAATCAACCGCCAAGACTATTTCGTGCCCGAATTTCGATACTAGATTTCGGGCACGAAATATACGAAAGTCAGCATTTCGTGCCCGAAACACACCCAAAGACGTTGTATTGAGTCGCAGAGGTCGCTGTCTGCGCTCAAGCCCCGATTGTCGTCGCTTCCCGCCCTTCGCCCAACTTTGTCGTTAGATCACATATCATTCGTGCGGGCGACAATCGGACTTGAGCGCGGCTTGCAGTATCGGAAATGCCGCCGTCTGCATCGTTCCAATATATGCTACAATATGTATGCGAAAGGAAGCCCCAATGCATCCACTGTATGAGAAAGCCAACAATTTGACGGATGAAGTTATTGCCGCCGCCATTGCCGTTCACAAACACTTTGGCCCGGGAGTCCTGGAATCTATTTACGTAAAATGCCTAGAACAGGCATTGAAAGTCGCCGGACACAAGGTTGAGCGAGAGAAAACAGTTACGATCGCCTACATGGGCACGACTTTTGACGAGAAGCTCAGATGCGACCTTCTCGTGGATGATTGTCTTGTAATTGAGGCGAAGTCTGTTGAGCCGTGCGATCTTCAACGTTTTAGGATGCAGTTGCTTTCATATATGAAACTGTTAGACAAGCCGCTTGGCCTGGTGATGAACTTTGGCGAAGAACGATTTGGAAGTCGCGGCATTCGCCGCGTCATATTGAAAGGAGCGGACAAAGGATACGATCCGTTCGTGCCATCGTGAGCACGGTCCGCGGACGATTTCGATTGTCGCCCCGCATAACTGAAGGTCAACGAGATGTCAATGATGAGCTATCGGCGGGGAGGTGACGACAATCGGAATCGGACGCAACATTTGCGGCTTCTGCGACAAAAACAACGCCCCCACTTACAATGCCTAAGTGTACCTCCCGAGGTACATAGCGGGTACCTCGCGAGGTGGGCATAGGGTACCTCGCGAGGTGCCGGATCTCTTTACCTGACGGTAACGGACGTTCCACGCGACTTGTCGATTCGCAGGAAGATCGCCGTCGCATTGTTGTCCGCATCGTACCCGTACGTGAAGTCGGACGGCTTCGACGCGGTTGCGTTACGCATCAGCACGACGCGAGACCTCTCGATTCCGCCGCCGAGACTGCTCGAGTTGTACACCGGCCAGTGGACGAGCGGCATGTCGATTCCGCGCTCCGCAAGCTTTCCGTACACAGGCGAATCGGTCGAGACGTGGAACGCAACCTTCGCGTCGGACCCGATGATCGGATCGCTCCATCCCTGGTAGTGCGACCCGAACATCTGGAACGCTATGTCGCTTGTCTTCTGGCTGTCGGTGCGCACCGGCGGCTCGGCATATCCATGCTCCGGCACTATGAACTCGAAGACTGGAACCTTCTCGTCCCCGAACGAGTTCATGCACACGAGTTCGTATTTGCACTCGAGGAGCGGACTCTTACCGCGGAACGTAATTCCCTTCGGCGTGTAATTCTGGACGACGCCGGGCTTGTCGTCGTCATTGGTGACGCCAATTCTCACGCGCGGCGCGGTGATCTTGCCCTCAAGGTCGATCCAGGCGTCCTTGCCGTTCAGCATGAGCCCCCACCAGGGCAGATTTGGAACCCACGAGGTCTCCAGCCAGCTGTCGGCGTCGACATGCAGGACAGCGTTCTCTCCGGTCACGTAGAACCACCACACGACCGAGAACTTCGCCCCGTTCGAAAGCGTCATCTCCACATTGTCCCTGAGCCGCGCGTTGTTGCTGCTGAACGACATAGCGTCGAAGGTGATGTTCTTGTTCGTTCCGAGGACGAAGGTGCCGTTGCCACAGACGATTCCGCTCGTATCCGCTCCGTTGCCGTGGAAGGAGATCGTCTTCTGCGTGCTGCCGTCGATCCAGAACTCGCGGACGGTGTATGTCGCCGAAAGCGAGACCGAGACGTCGCCGGCGTCGTTGAACGACACGTTCGCGGAACCCGTGTCGAGATAGCCGGGATAACCGAGATGTCTCTTGCCGTCGTTGGCCCAGCAGTTCCAGTTCGCGGGATCCTCCCAGAGCTTTTCGCCCGTCGCGTCGGGCTTCCAGCCATATCCGGCGTTGTCGTTCACGATGAGCTCGCCGCTGGCATAGTCGTCGCCCTTCTTCACGTAGAAGACGGCCCTCGCGCCGAACACGGCCTCCACGGTCTGCGTCGCCTCCCCGTCCGCGACAGTCACCGTATATGTAGTGGCGTTCGCGAAGTCTGGCTCGACTCCGGGTCCGACATAGACGACGCCGAACGTGACGCTGTCGCCGTCGGCAAGGCCGATACCCGACGCCGTCAGCACGATTCCGGTTTCGTTCGTAACGCCAGACACGGAAAGACCCGCATCCTGCCATCCGTAGAACTCGCACTCGGCGACGTTGGAATACTCGGTGAATCCAGACAGATAGAACGTCCTGTACGCCGTTGCATCGTCGGACATCGTGAACTGGTACCACTTCAGCGCAGTTATACTGGAGAAAGCTGGACACAACACCGCATCTCCAGTTGTGTCGGCATCCGATCCTTCTTTTCCTGCATCGTCGTTGCTGCCGTACACGGACACGCCATTCAGCCTGTGCAGGTAATTATTGCGCGGATAGACGCGAACAAGCGACAGATGATTTGTGGCAGCGCCGAAATCAACGCCGACCTTGGAAGGAAGATTGAAGTCGGTGTACGTATTTATATTGCCGTCAAAGGCGACAGGGCCCTTGATGTCATCACTGTCCGCCCAGGGCGTGCCGAAGAAGAAAATCTCCTGACCTTCCGTTGATATCTTTTTGATGCCGGCGCCCTTGAAAGCATCGGAATACGAGACGTCGTCACCAGCCGATATCTTAAGCCTGTATGCAAACGCCTTGCCGACGACGGACTCGCTGACGTCAACGTATTCCGTGGCACCCTCGGAAAGCTCCCCTGAGAAATCTTCCCACGGACCGTACATGGTCGCGGCGCGCTGCACGACTACCGTCGTGCCTTCCGGAAGGTCGAATCCGTTCCAGACAAGATTCGGACGATAGACTCCGTTCCCATCGGGTGCGTACAACATGCGGACGTGGAGATCGCCGGACACGGACTCCCCGATGTCATCCGCCGTCCAGCCGTAAAGCTGAAGCTCGGCGATGTTGCCGTAGAAGCCGTTGTTGCTCCAACGGGAGATGAAGTAGGTGCGGTAGGCCGCGGGATTCGCCACCGGCAGGTCGTACCAGCCGAGATATCCGTATTTATCGACGCACGGATCGGTCAGCTCAGTCCCAAAGGAGTCCAAATACTCATCGCCCATGATGCGTTCGCCTGAAAAGTCGCTGCCGGAGAACATCACGTCGCGTACGCGCGCCCTGTAGTCCGCGTCGTGACGCGGGTAGATGCGCATGTGCGCGACAAAGTTCGTCGCCTCGCCGAAGTCGACTCCGGCACGGTAATGGGAATAGGGGTAATCTCCATACGTGTTGAGGTTTCCGTCGAACATAGCGACGCTTCCGGAATTGTACCAACTGCTAGGCGGGACGTCATCTCTCGTCGGACCGAACACCTGCGCCGTATCGACCTCAAGCCTGCGCATCTTGTATGTCGCAAGAACGTTCGACGACGCGTCATCCGTAACGACGCGGTAGAACAGCTTCGTTCCGTAAGGCACGGAGAGGGAATTGTCTTCTACCGTTCCGACGCCGTTGAGGCCCTCCGCGATAGTCGTCCACGGACCATACTCGTACGTCGCGCGCTGAAGCTTCGCCTTGCCGTTGAGCATGCCTCCGACGACATACGCGACGCGCGGCTTCTCGGGCGTACCGCTGCTCATGTCGAATGACAGCCTGAGCATCGGCTCGACGGGGTCCGCGACGGACGCCGCGGCCTCGATGTCGGATTCGGCCCAGCCGTAGAACTCAAGTTCCACGACGTTTCCGTTTTCTGCCCCGTCAAAATAGTACGCGCGGTAGGCCTTGCTGGCGTCGACGGGAATGCTGTACCACTTGATGGCGGATACACCATGGAGCGGAAGCGAAAGCTGCGTCCCCGACGATGTCCATGTCTCTACGTCGTTTGTGGTATTGGAATTGAACCCTTCGTCGATGCCGTGGATCACAAGTCCGTTCATGCGCCCCTGGGCGTTATTCAAGAAGCGCGGGAAGGCCCTTGCCCATGCGACATGGTTCGTCGCCTTCCCGAAGTCGATGCCGATCTTCGGCGAATGCTTCGGATCGCCGTCGGGATAGGAATCGCGCACCAGATTGCCGGAGAACGCATTGGACGGAGGCTTGCCCCAGGTGGAGACAGTGAAATTGCCGTCGCTGATCACGGTGTATCCATCCGTCGAGAGCTTGCGCACTCCGATAACCCTTACCGGCGCGCCACTGCGCTCGCCATCGGTGACGCGGTACCAGCGAACCTTTCCGGCCGGCACGGGAGTGTCAAGCCAGGATCCAATTCCGGCGGGGAATTCGGCGACATCCGTCCACGGACCTTCATCGCTTTCGCTGCGCTGAACCGTTACCTGCGACGACGCGAACCACGAGAGCTTCGGCGAAAGCACGGCGGTACATTCGTCAACCTCCACAAGTTCCGTCTCTACGGCGAATTGCTCGCGCCAGCCATAGAACTCAACCTCGGAAAGATTGCCGTTGGTCGCGGTCAGATAATAGGAACGATATGCCTCAGGTCCGACAACGGGCATCTGGAACCACGCGTTGACATTTGCCCCGACTGCGGGCAGGGGGTCGGTGATGGGGGTGTCCAGATCTGCGTTCGCAGATACCTTCAACGCCTCGCCGCTGCGCATGCTCCCGTACGCAACGGTGCCGCTGACGCGGTCGCTGTGATTGTCCGGACGGGTATGGATCCTGACTATCGCAACATGCGGCATGGGTCTCCCGAAATCGACGCCGACCTTCGAGACGCCGACCTTGCCGTCCGCCAGATCCGGATGCGTCGTCGTATCGCCGTCGAAGGCGTAGGTGCCCTCGTTATACCACCCCTGGGTCTTGTCGACGCCGGTCCAGAACACGGACTCCATGGGGACGGAGATCTTGCCGATACGCCTGAACTCGACTGGCTCGCCGGCCTCTTCGCCAGAGACAAGGCGATATCTGCAGGGCACTCCGACGGGAACGGAATCGTCATTGTAGGTGCCGACGTTGGGCTCAAGCGTTGCGATGTCTGCGAACGCGCCGTCCGCCCACTCCGCGCGCTGAAGCGTCAGCGGCGAATCGACCGCGGTCCACGAAAGCGCCGGACTGAAGTCGGCGTTGTCCCCGTCAGCATATCCGACAGTGAGTTCAGGCACGTCCGCAAATGCGACGGCGGCCGACAAAACCGCAAGCGCGGCAATGATTTTCTCAGACATTCGCATCTCCTTGTTTTTTTGCTATTGCCGGGGAAGACCATACGCCTCCCCGAACTCTATATTAACATTATAGCACAATCCAACTAACTAAAACTGCTTTTTCGTCCGCCAATTAAACTGACGAAAAACAATGCCGCGACTCCAACAGACGGTGGAGGCGCGGCATTGAGGGGATATTGAGAAAATCTTTGTCGCCCCGGCGGGCGGACGCTACCTGAGCTTGATGATTGTGGCGTGGCTCGGAATCGTCAGGATGCCCTCGCCGGAGAATATCCTGTCGTCGGCTTTCACAGTCTTGTCGAGCACCTGCGCCGCAGAGGACCCCCACTTTCCGCAGCGGAGAGGGCGTCCGTCGACGTACATGCGCTCGGCCTTCGCCTCAATGCCGCGACCGAGCACGATCTTTCCGAAGAGGTTGCCGTTCCCGCCGTAGGAATCGACGTAGATGCATCCAGGGAGCTTCTTAGGCATGACGTCGTTGCAGCCGAACTCGAGCGTTCCGCCCCACGCGACATGTATGTCTCCCGAGCCGAACTTGCACGGCCACTGCTCGACGTTGTCTACGCTGCCGTTGCACACATCCCCGCCGAGGCGGAGCGTGCCGGAGGTCACATAGTAGTCGTTCGTCTCGGACGAGTGGTCGTCGAAGAGAACGGTCGTGCCGTATCCGGACTGCACGAACGCGGGCGCGTCGACGAGCGAGCGGAAATAAACGATCGATCCGTCGGTGCCGTTGTTGTTGGGCAGGCAGTAGAGGTCCGCGCCAAGCGTGCAGATGCTCCCCTGCTTGCCGTCCGAAGGTCTGCCGACATGGCTGATGGCGTTAACCGAACCGAGAAGACCGCCGGGGATGGTGTACTTCCATGCGCCGCCGTTGTTGTAGTTGATTCCGCGGAAGTCGCCCCAGTTGCCGAAGAACACGCCGAAGAGGTCTTCGTGAACAGTGTCGCCATACAGATCAACATTCATCAACTCAAATTTGCCCTGCTTCACGAGGAGCTTCCCGTCAGCATCTATCGATATGGACATGCGGTTGCCGATGTTGGCTGTTGCCCAATTATTCGCGCAAGTGCCGCCCTTGAAGGCACCGTAGTTTCCTTCGGCGTCCTTGACAAGGAGGTCATCCCTGTTCCCGATTGTAAAGTCGGTCGGAGACGTGAAGCTATCGTAGTCCGACGACACATAGGAGAACGTCGCCTTTTCGCCGAAAGTCATCCGTCCGACCGCGACATGGGCATTCGCGGCGCATGCGACCGTCGTCATGCCTTCGGCGAAGCGTATCTCGTCGATTTCGATGGAATCCGCCGCGTCGATTCGCGCATATCCGCCATGCGCCATGCCGTGGAACACCGCGACATCGCCAGCCTGGTGCGGATAGCCGCCGATCGGCGAGCCGGAGGCGTCGGTCCAGTTGTCGGCAGTGTGCCAGTCTCCGCTGAGGTTCGCGGTGCCCTCACCATTGGGGACTGTCCCCGGTTCTCCGCCGCGCCAGTGGTATTCGAGTGCGAGGGTCTGGAAGGCCGCGATCGACGCGGCCGCTATAATAAGCGATTTCATTGGATTATCCCCTTTTTTCTTTTATGTTACTTGAGCGTGACGGTTCCCCAGTGTCCGGCCTTCGCGAACGGCGCAAACTTGCGCACGATCGGCCATGAGACGTCGTCCTCCATGAACTTGCCCTGGATGACGAGAGTGGACGCGAAGCCGATCTTCTGTCCGGACTTGCCCTTCCAGCCCTTGAGCTCGGAGGCGGGGAAGAACATCTCGGCGGTGTAGCCCTTGTCCGTCTTGACGAGCGCGGTGCGGACAGCGGACTTCAGCTCGTCGTCCTTCGCGATCTTCGCGCCGTCGTGACCCCAGCGTCCGACGTAGAGGCGGTTTTCCTTGCGGACCGGGCACATCCAGTAGTGGCGGTCGGTTTCGGCGTACGTGCGTTCGCCCTTCTGGTCGAACGCGGTGTCGACGCCGATCTCGAAGCAGTCGGCTCCGCTCCAGAACCACTCGGGGTCGGTCGCGACGCACTTGGAGTCGCGGACGTCAAGCGCGAGGTAGAGCCCCTGCTCGTTCCATCCGGCGTAGAGGTGCGCCTTCGCGCGGGCCTCCTTGAGTCCGAAGAGGGACGCGGGGAGCTTGTTGGCCGCGGGCCAGTCGGACAGCTTGCCGTCGAGCTTGATCTTGGAGGAGTCGATCCTGGCGAACTCGCAGGAAGTCGGAAGCTTCGGCGGCGGCGCATTCTCGTCCCATCCGGCGGGGAACACGTCGATGTCGAGCGCAATACGCTTCTCGACGCCGTTGACCTTGCCGACGAACGTCGCGGCGTAGTTGTCGTCGTCCTGATCCTCCGGAATGGAGACGGTTATGCTTCCGTCGGCCGCGGACGAGGCCTTCCAGCCCTTCGGGACCTCGACGGAGTACTTCGCGCCGTCGGCCTTGGCCGGCTTGACGACGAAGGAGTCGCCTGCGCGGGTGCGGATGTAGCGGTCGCTCTCGATGTCGAGCGGACACGCCTTGAGCCAGTCGCAGGACTTGTCGAGCCCGACATACCACGTCGGCGCGACGCGGAGCGTGCGCTTGCCGCGCTTCAGCTCGCGGCCGAACATGTCGGTGATCTTCTCGGCCTTGGGGTCGTCAATCGTCGGGTCAGCCCCATCGATGTCGACCTTGAACGCCGCGGCGAGGAGCTTGCCCTCGGCTTCGACCATCTGGACGAGCATGTTGGGCGCGGGCGTCGCGTAGCCGACGTAGCGGTAGGGTCCGGGGATGTACGAGCGGAGCGTCGCGAACGCGCAGGCGGAAGGCTTCGGGTACTTCTGGCCGTCGTAGAGTCCGCAGCCGTCGAAGAACACCTTCGGCTTGCCGGTCGTGTCCCAGTTCCAGTACCAGAACATCTTGTCGAGTCCGGCCTGCATGCCGAGCAGCCACTCGCGCTGCAGATAGGCGGCCTGCTCCTCCTCGGTGACGATGTGCACGGCGAGCGTGTCGAAGCCCCACTCGGTGAGCCACGTCTGGCGGTGGACTCCATCCGCGTCTGCCGCGGCGCGGAACTTCTTCCAGACGTCGAGGAGCGGGGTGCGCCCGGCCTTGGCCATTCCCGTGTTGAGGTTGTCAGACGCGAGCTCCGGCGCGCGCACGCCGCAGTAGTGGTGTCCGTTCACGACGTCGATGTCCTTGTACTTGCCGGCCTTGACGAGCTGCTCGACGCGGTTCACGAGAACGCCCGCGGAGCCTTCGCTGGCGACCTGCGCGTCGGGGCGGCAGGCCTTGATGACCTCGCCGAAGACCCTGTGGTACTCGGCGTAGCCCTCCTTGTAGTTCTCGTACGGAACCTGCATGCGGAGGTCAAGCTCGTTGTCGAGCTCGAAGGCGGGGATCGTCGGCATGGAGACGACGGCGTGCGCGATG
>JAEEOY010000252.1 GCA_016284515.1 Kiritimatiellia bacterium | reverse complement strand
CTTTTTAGCGCCGCCCGAAACAGTTTCCATTTCCTTATGCTCACTTCACCCGTCGTGCGATCCCGCTGCGGCACATTGGCTTCAAAGCACCGTAGTCCATGTCGCGCGGCAAGACCGCTCAGAATGACGTTCGGAGCAAACGTAGTCAAAGGTATGGACGAGTAGAAATCCCTAAAGGCGGAGACGCGCATAAGCCGGTACGGGGTATTTACGTCCCAAACTCCCTTCCCGTAGAAAAGCCGAACGCAAAGCCGAGACACAAAGCTTATTATCTTTCGCGACAGCGACTGGACCCTGCCATCTCTTGTGCCCACTAGAAAATCGAAGTCGCGCCGTCTCCGCCAGAGCTCATTAAATCGCTCCGGTCCCATCTCGTCATCAGAATCCACCTGAAACACCCAGTCAAATCCATCGCGGGCGGCATCGCGATAGCCTGTCAAAACGGTATTCCCGTGTCCGCCGTTCGGCTTGTCCACAACCTTAATCGCACGATGCGACGCGGCAACCCTGCGCATCACATCGAGGGAGTCATCCTTCGAGCCATCGTTGTACGGACGGATTTCGTAGCTTACGCCCAATGCATTAAGCGCCGCATCCCACTTCTCAAGGACAGCGCCTATCGCGTCCTGTTCGTTGTAGACAGGCATGACGACGCACAGCCGTTCGCAAGCCCTGCTTCTCATGAATTCTTCGCTCCGTAGGCGCCGACGGCTATCGTGCCGACGAGGGAGAGGATGCCGAGCGCGAGGGTAATCGGCTGCGGACTCGGCATCTCGGGCTTCTCGTCCTTTTTCGGTCCGTGGGGAATCTCGACGAGCGCCATATTGCCGTACTGCCCCAACACGCGCGCACGCATCTGGTTTAGCTGCGCGATGCCTCGCGGATCCTGCGTGATGCGCCCGTCGACAAACTGCATGTCAGCGTCGGCGCGATGCGGCGCGCAATAGAGGCGGGCATTCGACACAAGGCAGATCACCCCTACCACCACGAGCGCTGCAGGAACCGCAATCGACAAATTATGAATGATGAATGATGAATGATGAATTGGCGGATCGGACTTCATGCAATCCGAAATTCTCAATTTATGATTCAGAATTCTCCATATTCCCGCAAGCCCATAGCCTGCCAGAACGCAGAGGCAGAACTCAGTGAGGTGCTGCCACTTGACCGGCGCACGCAGGTAGTCGCCAAACGGCATCGCGTAGACAAGACGGTAGACAGGCTCACAGTAGCGCCCCATCGAAAAAAGCCAGAAAACAACGGCCGAAACGGCGAAGAAGATGATTGTTGAATTGCTTGATTTCAACAGACTGTCCCCTGCCGCCCGTCGCCCGTCGCCCGTCTCTTGTCCCTCGTCCCTCCTGCGATAAAAAAGCGTCACCACGCCCACCAGCGCCATCAGGCACGTCACCCACCCGACATAGAGCGAGTGCTGGCGGTAGTTGCCCTGCGTCGCTCCGAGCGGACGGCCAAGACGTCCGACATACTGACGAATCCCATTGCCGCGCTTCTGCCCGATCGCAAGCGTATACGGACAGCTCGTGTCGCCTTCGACTCCAGCGTGCCAGAACTCCTTTGTCGCCTCAGGCGGCATCGACCAGTTGGTCGTGAATATCCAGCGCTTCTCGGCATCGTCCTTCGCGCCGCTTGCGCCGAGGGTCTGTCCCTCCTCGATCTGCTTGTCGCGTCCGGCAAGATCGTTCACGAAGGCGCTTCTGAAGCTCGCGCCGCCAATTGCGAGAAGCGCCACGAGCGCAAGGGCGGAGCCCTTCGTCCATTTGACAATCGTTTCTCGACGCGCGTCGCGCGTCATGCCAAGAAGGACGAAAATCAACCTAAATACAAAATACGCCGCCGAGAAAACAGAAAAAAGCAGCCAGAGATCGGCCTGCCTCATTGATCCCCACGCAAGACATGCGCCGAGGAGAAGCCAGTGGCGCGGCTTCCCCTTCTCGAGCGCACGGTCAATTAGTCCAAAGACGAAGACTCCGTACGTCATCCACTGGAACCACCCGAGGTGCCCTGCGGAAAAGAGCGTAAACCAGTAGCCGGAGAACGCCAAAAGAAGTCCCGCGCCGTAAGCCGCGACGCGGGGAAGATCCCTTCCGCGAAGGAAATACACCATCCCGAGCGCGGACATGTAGGCGGCGAACGCATACTGGAACTCGGTCCAGATGTACGGACTGCCAATCCAGTTTATCGCCTCGGCAGGGGCGAACTTTCCGTTCTCGAGCCAGCCGCGCAGGAAGTCGCGGAACCAGTATGTGGAGTACGATGTCGGGCAGTCGGGCATAACCGGCGCCATGCCGGTGCTCCATGTCCCCCAGAAAACGACAGCGGCGCACACGGCGAAGACCGCCGTGAACGCCGCGAACCACCCCCATTTAGGGTTGATGCGCATCTTAGTTGATGCTTCCAAGCGCGATAAGCGCGAACACCATCGCGAAGATGGCGACAGTCTCGACGATGCCGAGCGCTGCGAGGTAGTTGGTGAAGCCCTGGTTCGTCTCGGCCTGGGCGTCGCACGCAGCCGCTCCGGCGCGTCCCTGGAAGAGAGCCGAGAGGCCGATGGCGAGTCCGGCGAAGATTCCGGCTACGAGGCACGGAACTCCCGCGCCCGCGGCGACCTTGCCGACCTTGCCGAGCATGATGAACATGAGGATCATTCCGTACAGCGTCTGCGTGATGGGCGCACCGACGAACGAAAGGAGCAGGAACGGCGCCGGCTTGTTCGCGGCGTAGCACTTCTTCCACGCCCCGACGGCCGCGGAGGCCGCGAATCCCGTGCCGAACGCGCTTCCCGCGCCCGCGAGTCCCAGACAGGCGATCGCGCCTGCGACAATCATTGCTGCATCACTCATTGTTTGCTCCTTAGTGTTTTTTGAACGGATTGAAGGCATATCCCGACCAGGAAACGCCCTTGTGGTTTGAAAATTCAAGCGTGTTGAGGCGCACCGCGTGCACCAGGATCGAGAGCCCCGCCATCGCGAGGTTGAGAGCGTGCCCGACGACTAGTATCGCTACCATAGCGACGCACATGAGCGCGTTCAGCCAAAGCGCGTGGTCGGACGAGACGAGCCCGGTCGCCATCGAGTTGAAGTTCTCCGCGACCTTGACGGACGCGAGGCCGACTGCGAAGAGGCGGACGTAGCTGATTATGTCGCCGAGCGCGCTCATGATGTTGAGCGGAAGCATCCCCAGCTCCGCGCCGCGCGTCTTGAGCTCGGACGGCTTCACGGAGAAGCCGAACACCGCGACGACGGAAACGCCAAGCACCCAGAAGCCCCACTGCGGGATCCCCGGGAAGATGCCGACGATCGAGTTCGTGACGAGGTACATGAAGAGCAGTATCCCCGCCCAGCCGAACTCCGCTATGCACGTCGAATCCGGCGCGCGGCAGATGCCGTTCCAGATTCGCGCAAGCATCAGGTGCGACACCCCGATCGTGAAGCAGAGGAGCATCATGTTGTGGTAGCTCGGATCTGCCAGCCACTTGACCGTCGGCCAGTCGGCGCACCACGGAATACCCGCGCCGAACCAGGTGTTGGAGAGAAGCCCCCAGAGGACTGTCGCGGACGAGAAGACCGTCAGCAGGATGAACCAGCTCTTCGGAAGCTTCTTCCTCATCGCGAGCGTGCCGATGAGGAATATCGCGCCGTACGCTCCGTCGCCTACGAGCATCGCGAAGAAGAGCGAGAAATAGCACATGAACGGAACCGACACGTCCGCCTCGGTATACGCAGGCGCGATGCCGAGCCCCTGGAACAGCGCCTTCATCGGACGGAACACCTTCGGCGGCTCGACGAGCGTCGGCGGCACTTCGCCGTCGGCCGGCTCGCGCAGAAGCGTGCCCCAGCCCTTCTCGTGGGCGGCCGCGGCAAATGTGCCGCGCGCAGGCTCTGGAATCCATCCCGAGACATACGCAAGCTCCCCCGATTCGCCAACGAGCTCCTTCGCCTCCTCGAACGCGATCCTGTCCGCGAGAGCGGGGAACTTCCTCAGAATCGCCTTCTCGTCGCATCCGGCGAGCTTGTCTTCGTCGATGCGGATCCTGTTTTCGATGCGGTCGAACTTCTCGCGCATCTTGGAGAGGCGCATTGCGGGGAGCTTCTCCGGGAGCTCCGCAACGTCGCGAAGACCGTCGACCTCCTTGAGAAGCTTCTCGGCGAGTTCAGGATCGAAGTCGCCGTACGGCTCGTACACGCGGATCTCGCGCTCGAGCTCCTCCCTCGCCGTCTTAAGAGTCTCGCGGTCCGCGGCGATCGAAAGCACTTCGGAGACCGTGCGCTCGTGGATGTCGAAATCCGTCGACTTTCCGCGCGCCTTGAGGATGAGGCGGACGGCCTGCTCTGCGTCCGCGGCCTCGCCCTTCGCGGCAGCGACGGACGCGCCCTGCGCGGACGCGAGGTCGAGATGCACGGCTCCGAGGTCGCGCAGCTTCTCGAGCGTCGCCGTCTTCTCCGCGGCGAGGCACACGAGGTCGAGGTGAAGCATCTTCACTATCATGCCGCCACCTCGCTTTCGGGCACGCGCGACTTCGCGATCTTGCCGCGCGTCACCGCCGCGGTCTGCTCGTCGCCGAGAGCGATCTTGATGACGCGAATCGCCTCCTTGCACTGCGGAATCTTCACCTTCTCGAAAAGGTTCACGCGCTGGGAGGTCTGCTTGAGCTCCTCCGCGACGAGACGGCGCTGCTCTTCGTAGACCGCGCGCTCGCACTGGAGGGAAAGAATCTTCGTCGTCGCCTCTACGGCGTCGTCGACCCAGGCGGGCGTCGACCAGGCGTCGATCTCCCTGACCTCGGTGTCGATGGACTCGAACGTCGGGATTGCGACGCCTGCGATGTTCGTCGTGCCCGTCTTGACGGACTTGACGGATACAAGACCGGACAGAAGGCTCTCATCCGTCGCGAAAAGCCCCACCCATGAATCGAGGCTCTCGCGGACGGCGCGCTCCTTGGCGCGGGACTCCTCGGCCTTGGCGGTAATGCCGGCGATCTCCCCCTGAAGCTGCTGCTTCTTCAGCTGCAGCATCGGGAGAAAGCGCTGAAACCGCTTCAAGGCGTCCGACTGCGCCTTCAGTTCCGTCTTCGTGAGCTTAATCTTTGCCATTGAGGGTATATTATATCATAAATTCGGGCGTCACTTCCTCATCCACACGCACATTCCCTTTTCGATGCGTGCGGGATCGATGGAGCTGCCGGGGATCACCTTGTCCCTTATCGTGTAGTACGTGTCGGAGGAATTCCACTTCGATCCCGCTATCTTGCTGGCGGTGACACCGCGCGTGACAGTACCCTTCTGGACGTATCCACGCGCCCTGAGCTCGGATATCGACTTCGGTGGAGAGGTCTTCGCCGGCTGCGGCTTCGGCGTCTGGGCAGCGCCCTTCGGCTCCGGCTTCGCCTTAATGACCGCCTTTGGAGGAGGCGGCTCGGGCTCTGGCGCCTTCCCGCCCCTGAGCCACGAGAAGAATCCGCCGGAAGCGCTCTTAGACTCCGTCTTGGCGACTTCCGGTCCGTACTTGCCCTTCATGGTGTCGATTTTCCCGTAGAGCACGTTCTTGAGATAGTCGTCGCCAACGACAAGTCGGCGCGCGCGGACATCGGCATCCACCGCCGGGCGCCGGGAGAGTCCGAGCTGCGCGCGCACGGTCGGCATCGCGAAGAGCATGCCGCACCGCTTCCGTCCCCGGTGGTTCTTCTTCTGCCACTTGTTCGGCGCGCCGTACGCGACGTGGCTGTGGCACACCACGCGCTCGTCTGGGATCTTGTACATGCGCTGAAGCTCCTTGACGAGATCGCGTATCGCGCGTATCTGGACTATGCCCATCGCCTTGTCGTGGTAACCCACGCACTCAATGCCGATTGAGAACTTGTCGACGTCCTCTTTTCCGTTCCACATCGAGCGCCCCGCGTGGAAGGCCTCGCGGTCTCGGTCGACGATTCGGTACACCGTCCCTTCCTCCGTCACGCAGTAGTGCGCCTCCCCGCGCTCGCACAGCTTGTTGAGCGAGCTCTTTGCGGGGGCCTCAGTCGTGTGCAGGACAATGAGCTCGGTGGAGGCGCGGACCTTGCGCTCGCTGTTTCTCGGACTGCGATAGCGGTTTGACACATCGAGGGCCGATGCGTCAAAGGCAAGCAGCAGCAGAACGAGAACCGTGAGGATCCTCATCTCTGTCAGGAAAATCCGAGTTTGTCCATAATGCGCATATTATACCAACTGGCCGCGCAACATGGCAACATCCCGCCGCCGCAATTTATCCTAATTCACTGCGCGGGAGTAACGGACACCTTGCCGCCGACGCGGCGTCCGCTCACGCGGCGTCCGTCGGAGAGCGCCACGTTCTCGAACGAGACGTCGCGCCAGGACTCGGGGCAGCCCTTGAAGAACTCGACCTTCCCGTTCACCTCGTGCACCATCATCTCGAGAACCGCCGTCGCCGCCGCGCACTGTCCGTCCATCTGCATGATCTGTCCGTCCCCAGACCCCGCGAAGCTGCCGAAGATCGTCGCAGTGGTGAATCCCGGCGCGTAGGCGTTGTGGAGCGAACCGTGGCCCGGATTGCAGAAGTACGCGTCCCACGAGCGCAGGAGCTCGGCTGCGGCCTGCGCGTTGCCGACGTGCGTGTTCAGGATCGACGCCCAGGGGACGCACCATCCCGTCCAGCATCCAGTCCCCTGGTAGACCCATGTGTTGTACGTCTTCGCCGCAGCGTCGCGCACGGACGCATCGGAGAGGTCGAGAGTGTCGAACGGATAGAACCCAGCCATGTGGGAGTGGTGGCGGTGGGAATCGGTGAGGGCCTGTCCCTGGAAGAGCTCGATTCCGCTCGGACCCGCCGTATACTGCGGCAGACGTTTCTCTACGTCGAGCCACATCGCGTCCGGCTCCTCGCCTAGGAGATTCGCGGCATCGACAAGGTCGCGCGAGAGACGGTGCGCCGCCGCGAGCTGGAACGACGGATCGCGCCCGACAGCGCGCTTCACGTCGGCGCCGCACCATTCGGGGGACGGGGCGAGCGGGATCGACAGGCGCCCGTCCTTCTCCTCCATCATCATGCGGTACACGTTCATCGCGCCTTTCATGAAATCGTACGCTCCGTCCTTCAGGAACTCAACGTCGCCAGAATAGCGGACGTATTTCATCATCATCGCGGCGACCCATGCCGTGGAGGCGTGGTCGATCGTGCCGGTCCAGAATCCGCCGATGCACACGCCTCGGTCGTCGACGGAATGGGGCAGCACGTATCCGTTGTCGATACCGACGAACTTGCGCGCGTTCTCGCGCAGGAGCGGACGCCAAGAGAGAACCATTTTGAAGAGCGGCAGAAGGTTCCGGAAGTGCCCGCCGCGGAACGCGGGCGAATAGCACTCCTGCACGTTGATGTTGAAGTGGTAGTCGCCGTTCCACGGAACAAGCCTGTCGTCCTCGAGCCACACGCCCTGGAGTCCGGCAGGGACGCCGTCGGGGTCGGTCATCGCACCGAAGCGGTACATGCCATAGTCGTAGATTCGCTGGATCACGGGATCTGGCACCTTCACGCGCGCACTCTCGGCCCAGAACTTCGCCCAGTATTCGCGCGACTCCTTCGCGACAGTGTCGAAAACATCCAGTCGCGCATCCGCGACCATTTTGTCCCCTCTACCTGTCTTGATAGCCACCACGCCGTCCTTCCGCGTCCACGACAGCCACACCGGCTCGTCCGCAGGAAGCCTCCACATGAAGCCTCCGACATCAGGGGCCGCACCGTCGATCACCCTCGCCTTCTCGAATCCGAGCGGCTTCAGCTGCCGTTCATAGACCGGGAAGTCCGTCGAAGGGACGGTCTTGACATCAAACGGAACAGAACCGTCCGATATCTCGAGCGCAAAGACTCGGCTGTCCTTGCCCATCGCCATCGGAATCGTCAGCCCCCTGCGTCCGTTCTTAAGCCTGAGGCTGCCGATGCCGGTCAACGTGTCGAGCGATCCGGAATCAAGCGTCCAGGGCTCTTTGAGCGTGATCACGACGCGTCCGAGCGGAAGCATGTACGGATTGCGCGGCTCGCCCGCAGGCGTGTCCTTCCTGAAGAGCGCACGGAGCCGCGCGACGTCTCCGCTTCTCTGCGCGGCGACGATGTTGGTGTAGCTCTGCTCGTCCGTCCACGGATACCCGCCGCGGTGGTCCCAAAGGTCGGAGCGTCCGACGGTGAGTCGTATCTCGCTGCCGGCGCCCCAGACGAGCACGCCCGTCTTTCCGTCGCCGAACGCGATTCCCTCGTGGCAGCTGCCGGTGCGCGGGAAGTCCCACGTCACCGTTTCCGCAAAAGCCCCAAACGCCGCAAGCGCGGCAAACGCAAGTGTAGCCCTTGTAATCATGGCAACTGTCAGGACGCCAGCGTCTCCGCTGCGTGGCGAAGGCGCGAGAGCGTCTTCTCCTTTCCGAGGAGCTGGAGCATCTCGAAGAGGCCGATGCCCTCGCCGCGGCCAGAGACGGCGACGCGGATCGGATGCACCCACGGGCCCATCCCGTTGCCCTGCGAGAGCTCCTTGACGAGCGCCTCGAGCGCGGGGGCGGACCAGTCCTCGACCTTCGAGAAGCGCTCTACGAGGTCGAGGAGCGTCGCCTTGACGCCCGGCTTCTTGAGGCGCTTCTCGACGGCCTTCGGGTCGAACTCGAAGTCGTCCGAGACAAAGCACTTCACAGCGGCGGGAATGTCGTTGAGGAACTTGGTGCGCACCTGGAGCTGGTCCGCGAGATACGACCACCATGCGTCGTCATGGGCAGGGGCCTCGCCTGCGCGGGACTTGACCTCCTTCACGAACTCGTCATGCGGTATCTTCTTGATGTACTCGCCGTTCATCCACGCAAGCTTCTTGGGGTCGAACATCGCCGCCGTTACGTGCACCTTCTCGAGCTCGAAGAGCTTGATCATCTCCTCGCGCGTCAGCACCTCGCGGTCGTCGCCGGGGTTCCATCCGAGGAGGAGGAGGTAGTTGAACAGCGCCTCGGGCAGGTACCCCTGCTCGCGGTATTCGCCGACGAACGCAGCGCCGTCGCGCTTGGAGTAGGGCTTGCCCTGCTGGTTGACGATCATCGAGAGGTGTCCGTACTTCGGCACCTCCGCGCCGAGCGCGCGGAAGATGCAGATGTGCTTGAACGTGTTCTCGACGTGGTCGTCTCCGCGGATGATGTGCGTTACGCGCTGGTCTATGTCGTCTACGACGTTGGCGATGTGGAAGATCGGCGATCCGTCCGAGCGGACGATCGCGAAGTCCTGTATGTCCTCCGCCTTCTTCGCCATGTGCCCCTTAACGATGTCGTCGAACTCGATGACGCCCTCCTTGGGCATCCTGAACATCGTGACGACGCCGGTCTTGCCGTCGCGCGACGTCTTCTCGACCTTGTAGGCGTGGCCGCTCGCGAGAAGCTGGTCGACGACCTCGAGGTGGCGCTTCACGTTCTTCGTCTGGTAGAAGACCTCCTCGTCGTAGTCGAGGCCGAGCCACTTCATGCAGTCGAAGAGGACGGCGATGGCCTCGGGCGTGGAGCGCTCGAGGTCCGTGTCCTCTACGCGCAGCAGGAACTTCCCGCCTGTGTGGCGCGCGAAGAGCCAGTTGTAGATTGCGGCGCGAATGTTGCCAATGTGAACCTTTCCCGTCGGCGACGGGGCGAAACGAACCCTAATCTCTGACATTTTCCCTTACCTCTGTCCACACACTCAGTTAGCTGGAGCCTCCGCGGGAACGGCCGGCGCCTCGGCGGCAGGAGCCGCCGGAGCCTCGACCGCGCAGGCGGGAGCCTGCTCCTTTGCCTTGCAGTCCTTGCTGCACGGGCAGAAATACCAGTACGCGGCGCCTGCGACGACCAGCACGACGAGGATCGCAAGGACGACGCGGCACCAGCGGCACGGCGCGCAGATCGTGAAGGCGCGCGCGCGCTTCATGGAGAAGCGCATCGGACGGTTCACCGCCCAGCCGCACGCGTTGAGTATCGCGCCGAGGTCGCGCTTCCTGAGCTTGAACCACGTGAGGATCACGCTCGGGAGCGACACAACGAGGATGAGCGCGACAACCGAGATCGCGATCTGGAGCGCCGTCATCTTCGAAATGGCGGCCATCAGCGACGCCGCGGCCGCGCCGACCATGCCGACGCCAATGCCGATCGCCGCAACCGAGCTCGCCATCGCGGCGCCGCCCGCCTGCGCGTTCTGCGTCCCCGCCTCAACGTTCTTCTGCGCCGCGGTCTGCTTGTCGCCGAGGAACTTCTTGACGGACGAAGCGACGCCCTCGCCGAGCTTGCGCCACGGGGCCCAGAAGGCCTCCGCGAGCGACACCTGCGCCTCGACGACCTTCGTGACGACGGCGTCCCAGTCCTTGCCGTCGCGGTCGTAGAACACGCCGTTGCGGCCGACGTAGAGCTGCGCGACCGCGCCTGCCGTGACGACGGCGCATATCTGGCGCGTGGCACCCTCGGACGGACGCGAGAGCTTGAGGTAGATGACGCAGCAGTTCGACTTCTCCACGAGCGCGGAGTGCGCGGCCTCGCTCTCGACGTGGAAGCAGAGGTTCATCTCCTTCGCGTCGATGCGGAGCGTTCCCGTCTGGAAGATCGCGAGCTCCTTGAGGTCGTAGAGGCGGCGCATGTTGACGTAGTTCTCGAGGAACTCGACGAGGTGGAGCTTGTAGCGCAGGACGCGCTCCTCGTCGTCAAGCTCGCCCTTCTTGCCCGCGTTCATGACCGGCTTCGCGCCAGCCCACGCGCGGTAGGCCGCGAACGCGCCCTTGACCTTCTTCCACTCCATACGCGAGAGGGAGTCCTTCTCGCCGAGCACCGGCTTCACGCACTTCTCCGCGAACGCGAGGATCGCCTCGAGGTGCTTCGGATTCAGATGGTCCCTGAGCGGCAGAACCTTGTCCGCCTCCTCGGTGACGAGCGGCATGTCCTCGGGCGGAAGGAAGAACGCGTCGACGACAGGCTCGACAGCAGCGAGCGCCGCGTTGGCGTCGGCCGTGGCGTCTCCCGCGACAGCCACCTCGGGGTCCTTCCCCTTCGCCTCCCAGTCGGCGAGCGCCTGCTTGTCGGCGGCGGAAGGGGCGAGCTTGGCGAGGTCGGACTGCTTCGCGGTGACGTCCGCGAGGGCCTTCTCCTCGGCCTCGCCGGATGTGAAGAGGGAATCGAAGTCGACCTTCTTGGCCTTGAGGAAATCGATTGCGGCGAGGACCTCCGGCGTGCGGATGCGCCCGTCGTGGTCGGTGTCCATGAGTTCGAGCATGCGCGCGTCGAACCTCACGCCCGTCGTGGGCATCGAGATGGCAATCCACTGCTTGCGGTCGAGTTCCGCCAGCGCGGCGACGTCCGCGCCGCATTTCAGGGAGACCTGGCTCATACGCCCGGCCCTAAACCATTTCCAGTTGTAGCTCATTTTTGCTCCTTAGCTTTTTCCGATACCCGCTATTATACCAAATCTTGAGGGTCCGTGGCGGACTTTGCCCAACGCGACAATGACAGGCGTAGGGCAAATATGGTATACTAGTATGCAAATGAAACAGCAAGAACGCCCCAGTCCGATGCCGCTTCCCACAATCAGGAGATATCCGATCTACCTGAGGGAAATCCGTTCCATGATCGCAAGGGGCGCGCTGCATGTCTCAAGCGCGGTCCTCGCAGAGAAGCTCGGGCTCGACCCGGTGCTCGCGCGCAAAGACCTCGCGATGGCCGGCGTCCCCGGCAAGCCGCGCCGCGGATACCCTGCGAAGGACCTCGAGGAGGCGATCAACCGCGCGCTAGGGTGGGACAACGTCATCGACGCCGCGCTCGTCGGCGTCGGCTCGCTCGGCCAGGCCCTTCTCGGCTACTGCGGCTTCGAGGAGCAGAACCTCTCCATCGCCGTCGCGTTCGATTCGAACCCCGGGCTCAACGGCCTGACAATCCGCAACGTCAAGGTCAGGCCCCCGACCGACCTTCCACGCCTCGTGAGCCGACTGAACATCAGGCTCGGAATCCTCACCGTCCCGAGCTCGGCGGCGCAGGAGTGCGCGGACCTCATGGTGCGCGCCGGCATCATCGGCATCTGGAACTTCACGAATGTCCAGCTCGCCGTCCCCGAGGGAGTCACGGTGCAGAACGTCGACCTCGCGCAGTCCCTAGCCGTCCTCTCCCACGCCATCACGCAGAAGTGACGCCCAGGTGATGAGCGTGCAACAGGCCAAGTCGTGACAACGGGCAGATTGCCGACAATCGCAGTTGCTATTATGAAGCGGTCCGCCGAATGCGTCGGCGAGGGACATCAACGAACCTCCGCGTCTCGCGCGTCACACGTCGATCACTCCGCCGCCCGTGGGGCGTTCCTTGAGAATCATCCAGAGCGCCGCATACACAAACAGCGGAATCCCCGTCATGAAAATCGTGACGAGCACCACGACGCAGCGCAGACCGTTCGCGTTCAAGTCAAGCTTGTGCGCAAGCCCTGCGCACACACCCGCAACGACCTTTTCGTCAGAACTTCTGTATAACTTGTCCATGCCGACATTATACCATAATTCACCCCGCACGTTCCGCGCTACTTCTTCTCCACCCCGACCTTGAAGAACCGCATGGGACTTGCCGCCCTTTACGGCAACAAATAACCGTATATCCTCGCGCTCCTCTTAGAACCGCAGGATGAAGCCTTCCTCGTCCTTGAAGGCGTTTGAAGATTCGAGGCGGCGGCGCATGGCTTCGAAGTCGTCGCCCGTCAGCGTCCTGCTGAAGTCGCGCAACCTGGTCATCGCGCTGACGAGGACATCCGGATCCCCGTCTCGCGACAGACGCCGCAGCGCGCCGATGTAGTCGGGACGGAATACCGTCGGCACGATGACCTTGGACTGTCCGGCCGCAACAAGTTCGGCGTTCATCATAATCCGCGATATGCGCCCGTTGCCGTCCGCAAACGGATGCACCTCGCTCGTGACGAAAAGCGCAAATATTGCACGCGCAAACGGACTGCGAATCGCTCGCGACATGTCAAACGCCCTCTTGAGCGTCCCGCGGACGCGGTCATACGAGACAAAGTGCGTCTCCCCGGCCCTGTTGTCCCGAGTCTTGAAAAGCCCCGGCGCGCTCGACGGCCTGCCGGAAAGTATTACCCGGTGCCGCTCGCGGAGAATGTCAAGGAATTCGTCTGCTGTAGTGGCTTTACGCGACATCTCCCGCCTGTTCGACACAATCGAATACGTCCCAAGTATGTCATGGCTGTCTGCGTCGCGAGTGGGCACGACGGTGCCAGTCTCTACGATCCGGCGCGCCTCGTCCAGCTCAAACTCCGTTCCCTCGATGTAGTTCGAGAAATAACTCTCGAAGAACGCAAACATGGCGAACGACGACTCCGATGCATTCTGATCGGGACAGTCGGGAAATCCCGCCGCGTCGAGCCTTGCAAGCAGTTTGCCGAACAGCTCCAGCCTCGCGCTGTCATACGGTTCACCGACCGCACGGGCAAGGGCCACTCTGGACGTCAGAACATCAGCAGGCCGTGTCGAGAGAAGCGCACCGATCATCCTGTCCAACCGCGCAAACTCGCTCTTGTGTCCCGTCGCCTCGGCCACTTTCCGGGCCTCGTCGCGAAGCCTGTTGAGCGCCGCCTCACCGCCAGATCCGAACTCCGCCTCAAGCCGTTCTTCGAGAGACTCGACTCCAAGGCACTTTTCAACGCCGCCCTGAGTCTTGTCGGGTTCAAGATTCTCAAGCAGCGCCCTGGCATGGGATGAGACGCCAAGATGCTCCAGAAACGGATAGTCCGACTCAAGGGAATCCGGAGTGGCGAGAAAATGGATCGTCACACCGGGAAGTCGCACCTTGCGCGTGTATTTGTAGCCAAGAAAGATGTGACCTTCATGTGGCGCGTATTCAAACGCCGTTCTGTGCGAAAGCCGCGCGCCGGGCCAAAGGCTTCCGACAATCGCCCAGATGTTGCGGCGCACGATGTTCTTGGGAGAATCCGTCAGATTCGTCGTATAAACCCGCGGGGCAATCCGAATGACCTTGCCCTCCTTCTTCAACCGGGACAAAAGCCTTGCCACATCGGGACGTGATGATCCCGCGATGATCTCATTCAAACTATGGAATTTTTCCAACATTGACCGTCAAACAGCCTTATCCAGGTAATATTTTTCCAACATACTACCATATTTTCGGATTTTCTTCAATCGTCTTTTCAGATTGACTGGGTTTACGCAAGAATCTCCTTGCGCAATCTGACGCGGGCGAGGAAGCGGGCGTGAAGGAGAAGCGGCGGGATCGTCGCGAGCTGGCAGAGGACGTCGGAAACCGGCATCGACAGCCATATCGCAAACGGCTTGTCGTCCATGAAGTGCGGAAGGAACCACACTATCGGAAGCAGCACCACGCCCTGCCTCAGCATCGAGAGCGCAATGGACACCCTGGGCTTTCCGATCGACTGGAAATACGTCGTCGCGAGGACGTTTACCGATATCGTCCATATCATGCAGTTCGAAAGCGCAAGGTCGTGCGCACAGAGCGACACGAGCTCCTCGCTGCCGGAATGCACGAACAGCCGCGCGAGGAGATATGGGAACGGAGGCACCACCTGCACGACAAAGGCGAGGAACGTAAGTGCGCTCGTGACTACGAAGCCGGTCTTCAGCGTCGCAAGGACGCGGCGGAAGTTCCGCGCGCCCCAGTTGTATCCGAACAGCGGCTGAAGCCCCTGCTGGCAGCCGAGTATCGGCATGAAGACGAGGATGAGCGCCGAGCTGAACACGCCGAGCGACGCGATTTCGTCCGTGCGCGCCGCCTCGTCCGGCATCCACTTCGCGAACGCGATCTGGAGCGACGCGACTATCACGGCGCTCATGAGCTGCTGGAGGAACGGGGCGAGTCCGATCGCAAGCGTGCGCACGAGGAGCTTCGGATATATCCACACGCGCCTCAGCCTCAGCCTTATGACGGTCCTTCCGCTCCAGTAGTACCAGAACGCGCAGAGGCACGAAAGCAGCATCGCGACGTCCGTCGCCCACGCGGCGCCCTCGATACCCATTCCGAAGCCGAAGATGAGGAGCGGATCGAGCACCATGTTCGCGCCGAAGCCGACGACCATGCACATCATGGAGCGTATCGCGCCGCCCTCGGCTCGGTGCAGCGCGGAGAGTCCGAACGCGAGATGGGAGAAGAGATGCGAGAAGAGGACGATCTCGAGGTAGGACTTCGCCGCGGACCTCGCGCCGGCCGTCACCTTGTCCGCCCCGCACACGGAGAGGAGCGGGTCGATATAGACGTAGAGAAGCGGAATCAGGACGGCGTAGAACGCAATCTTGAGCGCGACCGTCTCGCCGACAAGCTTCTCGCAGGAGACGCGGTCGTTCTCGCCGAGCTTGATGGATAGCACCGCGGCGTGCCCTACGCCGACGAGCGGACCGAACGCAGTCAGCAGCATCATGACGGGCATCGCGATCTGAAGCCCCGCCATCGCGTCGACTCCGCACCATCCGATGAACGCGCGGTCCACCACCGAGTAGAGCGCGTTCAGGGTCATCGCGACGAGCGCGGGCCAGGAATACTTCAGAAGGACGCGTCCGATGCTTCCGGACGCAAGCTCCGCGATCTCAGAAGACGATCGCGACATCGGGGAGGGCCTTGCGGATGCGGGCCATTTCCTCGGGCGACATCTTCAGCTCGCCGAGCTGGAGGGCCTTCATGCCCTTCCACGCCGAGAGGTCGGAGGGAAGCCGTTCGACGAGCGTGCGCGAGAGGGAGAGGAACTCAAGCCCCTTCTTCTGCGCGAGCCACTCCGGCACCTCCTTGATCGGATTCCCGCTCAGCTCGATGTCGGTGAGCGACGAAAGGTCCTTGAGCTGCTCCGGGACTTCGGTAAAGGCGTTGTCGCGAAGGTATATGCGGCGGAGGGACGAAAGGGAGTCGAGCGAAGGCAGCGACGATAGCTTGTTCTCGTTGAGCCTGAGCCACTTCAGGCCCTTGAACGCCGCGATTCCGTCGAGGTTTGTGATCGCGTTGCGGTCGAGGTTGATGTAGTCGACCACTTCCGCGTCAAGGCCGGAGGCCGCCGACGCGAAGTCGGCGAACCCCCTTCCCTGAAGGTATGCGCGAGCCTCGGCCGGCACGGTCTTGTAGGCCGGCTCCGGCTCGTCGAAACAACCCGCCGTCGCCGCAAGCGCGGCGACGAGCGCGTATGCGGCAATGTTACGCATTGGCCGCGGCCTGGATGATTCCGGCGAAGTCGGCCGCCTTGAGCGCCGCGCCGCCGATGAGTCCGCCGTCGATGTCCTTCTTCGCGAGGAGCTCCGCGGCGTTGCCGGGCTTCATCGAGCCGCCGTACTGGATGCGGATCGTCTCGGCCGTCTCGGCGCCGAAGAGCTTCGCGAGCGTCGCGCGGATGAACGCGTGGACGTCCTGCGCCTGCTCGGGGGTCGCGGTCTTGCCGGTGCCGATCGCCCACACGGGCTCGTACGCGATGACGAGCTTAGCCGTGTCCGCGGCGGTGACGTCCTTGAGTCCGATCTTGAGCTGGCGTCCGACGACTTCCTCGACGAGGTCGGCCTCGCGCTCGGCGAGCGTCTCGCCGACGCACATCATGACGGTGAGTCCGGCGGCGATCGCGGCGCGCGTGCGCTTGTTGACCGTCTCGTCCGTCTCGCCGAAGTACTGGCGGCGCTCGCTGTGTCCGGTGATGACGTACTTCGCCCCCGCGTCGACGATCATGCCCGTGGAGATCTCGCCCGTGAACGCGCCGTGGTCCTCCCAGTGGCAGTTCTCGGTTCCGACGCCGACCTTCGTGCCGGCCGCGGCCGCGACCGCAGCGGGAACGTCGATCGCGGGCGTGCAGCACACGATCTCGACCTTGTCGGCGTACTGCGCGGTCGCTTCGGCAACAGCCTTCACGAGCGCCGCGGTCTCCGACGGCTTGACGTTCATCTTCCAGTTTCCTGCTATGATTTTAGTTCTCATTTTTGTGTTTCTCCTAAAATTCTCTTGGGTCGTTTCAACCTTCAACTTTTGAGCCCGTGAACTTCCTGTGCTTCACTCCCGCCGCCTTGAACATCTTCTTGACGGTGTCGAGGAAAGCGTAGTCGCCTCCGTAGACGACCTCCTTGAGCCCCGAGTTGATTATGAGCTTCGCGCACGTGAGGCACGGGGAGATCGTTATGTAGATCGTCCCGCCGGCGATGGAGTTGCCGTAGCACGCCGCCTGGCAGATTGCGTTCTGCTCGGCGTGGGTGCAGAGGCACTCCTCGAGGTGCGTACCGCTCGCGACCTTTCCGGCGCAGCGCGGACAGCCCCCCTCGAAGCAGTTCGTCACGCCCTTGGGCGTACCGTTGTATCCGGCGGAGAGGATGTGGTTGTCCTTCATGATCACCGCGCCGACCGACCTGCGAAGGCAGTTGCTGCGCTTCGCGACGACGGCCGCGATTTCCATGAAGTACTCGTCCCAGCTCGGACGCGGATCTTTGCCTTTCCTTGCCATTAAGGAGATATTATACCAAAAATCCGCGCCCGTGGGCGGAACTACGCGAACTGGTAGGTCTGCCCCGGCATGGGGGCGACGGAGTTCGCGATGCCCTTCTCCTTGAGGAGCTCGACCATGGCCGAGACCTTCTCTGGTTCGCCGTGGACGGCGAAGGCCTGCCTGACGTTGTCCTTGACCTCGCCGATCCATTCCGAAAGCCCCGCGCGGTCTGCATGGGCGGAGAGCGCGTTTATGATCTCCACCTTCGCCTTCAGCGGGACCTCCTCGCCGAACACCTTGATCGTCTCGCGCCTCTCGACGATGCGCCTTCCGAGCGTGTTCTCCGCCTGGAAGCCGCATATGAGGATGATGTTGTCCTCGTCCTGGACGCAGTGCTTGAGATGGTGGAGGACTCGTCCACCTTCGCACATTCCCGAAGCCGCGATGACGATCATCGGACCCGGCATGTCGTTGAGCGCCATCGACTCCTCGGGCGTGCCGACGAAGACCATGCCCGGATACTCGAGCGGATCCTTCCCCTCCTGAAGCATACGCTTCGCCTCGTCGTTGTACACCTCGCGGTGCTTCGCGTATATGCGCGTCGCCTTCTGCGAAAGCGGGGAGTCGATGAACACCTTGACCTCCCTAGGAACCTTCCCGCGCTCGCGCAGCTTGTTCAGATAATATATGATCTGCTGCGTGCGCCCGACGGAGAACGCGGGGATGAGAAGCTTCGAGTTGTGGCGGTCGATGTACTTTAGGTACTTCTCGAGCCGCAGCTCGACGTCGTCCGCGCTCGGATGGAACTTGTCGGCGTACGTCGACTCGATTATCAGGATGTCCGCGCCGGCCGGATACTCGTAGTGCCTTATGATCGGCTGGTTCGGCTGGCCGAGGTCGCCGGAGAACAGAACGCGGTGGTTGTGTCCGTGGTCCGAGTGGATGTCGAGCTGCACCAGCGCGGAGCCGAGGATGTGCCCGGCGTTGAAGAACTCGAGCGTCACTCCGCGGCATATCTCCCGCGGCTCGTGCATGTGCGTCGGCACGAAAAGCTGCATGAGGGCGTCGACGTCGCTCTCGTCGTACAGCGGCTCGAAGAGCTTCTTGCCCTCCTTGCGGCGGCGCTTGTTGATGTACTCAAGGTCGCGCTTCTGCAGGAAGCACGAGTCCCTGAGCATCACGTCGCAGAGGTCCGTCGTCGACTGGCGCGCGAACACGCGCCCGCGGAAGCCCTGCCTCACCAGCTGCGGCAGGTTGCCGGAGTGGTCGATGTGGGCATGTGAGAGGATCACATAGTCGATCTTCGCCGGATCGACGGGGAGGTTTCGGTTCTTCTCGAACGCCTCCTTGCGGTGACCCTGATACAGTCCGCAGTCGAGCAGTATCCGCTTCCCGTTCGCCTCGATGAGGTGCATGGAGCCGGTCGTCGTCTGCGCCGCGCCGTAGAATGTAATTCTCATATGTCTACATTATACCAAAAAAGCGCCAAATGTGCCATGCGTCCCCAGTAAAGCAACAACTCTTCAGCCTACACATCCAAAGGTATTTCTGCTATAATTTCAACATGAAGAAGTCGCAGACACATCCCGGGGTTAGGAAAGTGCTCATCTCGCCGAAGCTTGAGGGCAAGGCGGGGCGCGAGCACCTGTCCGGAATCCTAGGCTTTCTCGACGCGGGACACGTGTGGGACGTGCGAATCGCGCGTTCCGCATCCGACCTGACGCCCGACGCCGTGCGAAAGGCGCTGGACGACGGAACGGAGGGCTTTCTCCTCAGCATCACCTCGCCGAAACGCCAGAGCGAAATCATCGACCTGCTTGCTAACGCGCGAGTGCCGGTCGTGGTGCTCGACAACCATGAGCCGAGCATCAGGCGCGGACGCTTCTCCTATGTTCGCTTCGACACGGCGGCAATCGTCGCAGCGGGCCTCGACTACTTCGAGAAGACCATCCCCGGCGCGGAGGTCGCGTTCGTTCCGGACCCTTCGCACGAAGCCTGGTCAACGGCGCGCGAGGAGGCTTTCGTCAAGCTCGCAAAGAAGCGTTCGCTCGCGGCGCACGTCTATTCCGGCCCATCCGACGGCACGCTCGCATCCTGGCTCGCGGCGCTTCCTCCGCAGACCGGAGTCCTCGCCGCGAACGACCTCACCGCGCTGCTCGTCGTGGAGACGTGCGCGGAGGCAAGTATCGACGTCCCTGAGAGGCTTTCCGTGCTCGGCATCGACAACGACGAGCTCATCTGCGGACACACCCGTCCGCCGATAGCCACGATAGAGCCGAACTTCGCCGGCGCCGGATTCATCGCCGCCGCCACGCTGCAGAGCATGATGGACGGCAGACGCACCCCGCGCGAGCTCAAGGTCGCGGAAAGCGTCAACCGCATCGTCGCGCGCCAGTCGGCGCGTCCGTCAGGCGGCAAGCCGCTGCTCGTGCGGCGCGCGATGGACCTCATACGCGCGGACGCCACGAAGCTCGACGTTAACAAGCTGGCGAGCGCCCTTGGCGTGTCGCGCACGAAGCTTACGGACGCCTTCGCCAGAAACGGGACCTCAATAGCCGCGGAGATCCGCGAAGTAAGGTTCGCGAAGGTGCTGGAGCATCTGTCGGATCCGCACCAGGCGATAGGCCCGATTGCGAACTTCTGCGGATGGAGGTCGGAGACGCACCTTATGCACTACTTCCGCAAGCGGACCGGGATGACGATGCGCGAATGGCGCAAGCGCCATCTCGGATCCGACGCCGACGCTGGCAGCGAAAAGCAGCCCGACGCCTAGTCGCGCTTGGCGGAGCGGAACGCCAGCGCGTAGGCGAGCACCACGGCGAAGCAGATCGCCGGGACTATGAAGGACGCACGGAGCGACGCCGAGGAGGCGTGCAGGTTCGGATCGACCGCAGCGTCGAACATCGGCACGAGATTCGCCCAGAAGCCGGGGTTGTCAATTATCGAGGCCATCCAAGGCGTCAGCAGCGCGCCGCCGACGATCGCCATGATGAGCCCGGCCGCGCCGAGCTTGTGGGCGCGCGGATCGATTCCGCCGAGGCCGATTCCGTAGATCGTCGGGAACATCAGCGACATGAATCCGCTCATCGAGCAGAGGCACAGCACGTTCGCGGAGAACGGAAGCGAGCCGACGGTGAAGAGTACGTCGCTCTTCAGGTACATAACGCCGAAGCTCGAGAGTATCGCGCAGACGGCAAACACGGCCATCATCTTCGCGGGGTTGAACCACTTCATCAGGAACGTGCAGATCCAGCGGCACGCGATGAAGAGACACAGCGCGACGAGGTAGTACGACGCGCCCTGCTCTGGTGTCACGCCGAGCTCCTTCTGGCAGTAGACGTTCATCCACGTCCAAGCCGCGATCTGGACGCCGACGTAGAAGACCTGCGCGATTACGCCGCAGTACCAGCGCGGGGAGCGCATGAGGATTCCGAGGACCTCGCGTACGGGAGTGGGATCGGACTCCGGACGGTCAACGTCCGTCGGCTTCGACAAGAAGAAGAAAAACCATATCGCGGCCGCGATGGCGCAGAGTCCGACATACGGAACGCACACCCAGAACAGCTCGCCGTGGACGATTCCAGCGAGTTCCTCCGGCGGCATCGTGAGGCGCTGCTCGGTCGTCGCAGGATTGAGATGCGACAGGATGAGCTGCTGCGCGAGGATGATGCCGACGAACGAACCGAGCGGATTGAACATCTGCGCGAAGTTGAGACGCCTCACGGCAGTCGACTCGTCGCCAAGGGCGAGCACGTACGGATTGCACGTCGTCTCAAGGACGGCGCATCCGCCGGCGACGATGAAGATGCCGACGATATACGTCCAGAAGCTCTGCATGACGCAGGCGGGCACGTACAGCAGCGCGCCGATGACGTAGACACCGAGTCCGGCAAGGACGCCCACGCGGTAGCCCGCCCTCTGGATGAGGAACGACGCCAGGAGCGCGATCACGGAGTAGGCTCCGTAGAAGGATATCTGGACGAAGCCAGCAGTGGACTGGCTCGTCATGAATATCCTCTGGAACGACGGAACGAGATTGTCCGTCATGTTGTTGAGGAGCCCCCACAGCGCGAAGCAGCTCGTCAGCATCGCGAAGATCGCGACGAAGCCCCGCGGCACGACCGGCGCGGCGTTCTCCCTGCTCATCGTCTTACTCCTCCGGCGTCTCGTCGAACGTGAAGTCCGGGAATATCTCCTGCGCGTGCTTGAGATATTCCGGAAGAGCCTTGACCGCAGCCTTGGCGATCTGCTCGGCGCGTCCCGCGGCGGTCGGATCGTCTCCGCAGATGATCTGCATTGTGAGCGCAGCGCCCATCATGGCGTCCGCCCAGGGCTGGAGGCTCAGGCGCTTGCCGTCCTTGAGCTTGCTGACGTCCTTGCCCTTCTCGATGAACCTGACGATGAGCTCGTTGAGGTTGCCGTGGTACTGCTGGTAGAACTTCACCCACGTCATCTTCATCGGAGTCTTGCCGTCCGGCTTGAGGAGCTTGAGCCCGTCCTTCTCGTTGATCTCGGTGATTGTATAGCCTGCGAGCTTGGAGCGCTGGAACTTCAGGTCCTTGCAGTTGGCTATGAAGACCTCCTGCACGGTGGCCATCATGGCGACCTTCTTTATGAGCGTCCTCGCCAAGAGCTGGCTCTCGGAGTACTTGAACTCGTCATGCATCGCCTGGAGCTGGCGGATCGCGCCGGACCAGTTGAGCTGGCGGAACGTCCCGGCCTCGACGAGCGAGTCAAACTTCTCGCGGATCTTCTTGTTGTCCTCCTCGATCGTCTGTGCCTTGAGCTTGGCGAGCTGCTCCTGGCGGATCCTCTCCCTTTCGGCCTCCTCGAGCTTCTCGATCTCGCGCTTCATCTCCTTGACCGCGATGAGCATCTGGTTGACGGACTGCTGAATGGTGCTCGCGCCGCGCTGGCGGATGTAGTTGCCGGCCTTCTGGACCTTCGAGACGTCCTCGGAGGCCTTGATCGCGTCGTATTCGCTCTTGACGTCGATGCTGAAGTCGCCCGCGCGCTTCATCGCCTCCATGCTCTCCTCGGTCATGCTGAAGGAGTCGATCTTTGCGACGAGGTCGTCAATGCGCTTCCTTATGCGCAGAGATGCGGCCTTGCAGCCGTACGCACGGCCCCAGAGCTCGTTCATGCTGATCGTAGCACTTGTGAGCATCTCGTTGATCTTGGTCTTGAACCCAGCCTTGATCGCGGCGAGCTCGGGACTGTCCCCGCTGTCGGCGGGAGCGTCCTGCTCGGCCTCGACCGCGCTGGCCGCGGCCATCTCCGCCTTTATGCGCTCGTCCTCCTCGCGCTCGAGCTTCTCCTTCTGCTCCTTCTCCCACGCCGCCTTCGCCTTGAGATACTCCTCATGCTCGGGCGAGGCCGTGTCGGCCTCGGCGTCGGTCGGATCGCGGAACTTCGGGACGACGATTGCGCGCCTCGCGGGAGCCGCCTTGGCCGCCGCGGGCTTTGCCGCGGCCGCAGGTGCCGCAGCGCCGGGAGCCTCAGCCGCGGCTGGCGGCGCGTTCGTCGCCGCGATGGCCTCGAGAAGCTCCGCCGTTGGCGGCGGCTTGATGCGAGAGAGCCTGCTGGCGTCCACCTCGCTCGACAGCTCCTTCTTCAGCTTGTCCGTCGCCCTTTCGCAGTCGAG
>JAEEOY010000251.1 GCA_016284515.1 Kiritimatiellia bacterium | reverse complement strand
GCCACAATTATAAATCAGATCACGCCCCCGCGCAATCCCTACAAAAGAAGGGATAGCCCGCCGAGTGAGTACGCCGACGCGGCAAGACACTCGGCCGCTTCCATGGAGACGCGGCTTCCAGCCGCGTCACTCCCGAACCACGACACGCCAGGATTCTCGCCTCTTCCATGGAGACGCGGCTTCCAGCCGCGTTGCCCCCTCAACATTCTTGCCTATAACTTAACTATAATTCCAAGCCATTGCTTTCGCTACTTGGAGTTTTGGAGTATTGGAGGTCTCCCATGTTGACCAGCAGCAAGATTGTTCGCGGCGGCCGGAACGCAAGCGGGTTCTTTTCGACGGAGAGAACCGTTCCGCCGCCGAGATCCTCCTCGCGGTAGGTGCCGGAAAGGCAGAAGGCCTGTTGTATCATATTGCTCTTTCGGCTACAAGTGGAAAAATTACCCGAAACTCCGCCACTTGCGCCCGCTAGCCCTTGAGGCTGGCGAGCGGGACGAGGCGGACAAGAGGCTCGACAAGGTCGAGCTCGGACGAGATGACGTTCTCGATGTCCTTGTACGCCTGCGGCGCCTCGGAGAGGTCGAACTTGCCCTTCACCTTCTTGCTGAAGCCTTTGTACTTGCACCAGCGCTCGCAGACGATGCCCTCCATCGCCTTGTCGCACTCCTCTACCGTGAGGTTCGCCGAGGCCGCGATGCGCGACATGCGGCGTCCTGCGCCGTGCGAGCAGCTCATGAAAGAGTCGGAGTTGCCGAGTCCGCGCACAATGTAGCTGGCCGTCCCCATCGAGCCCGGGATGATTCCGACCTCGTCGAGCTTCGCCGACGTCGCGCCCTTGCGGTGAACGAACACCTTCTTCCCGAAGTGCTCCTCGCACGCGGCGTAGTTGTGGTGGATGTCGATCGTGCGAACGAAGTTAGCCTCCGGCGCGAACTCGAGAAGCGTCTCCTTCATCGCCTCCATCATACGGCGGCGGTTCTCCTTCGCGTAGCGGAGCGCGAAGAGCATGTCCGTGAAGTAGTCGTGCCCCTCCTTCTCCGCGATCGGAAGGAACGCGAGGTCGGGGTCCGCGAGCGGCACGCGGAAGCGCGAGCAGAGCCGCGACGCGATCTTGTGGTAGTGCTCCTCGATGCGCTTGCCAAGGTTGCGCGATCCGGAGTGGATCATGAGCCAAACGCGGCTCTCACCCCCATCCGGTAGGGCGCGATCACCAAGCGCGCCGCCAAACTCGAGCGGCGTCGTCTTCTGCAGCTCGATGAAATGGTTGCCGCCGCCGAGCGTGCCGAGGTTCATGCGGTCCAGCTTCGACGGCCAGAGGTCCGAGCGCATGCCGTTGTTCGCGGGGTACTCCTCGAAGCCCTCCCAGTCCTGCGTCGTCTTGTGCGAAACGCCCTCCCCGACGGGGATGCGCGTCTTAAGCTTCTCCTGGAACGCGCGCCGGAACGCCATGTCCGCGAAGCGCTCCGCCGGAACGTCCGTCTCCGTCGCGATCATGCCGCACCCGATGTCCACTCCAACAGCAGCCGGAATCACCGCGTCCTCCGCCGCGACAACGCCGCCGATGGGCATTCCGTACCCGAGGTGCGCGTCCGGCATGAGCGCGACGTGGTGGAACAGCGCCGGATGCTGCGCAAGGTTCGCCGCCTGCTTGACGGCTCCCTCCTCGCAGTCCGCGCACCAGCTCTTCACGGGCATTGCCCATCCCTCGTCATACTTCTCCCACTTCATTTTTTGTCTCCTTCAGATTGTTTGTTGATTTGTTTTAACGCAGAGGCGCAGAGACGCAGAGTCGTCATCTAGTCTCGCGCAAAGTTCGCAAAGTCAAGGTCTGATGGACTCTGCAAATTGAGCTATTACGTCTTTGTTTGTTTTGTAGTGAAGCGTCTCCTTTTGCACGGCGACGTTCCAGTTTGGATGCCACACTTCGTCTTCCCACAATCCGTCGGTTCCCCATTCCGTATGCCCGCCGATGAACAAGTGGAGCGGCACGAGCAGCTGGTCGGCGAGGTGCTTTTCGCAGGCCTTGCCGGACTTCAGGAACTCTCGCACCTGATGCACGACTTCGTTCGCGACGGCCTTGCGCGACTTCGCGTACGTGCCGACGGCGGAGAACACCACAGACGCACGTTCGTAGCCGAGCTCTACGTAGCAGTAGTTGCCGGGTCCGAACGACTCGACCGTGCGCACCTCGCGCTTGAGAGCAAGATCGGGGAAATGCTTTCCCACGATCCCGACCTCTGCCTCCGCAATCGACTTCGGAATCGCCGACACCACGCCGACGACCTTTCCGCCGCGGTACGCGCCGAGGTCCACGAGCTCGTATTTCTCCGGCCTTGCAGACTCCTTATAAGGCCAGACGCGGAGCTTGATGACGCCGCCCGCAGCAGGATAGAATCCGTAGCTCTCGAGCTCCGCCTCGACTCGAGCGCCCATGCGCCTGAGCTCCGGAAGATACGTCTCCGCGAAGAACTCCCATATCGGCGCAAACGGAACATGCGTGCCGCCGGTGATCGTCACCGAAGAAGGAGCGTCCGCCTTCAGGAGAACCGGAATCACCGTCTGCGCGACGAGCGTGACGCTTCCGGCCGTGCCGACGTCGAAGCGGTAGTCTCCCGCCTTGATCTTCCCGGGCGTGAACTCCAGCGCGAGTGATCCGACTTCATCGCCCTTCACCTTCGCCCCGCAGATTTCTGCGACAGCCCGAACGCACGTCAGATGCTGGCGCTTGAGCCCCGGCTTGTCGCGTCCGGCGCGAATCTTCGCGAGCGACAGCTCGTGCCCAGTGATCGCCGCAAGCGACAGCGACGTGCGCAGCACCTGGCCGCCGCCCT
>JAEEOY010000250.1 GCA_016284515.1 Kiritimatiellia bacterium | reverse complement strand
CTTCGCAGGGAGCGCGAGGAAGTTGCGGTTGAACTCGCGCATCGCGGGGGCGTACGCCGTCTCCATCGCCGCGCCGTAGAGATAGCCGATGTCCGTCGGGTCGTTAAGCGCCATCGCCCAGAGCTGCGGAAGCATCGAGGCGCGTCCGGCGTGCTCCGAGTCGGACGTGAAGTATCCGAGCGGCTTCGCGCCAGTCTCCGTGAAGATCGCGTCCTCGTTGAGCGAATAGTGACGCGCAATGGAGAGGCGTCCGTCGGCATTGCGGAAGGACCCGACGCCCTCCTGCGGAATCTGCGTGTAGACGGCGCTGAACGGCAGCGTAAGCGCGACTCCGCTCTTCGACTGGTAAGTCTCCGGGTCGTCAGTCGGGCAGCCGTGGTAGTGCTCGAGGGCGTTGTATGTCGGATACTCGCCTTTGATTCCGTACTGCCACCACGTCTGCGCGGTGTTGACGATGGAGTCGACGCTCCAGCTGGTGCTTCCGACGTATTCCGCCCAAGTCTTTCCGGAATAGCGGTAGTCCGTGTCGTAGGCGACGTTGTTGCGCCAGTCCTCCCAGAAGCGTCCAGGCTCGGTGATGTCGTTGTCGAAGTATGCCTGCGCGCCAGCGACGCCGTTCTGCCTGAGGTAGTCGCGCATCGCCTCGAGGAACGCGGCGCGCTTAGCGTACCACCAGTTCATGTACGCGCGATAGAGGTCAGATGAGCGTCCGGCGTCCGCGATGTTCTTGCGAGTGACGTTCCTTCCCGTGTCGGCGTTGAAGCGCGCGACGGTGTTCTCGTGGAACGACACCGGCATCGAGCCGCGGTTCCTGAGCCAGGCGCCGCGGAAGGCCGCCCTGTCCTTGAAGCGGATGATCGTGCAGTCGAGAATCTTCTTGAACTCAGCGACAGCCTCGGGCGAGGTGATGTCGACAAGAGCTCCTGCCGCAGCGGAAACACTCTCAATGAAGTCCTCGCTCTTCTTCGTGTCGTAGTAGAGCGTCTTGCAGAGCTTCTGGTATCCGAGTCCGTCCCCCCCGCGTGCGCCGGTATACTCGTAGTACGGCATCACGTAGTGCCCTTCCGCGCCGAAGGCATCGACAGTCGACTCCCAGTACCCCTTCTTCGCCCCGTCGTAGTTCATCCAGTTCGAATAGCCGTTGTAGTCCGGGTCCCAGTACTGGCAGTGTCCGAACTCCAGGAGGTCGCGCGAGGCGCAGTTGAAGCCCAGCACCTTCATGAGCTTCGCCTTGGTGCGGTAGAAGTCTATCGGATCGGTGAACGCCTCGTATCCGCCGACGTCCGCCATCTCCTCGCGCCACGTGACGAAGCGGCGGGGAAGACCGTCCGCCGGATACTTCACAGCCGTCTCAAGCGCGGACGCATCGTCGATCTTGTAGAGCTTGATCGACTTGAGCGCAAGCCCGACGGAGTCCGGCGCGTCCTCGGCCGGATACAGCGCGAAGTAGACGTCAAAGCCGTCAGTGGCGGACGCGAGGCGCGAGTTGCCGTCGAGCGACTCCGGCTTCTCCATAAGGTACATCACCTGCTCGATGCGCTTGAACTCGCCCGAGAGCGGAAGCGGATACGACTCCGGGTGCTGCGTGATGTAGGGCGGATTGAGCGCGTCGCCTACGGTGAAGCCAGTGTGGACGCCAGTACGCGAGCCCGTGCCGCGGTTGCCGAGCGTGAAAGAGCGCGGAGCGTTGTCCGGATACTCCGCGACGAGGAGGTACGCCGCCTTCGGGACGAGGCCCTTGCCCTGTCCGAGCCGCCACGCGACGTACGCGCCGCATTCCTGTCCGTTGGACGTCTCGGACTTCGCGACGTGACGCATGACTCGGCACTGCTCGCCCATGACTGCCTCGGAACTGGAGCGTCCCGTGGGGTATTCGCGCATCTGGTGCGTCGAATCGCTGGCGCAGACGATTTCGTCCACGAGCGTGAGAGATCCGTATTGCTCAAGTCCGGCGACTGTTGCGGCATGCGCAAAAGCTGTCAGAGCTACAGTAGCGAGTATCATTGCGGTCTTCATGCCTCAAATTATAGCATGAAGACCCGCCTCAGACAATCCCTTTTATAAAATACGGTGCATCCCTTTCGTAAATTGATATTTGCATTCCGCATTAAATAGCATTGACCGACGGCACGGATGCCGTCGGTCAATTTATGTCGCGACACATCTGCCGCGCTCTGTCCGAGAGATTACTTCGCGGGACGGAGGATCATGTTCTTGTAGTCCGCGTCAGAGTGGTCGCCCTGGAGGTAGATCGGACCGGG
>JAEEOY010000249.1 GCA_016284515.1 Kiritimatiellia bacterium | reverse complement strand
GCGGCCTGCGAACTCAACGGTAAGGAAATCGCTCCGGTAGCGCCAGCCGCCGAACTTCGCCGCGACGCGGGTGAGCGGATCGTCGGAATGCAGCGAGATGACGAGGTTCCGTCCGCGGCAGATGCGCCGCGCCGCTTCGACGAGGTCGGCAAAGAGCGACGGGTCGTCGTTCTCGGCAAGCGCGTAGGCAAGATACGAGCACGCGAACTCGCTTCCGGGCGAAGGTAGCATCGGACAACTGGAAACCCTGAACAGCACATTGAGGAAGGGACGCAGCACGCGCAGGCGAAGCATGTACCCGTCGACGAATATTCGACGCCTCTCGCCGTGGTTCCACACCGCACCCGCCGCCGCAACGCGTCCGCCGCGCCGCACGACGAAGAAGTCGTCAGCCGAAAGCCCGGGAGGGAGCGTCTCTCCGAAGACGGGGAAGAGCTGCCTCCTTGGAGATTCCCGCGCATAGAATTCCATCAGCTCGTCAAGCGACGCCCTTTCGGGATCCGCTCCGCCGCGCGGGGCTAGCGCATACGTAACGACCCTTCCGTGCGGAGAGTATTTCGGCAGCCCTGCGCGTCCCGACGTCAGCAGCTCTCGCGCCTCCGGGTTGTCGTCGAGAATCGTCGTAAAGGTCAGCGCGTTCGGCGCGGCGTCCTCAAGTTCTGCGATGGCCTTGAAGCCGCGAAAGAGCCCCCATCCGCGCCGCGCGCCGGGAAAGCTTCTTAAGCCGCTCAGATAGCCGACGTCCTGCGGCGCGCCGTCGAGGTAGAGTCGCCGCGTCGCGCGCGTGCCGCATCCTGCTATGCGCCCTTCGCCGTCTTCTACTACGACGATCTCGCAGGCGCCCTTCAGCGCCTCAGCCGCCGCGTAGCCCGCGGCGTAGTCGTACCTGAGCCGCGCCCAGCCGGGCATCGCGGCGGAGGCGAGCCGCACGAGGTCCGCCTCGTCCGACGGACGGTACATCCGCGCGCGCATCATCCCCTGTCCTCCGATCCTCCGCTGCGCGCATTGCGCACATCCTTGAAGCGCATGCCGTAGTAGTAGCACGGCGGACAGATTGAGCCGCTCGGCGTGACCACACCGCTGAAGCACCGTCCGAAGCGGTGGCAGTCAAGCCTGTCCGGCGTCATCAGGCACGATATCGAAAACATCTGGAGATGATCGCCCCCGTCGGACGAGTAGCGGAGCGACTTGCGCAGATCAAGAAGCCGGCGAAGTCCGAGCCGACGGAGAAAGGCGAATCCGAAGCCAAGACGTTTGCGCAGACGCGAGCCGTCAGGCATGTCATAGAGATCGGACAGCAGCCCGTCATAGTCGCATGTCCTGGTTATCGGTTCTGCGACGCCATCCCTGACATTCCAAAGGATGTATGCCGCGCAGTCCGGATTGAGGCAATAGCCCATTGCAGGGACGCATGGCGAGACGCGGAACTCGTCCTCGTTCAGTCCCGGCACGACACCGGACGCGACCATAGTCTTGACGATCTGCTCCCTGTCTACGCTTTCCAGTCCCGGCACGACGCGTCCCGACGGCTGATAGCACTGCACGTCGTAAAGCGACATGCGTCCGGCGCGCGCAATCGAGAATGCCGCCATCTTCGGAATCTCCTCCAGGTTCAGGCGGCACGCCGTCGTCTGGAGACCGCAGTTGAGTTGCGCGGCGTCACAGTTCTCCACGGCCTTCAGCTTCAGATCGACGAGGTCTCCGCGTCCACGGATGATCTCGCTTACTCTTGGCTCGAAGGTGTCGAACGACAGCGCAACGCGCGAAAGGCCGGACTCCTTGAGCCCTGCCGCGAAACCGGGGTCGCATCCGAGCTTCACGCCGTTCGTCAGGACGGAACAGTGGAAAGCGCACTCACGCGCGAGCGTCCTGACAATTTCAAAAATCTGCGGATGCTCCGTTGGCTCCCCTCCCGTGATCATGATGTTCACGGGCTTCACTTCGTCGCGAAGGCGGTGCGCCGTGCGGCGCAGCTCGTCTATCGACATTCGCCATCCGCTCCGCGGCGCGTTTTCAAAGCACACCGGACACTGAAGCGAGCAGTCGTCGTTGATGTGCACAAGGCAGTTCGTGAACGATCGCCGGTACCATGCGGGAATCGGACGGGCCTGCGCGCGAAATCTGCGGAAGAGCCGCGCATCGGAGCTTAGCGGCAGATCGCGGTCGCCCTTTGGACAGTGCAGCCGCCAGAACGCCGCGCCGTCCGACTCCGCATAGTCGGCTGGATGGAACGTCCCGCAAGTCGGGCAGTAGATGCGCGTGGACTCGAGGTTCACAGCGGCGCCTCCTCTACGATGTCGCCGAGGCAGACTGGATGAAGCCGCCCGTTGCGCACGGTCGCGTCCGGACAGTTGTCGCAGCACTCGATGCGTCCGTCGCCCAGGGAATGCGGCGGAAGCTGAACGATGATGTGCTTCTCGAGGACGGACCATCCGCGCACAATCGCGCGGAGCGCAAAGAGGAACGTCGAAAGGCGTCCGCCGGCGAGTCCGTTCACGAGAAGCCTCGCCTTGAGCTTCGCCGACGTCGTCGGCACCCAATGCAGCGACTTGCGGAAGAGAAGCGCGTACCCCCACAAAAAAGCGCGCTCGACAAGCCCCGGACGCGTCCTGTTCCACGCCATCTCGCGCCCGTTGCGGTCGATTGCCTGGACGCTCTGGAAGATGTACCAGCGCGGCACTTTGCGGCGGTACCTTCCGCCGACGAACACCGCAGGCGAGAACCCCTCCGCGTCGAGCGCCACAAGCATAGTCTCGACCGGCACGTCCGGGTGCGCGACATCCGACCTTATCTCGGCGAAATCTCCCGCGACCGTGACAAGCGCATACTCGAACGCCGGCGTCTCGCGGAAGAACCGCGCCATCTCGCAAAATCCCACGCGGTCATCCGCCTTGACCGTTTCGACCATCGCGGGGAATATTCCGTGCCTGCGCGCCATTTCGCCCTTCTCGCGCAGAAGCCCGCGAAAGTCGCCGTTCCGGACATCGTGACGCGTCTGTCCCTTCTGTATGTGGAGCGATATCATCCTGAGCCCCGCGTCCGCGAGCTTCGCCGCCATATCGTCCGTGAAAAGTATGCCGTTCGTGAGCGACGCCGCGACGAGTCCCTCGTCCGTGAGCCAGCGGACGATGTCGAGCACCTGCGGATGCATCAGCGGCTCGCCGCCGCTGAGCGAGACGGCCTTGAGGTTGCGGTGCGCACGCAGGACGGCGAGCTCCTCCTTCAGCCGCTCGAGCGGCTTGCATTCGACTTCGCGCGCGGCGTTGTAGCACGCCGCGCATCGGCAGTTGCATCCGCGCAGGATGTCCAGTACTCCGTGCGGGACAGTCTTCCCGTACCATGGCAGCCGCATCATTTCCGATCCTCCAGTCCTATAAGCTTCGCCCCGCGCGCAAAGAACTCGTCACCAAGCCCGAAGCTCCTGAACAGCTCCATCCACGCGGCGAACGTGTTGCCGCGGTTCGGACGGAACACGTGCACGAAGGCCGGGTAGTCCGTTCCGAACAGTATCCGCGAGCGGAGCAGCGGGTCGCGCACGATCCGCGCGAGCCAGAAGCGCCGCACGCATCCGCTGAATCCGCTGACGTCGCCGTAGACGTTCGCATGCCTTTGCACGAGCCTTTTCCACGCGCCGAAGTGGCTGCGCTCGACGAACGAGACGAGCTGGCAGCCGCAGTGCGCGCATACGATCGTCGCGCCGATGTCCGCCGCGCGCTCAAGGCGCGCGGGCGAGTTGAGCGCGTTGTCTCCGCGCGAGAGCATGTGCTCTGGGCCCGTGTGCACGATTACCGGAAGACGCCGCTCCGCGGCGGCGGACCAGTATCTGTCGCACTGCGGCGAGGCTGGGTCTACGCCCTGGAAGGACGGCATCAGCTTCAGAAGCACTGCGCCGTCTGAAACTGCGGCGTCCATCTCGTCCTCGATATCCGGCGAGCGGGGATCAAGGTTTGCGCCGTAGAGGAAACCGGGGGTGTCTCTGCAGAACGCGGCGACCTCGCGGTTTCCGGCAGCGAGCGGCGAGCCCTCGATCGCGCACACGACAGCGCGGTCGACTGGTCCTTCGCGGAACTCGCGCACGAAGCGCTCGCGGCATTCGGCGGCAGAGCCGAACCTGGCGATGCGCACGAGCGCCCAGTTCCAGACGTTCAGCCTGGTCCGCGGCGAATCCGCCGCGGATGCGACAAGATGGGTATGGAGGTCGACGATCATCACTTCACGATCCGCTTGCCGTCCTTCCACACGCTGAACGGCGGAGCGAGGAACATCGTCTTCGTGGCCTCTCCAGCCTTCACGGTCACGCCTGGCCCGATTAGCGAATGCGCACCGACGACGACGTTGTCCTCGAGCGTGATCGGCGCGATGATGAACTCGTCGCCGACGTGGAGATGCGTTCCGAGAAGCGTGTCGATGCCGAATCCAACGTGGTCGCCGATGCGCAGGAACGACCGGTCGAGCACCTTCGTCCCCGCAGTCCAGTAGACGAGCTTTCCGACCTTGCTGCCCCAGAGCCTCAGCCAGAGGCTGTAGAGCGCAGGAACGGTGCGCAGCGCCTCCTCGAGAAACGGAAAGCGCAGATAGAGCATCTGCGTGCAGAAGGTGAACCACCAGACGCAGTGGTCGAGCGAATACACGGGGACGCGGTTGCGCCTTAGCGGATGGACGAGAAGGACTAGCCGCGTGAGAAGGACGGGCAGGAGATACAGGCACGCGAGGAACGAGCCGAGCTTCCACGCCCAGCCCGGCGCGAAGGCGATGCAGCATCCGCAGCCGACCGCGTGCGCGAGCGGAAAGTAGTTGCAGAGAATCATCGTCAGAGTCTGGATCGCATTGGGTTTTCTCGGCATGCCGTCGTCTCCTTTCATTTCCGGGGGTCTCCGCCCCATGGAAGCCCGCGGCGGCGAACTACCTCCCTCTCCTGGCTGAGATTACTCGCAAGGAACACGAGCGCCTTGGTGAGTCCGTGGGAGTTGCATCCGAAGTCCAGGAACCTCGTCAGGATCGAGCGCGCGGAGTAGAACTTGAGCCGGTGCTTCTGGCAAAGATCGGCAAGCTCCGCGGACGTCATCCGCTTCGGACGGAACACGACGTCGCCGAAGGTGTATGCGGGGTCTAGCCACCACTTCTCCGACAGCAGCCGCCCCTCCGCCTTGAGCCTGTCGTAGACATCCGTTCCCGGAAACGGCACGAGGTGGTTGAAGGCGGCGAAGAAGAACTTGTTCCTCAGCGCGAAGTCGTAGACCGTCTCGAACGTCTCCGGCGTGTCGTCGTCGTATCCGAACACGAACGTCGCGTATACGGAGATGTGGTGCCGCCGCAGGTTCGCGACGGCTCTGGCGTAGTCCGCCCGCACGCGGTTGACGTCCTTGCCCATCTTGCGCAGCGTGTCGGGCGAGAGCGACTCGAAGCCGATAAGTACGCCCTGGCATCCGCTCCTGTCGAGAAGATCGAGCGTCTCCTCGTCGTCTGCGACGTTGAGCCCGAGCTGCGCGACCCACCGACGCTTCAGCGGCGCGACGGCGCGGCAGAGCGCCTTGAGGCGTCCGACGTCCATCGCAAGATTGTCGTCGACAAAGAAGAAGTACTTGCGCCTGAGCGTCTTCATCTCCGCCACGACGTCCTCGATCGCGCGCGGCGTGTACGCGCGGCGGTAGAACTTGCATATCGAGCAGAAGTCGCACCTGAGGCGGCATCCGCGCGCCGTCTCGACGAGGCAGAGCGGACCATAGTCGCGCCTGCCGAAGACGCTGCGGTCGGGCATCGGGCCGAAGGACGGCGGACGGTCGCTAATGTAGCGCGGCTTGAGCGTTCCCGCGACGAGGTCGGACCAGAACTCCGGCCAGTAGTTCTCGCAGGAGCCCATCATCAGCGCGTCCGCGTGCTCCGCGGCCTCGTCCGGATTCAGCGTCGCGTGGAAACCTCCGAGAAGGACCTTCACGCCGCGCGCGCGGAAACGGTCCGCTATCTCGTAGGACCGCTTCGCGGTGTAGCATTCCGTCGAGATCAGCACGGCGTCCGCCTCTGCAGTGCAGTCAACCTCGCCGAGTCTGTCGTCCATGAGCACGCGCTCGCATTCCCGCGGCAGAAGCGCCGCGATTGTTGCGACCCAGAGCGGCTCCATGATCCAGGTCTTCGGATAGGTCTCGCCGCCGCTCTTGCGTCCGACGGCAGGTTGAACGAATATCATCCGCATGGCAATTCCCCTTTTGCAAAATCTGTGTCCGACAAGCACGCCGGCACGAACTTTCCGTCCTTCACCACGGCATCGAGGCACGGATTGCAGTACTCCACCCTTCCATCCTGCAAGAGGTCCGGAAACGCCTCCAGAAAGACGCCCTTGACGAAAAGTCGCTCGCCGCGGAATAGAACACGAAGCGCGAACGCGAGGTTGGCGAACCTGCCGCCCGTGAGCGTGTTGAGCGCGAGGCGCACGAGAACAGCGGCGCGCGGCGGATCCGTCCGCAGCGGCAGCCGCTTTCCGAAGAGGCGGTACATCGCGAACACGAGCTTCTCGAGGAAAGACGGCGGCACTGCGGCAAAACCTGTCTCGCGCCCCTCGGCGTCGCGCGACTGGTATGCGTGGAATACGAGCCAGCGCAGCTTCGACGGATCGACGCGTCCTCCTATTCCCGCGAACGGACGCCATCCGAGGGCGCCAAGCTCCGCCACGCAGCGCGCGATTCCGTTCGTAGCGGCGAAGTTCTCCTCTCCGGCGTCGATAGTCTGCATGCTGCGTTCAAGCGTGAGGAAGGCATAGGAGCAGTTCGGATTGCGTCGAAAGGACGCCATCGCGGAGCGCAGCGCGGCGGGCCTGTCTGCGCGCACCGTGGTGGAGACCGCTGTGTCGATTCCAGCCGCACGCGCGGACGCGCATTTCGCCTCCGCGAGACGCGCGACCTCCTCCTCGGATTCCGGATCGGCGATGTCGCCTCTTTGCTGTCCGGTCTGGATGTGGAAGTAGACCATCTTAAGTCCGGCAGAGGCGAGTTCTGCGGCCACGCGATCCGTCCATAGAATTCCGTTCGTGAGCATCACCGCCCCGACGCCGCGTGCCTTTATGCGGCGGACAATCTCCGCGATTTCGGGATGAAGAAGAGGCTCCCCGCCGAGAATGCCGACAAACTCCACTCGGCGCCGGGAGAAGATGAAGTCGAGCTCGCGCTCTATCGCGTCAATCGGCTTCGGCTCCCTCACCGCGCGGTTGTAGCACGTCCTGCACACGCAGTTGCAGCCGCGTATGACGTCCAGCATCGCGTAGGGGACGTCCTTGCCAGTCCATGGAAGCCGCAACGGTTTCATTCAGCGCCTCCCGTCCCGACACGGACCGTCGCAGTCTCGTAAAGCGTCCCGCCGAGGTCGAGCTTGTACCGTTCGTCGCCACGGCAGAGGTCTATGCAGCGCAGACGCGAGTTCGCACACAACCACCTGGCAGCCTCGGCAATCAGCAGGCGCCCCGGACTGTAGCGCGCGAAGCGGTCGTCGATGGCAATCCTCGGCACCTCCAACGCGGCGCGTGCCATGTTCACATAGCCTTCCATATACGCCGCAACGCGTCCATCGACGCGAAGAACCGCGACAAAAGAGCTTCCGCCCGGAACCGAAAGCGAAATGTAGCATCCGTGCATGAAGAAAAGCCTCGCGAGCCATCCGCCATGTCCGTAGCGGCGCTTCTGCCGACCGAGATATACGCGCCTGCACTCTCGCAGGAGACGGCGCGGCTCGCGTCCGGACAGCCCCTCCCCGAGTCCGGCCGACGAGCGGAACGAAAAAGACACGGACCGTCCCTCGCGCCTAAGCCGGTTGCGCGCGACCTTCTCCACTGAGCGCGCGTTTCTCGGCAGCGCGGCATCGAAACGCTCCGCGCCGTCCGCGAAGGAAACGCGCACGTTCGCGAACGTCTCCATCGTTTCATGCGGCTGACATTTGAGAAGTTCTGAAGTTACTCCGCCCGTCTCGAGATACCGCCACGAGACGGAACAAATGCCGTCCGCGCGCATCCTCTGCATGACTGCGGCAAACGCTTCGGCGAGCTCAGGCAAACCGCGCCTCGCATAGAGGAAATCGACGAAGTCAAGCTCGACAAAGTCACCTGCGACGACAGACCACACCCCGTCGGCGCCGAGGTGGAGCGGCGCGCACAGCACGACGCCTTTCCCGTCGCGAACGGCATAGACGCGGAACGGTCGCCTTATCCCGAACGCACACGAAAGCGCGTAGGCGAAGTGGCGAAGCGCAAAATAGACGAGACACCTCCAGAAGCCCCGCTCGACGGCGCGGAGAACCTCGTACGTCTGCGACGCCGAGCCGTTCCCGCCTGCCTCGCGGAGGCACTGTTCCGCGGCGCGTATGGAGTCGTAGCGCACGACGGTCATCACGGCACGTCCTCCGGAGAGAGCGGGAAGCGGTGCGCGTCGTGACGGAGCTCGCGGCGGTAGAGGCGATAGGCGAGGTTGCCGACAAGCGCAACGGGGAACTGGTGGCGTTTCGGGGAGAGACGCCGGAATATCGACCGCATCGAGTAGGTCTCCTGCCAGGCGTGGATGAAGCCTGCGTCGAGCTCCTCGGGCGTCATGTTCTTCGGACGTATCACGACGTGCTGCGTGTCGAACCACGCCCAGTTGTGTCCGAGAAGACGGTCCTGCCCCTCTACGCGCGCGTGGCAGGCCGTCGAAGGGAACGGCGTGTAGAGCGCGTAGCGCGGAATGTCGATCTGCAGCTCGTCGATCATCTTCACCGTGTCGTCGAAGACATCCGTCGTGTCGTCGTCGAGTCCGAAGATGAAGCACCCCTGTATCATCATCCCTCGCGCGTGCATGTTCGAGACGATACGCTGATATTGGTCAGGAGTGTTGAACGACTTGTGGATTCCGACAAGCGCGTTTCGATGCGCAGACTCGAATCCGAGCAGCATGAAGCAGCACCCCGCCTCGGCGAGCGCATCGAGCATCGCCTCGTCCGACGCGGCCTTGAGCGTCATGAGTCCGCCCCACTTCTTCTTCAGCGGCTTCAGCGCGCGGCAGAGTTCGAACGCGTATTCGCGGTCCTCGCAGAGGCTCACGTCGTTGAAAGCGAAGCGCGAGCCCTTCAGCGCGGCGATTTCCGCCGCGACTTCCGCGACAGGACGCGTGTGCCAGCCGAACTTCGCGCCGACGACGGCGCAGAAGTCGCAGTTGTTTCGGCAGCCGCGTGTCGCGAAGACGGTGTTGGGCATCGCGTAGCCGAAGCGCTTCTGCAGGTCACGCCGCGGCCAGGGGAGCCCCGCGATGTCGGGCGAGCCTCCGTCGTAGCGGGGCTTGAGCGCGCCTGCGCAGAAGTCGCGGCACATCTGCGGCCACGCGATCTCGCCGAAGCCCGTCATCACGCTGTCCGCATGCGCGGCCGCTTCGTCCGGAAGAAGCGTCGCGTGGACGCCGCCTATCACGACCTTCGCGCCGCGCGCGCGGAAGTGGTCCGCGAGGCGGTATCCCTCGACGGCCGTGCCCGTGATGATGCTTATCGCGACGAGGTCGAACTTTTCGTCGTACGGGATTTTCGACACGCTCGCGTCGCAGAGCTTTATGTCGAAGTCGAGGTCGGACGGCGTGAGCGCCGCGAGCATCGTGCCCGTGAGGGGCGCCTCGCGGAACGACATCGTGAGGAACGGAAGCGACACCTTGTGTATCTTCCCGTCGGGCAGGAGTATAAGAAGCCTTTTCTTGCGTTGCATCTGGAAATATCAATTCAGGGGGAAAGGCGGACAAACACCGCGTTGTGGTCGGAGATGCGCAGCGCAGGGACGACAAGCGGAGGCCCTTCCGGGGACAGTCCGCGCGAGACGATGTAGTCTATCGTACTGCCGCTGTTGCGGGTACGGCCCGGGTGCGTTATGCGCTTCGACGCGTCCAGTCCGTCGAAGGAGTCTACGAACTTCGCGGCGTCAAGGACCTTGAAGAGCGGCTCAGAGGCGAACTCGGGCGAGAAGCGGTCCGCATTGAAGTCGCCCGCTATGACGACGGGCGCGCGGTACTTTCCGCGCTTTGGCTGCTCCTGCTCCACGAGCTGCCCTATGGCGCGTCCGCGCTTCAGCCGGTTCTCGTTCGCCATCGCCTCGGTGGTCTGTCCGTAGTTCGACTTGAGGTGCACCGCGTAGACCGTCGCGGTCACGGTCGGGGAGACGACGACGTCGGCCCTCGCGTATCCGCGCGGAGGCTGCGCGTCCTTCCACGTCTTCCAGCGGCTCCAGCTCCCCTTCACGACGGGGAGCGTCGTCATGATGACGTCCTGCTGCTGGTCGAAGCGGTCGCGGCGGCGGTATCCGGTGACGACGCAGACGGAGAGGTTGGTGCGTCCGATCTCGCGGCAGAGCGCCTCCGCGGTCTCCGCGTCGCGCACTTCGTTGAGGCAGAGCACGACGTCTTCGCCACCAGAGGGGTCGATCTTCGCGAGCCCGTCGCGGAGCATCTGCCCCGCGGTCCTTATCGTCTCGCGCTCGACCTCGTCGCTCGCGCGGTGCTCGGCGCGCCCCGAAGGAAACCACTCGCCGTTCCAAGTTCCGACGACGAGCGCGAGAAATAGGGATGCGATCGTCATTCCGCCACCTCCCGCGCCTTCTCCCGGCGAAAATGCGACGCCCCGCCCCCGAAAACAAGGGCGGTCTTCACTACATGATATGCGCATGCATTCGCCATCAAGACAAATTATATCATATTACCGCGCATCCCCGCACTTCGCCGAGGAATTTCCTTCCCGACACACATGGGCAAAGATAATTTCGGCAGAAACCGCCGCGCCCACAACGGGCGCGGCAGCCACAAAAAGCACCGCGGGAAAATCAGATTTTTTTGCTATGGTCGCAGACAGCCAATGGGACATACGACAATACCATCATCCTTTCGACGATAGGCAAATTCGCCGGTTGCGACAAGAATCATTTTAAAAGCTGGATCACGCATCTTCTTAACGTCGATCTTTCTGTTGAACTCATTCAGGTTTTCTGCACCTTCCGCAATCAGCGAGTCCCCGCCAAGCTTCACCTCGACAAGTCCATACGCCCCGTTCCGAAGATGAATTACGGCATCGCACTCCAACCCGCTCCCGTCATGATAGTGCGAGACCCATCCGTCTAACGCCTGCGCATAGCAACGGAGATCGCGAACGGCCATTGTCTCAAAGAGGAACCCGAATGTCCTCAGGTCATCCATCAGGTTCTGTGGGCCTGCGCCAAGCGCCGCGACAGCGATCGAAGGATCGACAAAATACCTTGTGTCGCTGGTGCGGATCACAGCCTTGTTGCGCAGATTGGGGCACCAGGCCGGCATATCCTCCACGACGAAGATTTTCTTGAGCGCCTTTATATAGGTCGAAACGGTGTCCTCATCCAACGTCTTGCTGTCATTGGCCCGCATATCAAGCTTGATTGACTTCAACCCAGACTGAGTCCCCTGAAGCCGTGCATAGCTTCGCATTAGCCGCGAAACTCTTTCAGGGTCGTGTATTGACTTGTCGGCCCTCTTTATGTCGGACTTTACAACAGCGTCATAATAATTAAACGCCCGTCTCAGTGCCCTCGCGCCTGTCTGCTTCACCGCTTGCGGCCAGCCACCGCGGCAGAGAAGATACGCCATATCGCGAAGTGAATAATCTGGACCCCTCACGCCTGCGAACCCCTGTCCGTCAAACAATGCACCAAGGCTTACAGATCCCTCCGACTCCCGACTTTCCCACAAACTCATTGGACGCATTGTGATCTCCGCAATCCGTCCTGTTCCAGTATGCGAGATGTCTGCGCCATCGGGTGGAACAGCGCTACCGGTAAGAATAAACTGCCCACAGCCATCTTCATGATCCACATAATAGCGAACCGCATCCCAAAACTGCGGCGCATCCTGCCATTCATCAATGAGTCGCGGTCTATCCCCCGCCATCAGTTCTGTGATATCAGATTCAGCCATCTGAAGATATTGCGAACGGCGCTTGGGATCGTTCATATACAAAACGCTTTTTGCCAATTGCTCGCACGTGGTTGTCTTTCCGCACCATTTTGGCCCTTGAACAAGAACCGCTCCCATTCCCGCCAATTCCTCAGCAAGAACTCCATCGCAAATTCTCTTAAAATAGTCTTTCATGGCGCATATCATACCATAAGTGACAATGGAGGCGCAACCACATTCGGTTAAATGTTATATTTCCGTTCGGTCAAATGTTAATGTTTCGTTCGGTCAAATGTTAAATGCCGCATCCCCCATGATCTTATTCCATCAAGTCCTCGATGGTGCAGGCGAGGGGTCGGGCAAGCGAGGCAAGCGTTGACGCCGACACCCGGTCATAACCGCTGCAAAATCAGCACACTACTTTCCGTTTGACATTCTCTGCGCTCTCGGCCTCTCTGCGCCTCTGCGTGAGAAATCTGACTCACGAATTTAGGTTTATTCTGCGTATTCCATTTCGACCGCTTCAATCATCTTGTTTACACGGTTCTTGACCTTGTAGATGATGTCGGGCGTAACGCCGAAGGTCGCGGAAACTTCGTCTATCGGACGATCTTCAAGCACATAAGCGCGGTAAATCTCCCGCGGCTGATCCTACGGCACCCATCCCGCCCTGTCCAAGAAGGCGGATGATTCGATAAGCTCCGATTTGCTGCCCCGGCTGGAATTCCATTTGGAAAAATTATACCACACCGCGCTTCACAATGGCAAGCGCGGGATTTTCAATTTTTCGTCTTTATGACGGGGGCGGGGGGCTTGTTGTAGACGCGGGAGTTGGGCGGGACGGACTCGATGAGCCAGACGCTGCCGCCGATCTCGGAGTCGTGCCCTATCGTCGTATCTCCGCCGAGGATCGTCGCGTTCGCGTAGATGACCACGTTGTCCTCGATGTTCGGATGGCGCTTGAGCCCCTTCACGAGCGCGCCCTTGTCGTCCTTCGCGAAGGAGAGCCCCCCGAGCGTCACGCCCTGGTAGAGCCGCACGTTGCGTCCGATAACAGTCGTCTCCCCGATGACGACGCCGGTGCCGTGGTCTATGAAGAACCTCTCGCCGATCGTCGCGCCAGGATGGATGTCTATGCCGGTCTTGGAGTGCGCGAGCTCGGACATGACGCGCGGAAGAATCGGGACCTTGAGCTTGTAGAGGACGTGCGCAAGGCGGTGAACCGTCACAGCGTAGAGCCCCGGATACGCCATCACGACCTCCATGCGGCTGGTCGCCGCCGGATCGCCGTCGTACGCCGCGTCGACATCGGTCTCCACGAGGCGGCGCACCTCTGGAAGCGCGGCGACAAACTCGTCCACAATCGCCTTCGCGTCGCGGTCGGGGCAGAGAAGCGCGATCTCCTTCTGGAGGTCCGCGGCGATGTCGCTGACCGCGCCGCGCGCGGTGAGGTCGCTGTAGACGCACGGATGCAGAGCGGCCATTCCGTGGTTGACGATGTGGGCGACTCTCTGCGGAAGCGTCATTTCCTCCTCCTTATGCGAGCGACGATTCTGGACGCGCCGAGGTTCTTGAATCCGAGCGCCATGAAGATGCGCCCGACGAGGTGCCGGCTCTCCGCCTTGACCTCGAGTATCTCGATGCCCTCCTTGTCGCAGAGCGCGCGGAAGTCCTTGAGCGTGATGAGGTGGATGTTCGGCGTGTCGTACCACTGGAACGGAAGGTGCTTCGAAACCGGGAGACGGCCCTTGAGCGCGAGCGTGAGTCGGATCCTGTACGCCGCGAAGTTCGGGAACGTCACTATCGCCTCGTCGGCGATCCTGAGCGCCTCGCGCAGGAGCCCGCGAGGATTGCGCACCTCCTGCAGCGTGTCCGACACGATAGCCGTGTCGTAGTGTCCGTCCGGCACCACCGAAAGCCCCTCGTCGACGTCCTCCCAGATGACGTCGTGTCCGTCGGCTATCGCCTCCTCGTAGCGGTCGACGTCGATCTCCACGCCGTCGCCCTTCACTCCCTTGCGGGCCCTCAGGACGTCGAGGAGCGTTCCGTCGCCGCATCCGATGTCTATGACACGCGAGCCCTCCTTCACCATCGCGAGAACGGTCCTGTGGTGGCGTTCCTGCCACTTCATGACCTTGACCTCGCGGTTGCCGAGGAAGCCTCCGACGACCTTGGAAAGATGCTCGATGTCGGTGAGGAACGAGTCATGCCCCGTTCCGCTCTCAAGATGGCAGTAGCTCACGCGCTTGTCCATGCGCATCAGCGACGCCGTTATCTCCTTCGACTGCCACGCCGGGAAGAGGATGTCGTTCTCATACGACACGACGAGGACGCGCGCCTTGACGAGCGCGAACGCCGCGTCGAGCGAACCGAAGCGGTCGCACGGATCGTACAGGTCCATCGAGCGCGTTATGTGCAGATAGGAGTTCGCGTCGAAGCGGCGCACGAACTTCATCGCCTGGTAGTCGAGGTAGCTCTCGATCTGGAAGTACGTCTTGAAGAGCCTGTCGCGCTCCGCGCGGTCCTCCTCCGGCGCCTCGACGAAGTTCTTCTGGAGGTTCCTCTGGAACTTCTCCTGCAGGAGCTCGCGCGAGAGGTACGTGATGTGCGCAAGCTGGCGCGCCGCCGCGAGGCCGGCCCTCGGACCCTTCCCGTCGCCCTCGAGGTAGTAGTCTCCGCCCTGCCACTTCGGATCGTCGGTGATGGAGTTGCGGCTCATCACGCTGAAGGCTATCGCCTGCGTGTTGAGGTGCGCGCTCGTCGCGATGAGGCACACCTTGTCGATCTCGTCGGGATAGCGCGTCATCCAGTTCACGACCTGTAGCCCGCCGTAGCTGCCGCCGACAAGAGCGGCGAGTCGCTTCACACCGAGCTGGTGGAGGAGCATCCTGAAGACGTCGACGGCATCGTCAAAGGTGTACTGCGGGAACTGCGAGCCGTAGGGTTTGCCCGTGTCGGGATTGATCGACATTGGGCCCGTCGTCCCCTGGCATCCGCCGAGCACGTTGGCGCAGATGATGTGGAAGCGGTTCGTGTCGAAGGCCCGCCCGGGGCCGACCATCTCCTCCCACCATCCACTCGGTTTCTCCTCGCCAGGCAGCATCCCCGCGACGTGCGAATCACCCGTAAGCGCGTGGCAAATGTAGATGACATTGTCCGGAGCGATCGGCGCGCCGCACTCCTCGTACGCCACCTCGACTTCCTTCAGCACCCCGCCATAAGCCAGCTTGAGCCCGCCCTCCGGGAGCGCGAGCCTCATCTTCTTCCGTTCGACTATTCCGACACTATCAGACATAATTGCCGCATATTATACCATATCGGCACGC
>JAEEOY010000248.1 GCA_016284515.1 Kiritimatiellia bacterium | reverse complement strand
TGTGTATTTGAAATCAGAACTTCAGCTCGACCTGCCAGCGCAGGAAGTAGGCGGGCTTGTCAGTGTCGTAGTAGTCGCCCGGATTGAACACCTCGCCGATGACATGTCCGTACATCTCGAACCTCTCGCCCTTCTCCTTGTCCGGAGTCCAGATCGGGAACGCATAGAGCGCACGCGTGAAGAGGCCCTTGAAGCGTCCGTTCCCGCCGCCTATCCCGTCGCGCTCCGCCGCGAAGACGGGGCCGCACGAGAACACGAGTTTGTGGCGCGGCTTGAGCTCGACGCCGGCCGAAAGCTTGAGGTAGTGCTGGTTCGACCACCAACCCACGCCGTTGTGCGAGCCGTAGAGGTACATCTCGGACTCGATCGCGTCGCGACCCCACATCGGATCCCACTTCCCGCTCATGTAGCGGTAGTCTATGCCCAGGAGGGGCTTCCAGCCCTCCCGCGCGCTCTTCCAGTTGACGCCCGCGAACGCGCTCCATTCGCCGCACCTCTGGTACATCACGTCGAAGTCGGAGCTTATCGTCTCCGAAAGCTTCGGCTGCACGCGCGCCCCGAGGAGGTCGGTGCGGCGCGAGGTCTGCGGAAGCTGCTTCTCGCGGAGGCGCTTCGTGATCGCAAAGAGCTGGTAGTTCAGCCACTCCACAGGGGTCTGTCCCCAAACGACGCCCGCACCCCAGTCGTCCTGATTGCCGGATCCGTCGGGGAAACGCGAGGCGAGCGACGAAAGGCGGTGGCGGTCGTCGCCGATGCGGAAGTCGCTCGCGGAGTCGAAGTTGTAGAGTCCGAAGAAGTCGAGCGTCGACGTCTCGGTCACATGGAGCCTCACGGACGCCATGTCGGTGTAGAGCGTGCGGGAACCGTCGCCCGGCGTGCCGTCGACGAGGATGCGCCCGAGCCCGCAGAGTCCGTACAGGTTCTGCCGGCCGACCTTGAGGTCGAGGAATCCGTCAAAAACGCCCTTGCCCTCGAGGTAGAGGTTGTCGAGAATGACCTCGCCCGGCCACGAAGTCGCGCGGTTGGCGGGGCGGCTGTTCCAGCGGAACTCGTCAGCAAGGCGACCGTACAGCGTCCAAGTCCCGGCCTCGCCTGCGTCGCCTGTCAGCTCCGCCCAGACGCGCGGACGGAAGCGTATGTGGTTGCGGTAGCCGGATTCGTTGAAGCGGAACGCGCGGAATCCACCGTAGGGAAGACCAGGGACATGATCCATGATCTCCTGGCGAATTCGCAGGTCGGCACCAGCGTCGAATTTAATCGCCGGCGCCTCGTCCGTCTCGGCCTTGGCGTACTCCGCCTCTGCCGCATGCGCGCAGAACGCACTGAACGCGGCAACGACGACTCCGACCCCCCGGACAGCGTCTTTCATTGTCTTTCTCCCGATGTGTTTCTAGTGTGGAACGTAAAAAACGCGATTAGAACTTCGGCGGCTGCGGACGCGGCGGGATCTCGAATCCCGGAAGCGTCTTCTCGACGCAGAGCTCGCGCCACTCGACCGGCGGCCTGCGCGGAGCGGGCGGCTCGCCTTCGGACTCCGTCTCGGCCTTCTCCGCGCCGTCGTCCGCAAGCGCGGAGGCAGGCGGGAAAGCCATGTCGAGACGGACGTCGTAAAGCTCGTTCGAGGCGACCATCGCCCACATCTCGTATCCACTCGGAGCTTCGCTCATTTCGCGCTCGCCAGCGAACTCAACGCCCGCCGCCTTCGCGAGCGCGTCGAGCTTCTCCTGCCAGAAGACCTCGCGGTCCGAAATCTCCCCCGCGTCGCACGCGCCAAGGCGGCGGTGCACCGTGCGCCCGTCGTCGGATTCGAACGCCTTGACGTCCTCGCCGAACAGCTCAATGCCCTTCTCCGCGCGCATCTTCTCGATGGCGGCGTGGTTGTCGGCAATCACCTTGGCGCGCTCCGCCTTCCATGCCTTGACGGCCTTGCGGTACTTGTACTCGGCAAGGCGCTCGACCTGCGCCTCCTGAGGCTCCCACTGTCCGCATCCCGTGCGGTTCTTGTCCTGGATGTCGAGCATGCACGACCACTTCCCGTCCGGACGCTGCCCCACGACGCACATCACCCTGAGGCGGAGGTACTCGGCAACCCAGCACTTGTCGAAGTCGTAGAACTTCTTGGGGGCGAACTTCTCGCCGACCGTCTTCTTCAGCTCGGCGAGCGCCGCGAGCGCGGACGCCTCGTCTCCGTAGTAGGACGAGAAGTACGTCTCGCTCGTCTCCCAGACCTTCTTGTCCTCGTTGAAGTGCGAGATGAAGCCGTTGACGCCCTTCTTCCCGAAGTTCTCCGAGTCCTTCGTCCACGTCACGAACCACGGCTCATCGGCCCATTTAGCGTACCCTTCCGGAATCTCCGCAAGCTCCTCGCTTGGGGTGATCACGCCAGCCGCCGCGACGAGGGCCTTCTCCTCTTCGCTCATCGGATACTCCTCGCAGACGGACAGCACGCGCGACGGAACCCAGTTCGTGACGGTCGGAGCCGTGGTGAAGAACGACTTTTCGTCGTCGACAAGATCGGCGCCCCTGTAGCCGAACCTCTCGGCCTCGCTCTTGCGGCACCCGTACAGAATTGCCGCGGCAGCGGCAACCATGAGCAGCTTTTTCATTATTTCTTGATTCCCTGTTTGTTGCAGTCGGACCCCTTTCGACGGTCCTTTACCTATTTTGAATGTCGGAAATTTTCTCATATGCGGACTCAAAATGCAAGCGGAAATTTGATAAGGTCACTGCTCCTGCTTTCGGCGTATCAGGATGCCGGAAAGAAGGCACAGCGCGAGCGGAAGGACAAGAAAGTCAAGCGCAAAGGTCTCCGCCACGTCACCCCTCTCCACACAGTCGCCCTCCGCGAGCGAGGATAGCGGGGAGAGCGAGCTCACGGACTTCGTCCCGCGCTCCACAAGCCGCGTCATCGCGAGCCCGATGCGATCGATCCTGTCCGTCTCCAGCTGGTCCGGATACTGCTCCACGACGCTCGGGCTCATCTCGCTCACCGCGAGCATCACGATAGCAGTGAAGAGCGCAACCGGACGCGAAAGGCCCGCGCCGAGGAAGATGCCGAACGCCGCGACGAAGGCAAGCACCGAGACCATCACGACATAGGAGCGCAGGAGGTTCCAGACGAAGGAGTCGGCGGGGACGAGAAGCTCGACATCCTGGCGCGGACGCAGCATGACCGGCGCGCGGCCCTCGTTGCGGAACGCCACCGCATCCCGCTCCGCGGCGCATTCGCCGCGGAAAAGCGAAACGATGATCGCCGTCTGGGTGATGTTGCTGACGACGCCGAAAAAGCCGTCCGCGGCAAGTGTGCCGCGCACGTCGTCGCGCATGTCGAAGTCGTTGGAGAACTTGAGCCTCACGGAAAGGTCCACGTCCGCGTTGGCCGCCGCCCAGTCGTGGAGCCCGGGGAACGCCCACACGGCAGTCTCGTTCGTGCCGACAGTCTGGTAGTTGTCCTTCGCGCGCTGCTCGAGGAGCCTCAGCACAACGGACTTCTTCGCCTTCTTCGCCTCGGGCGGCGTCTCGGGGTCGGCCATGAAGACGTCGTACATCTTGACCGCCTCCTCCGCAGGCGACTCCATCTTCGGACGGCACACGTGGCTGCAGCGGAGACCCGAGAACTCCGACGAACAGACCAGCGTCGCGCACGGGAAGGCCAGCACCGCCGCGGCGACGGCGGAGAGCGCGAGGAACTTCCCCCACGCTATCGCGAACGGGGAGACGGGGCGCACCTGCGTGAGCTGGAGGCGCTTCGCCTCGCGCTCGGACGCGATGGAGCCGGTCGCCACCGAGAGGACCGACACGACGAGCAGCGCGAAGACCCCGCCGAGCCCGTAGCGGACGAGCATCTCCCGCGCGCCATCCTCCGTCGCGTCCGTGACGAGGACGAAATTCGCCGCGAACATCCATCCAAGCGACAACGCAAGGAGAATGGCGGCCGTCCAGGAGCGGACGAGCGCGGTAACCTCAAGCCAGAAAATCCGCAAGAGCGAAGTCATCGCCGCTACCCACCTTCGCGAGGAAGAACTCCTCTAGAGACTCACCGAGTTCCGAAACCTTCCCCTCCGCGGCGCATTTGCCGCGGTTGAGGATCATGACGCGGTCGCAGATGTCCTGCGAGTCCGCAAGGAGATGCGAAGTGGTGAGGACCGTCATCCCCTTCTTCGCGAGAGCCTTGACGAGCGTCTTGACCTCCTTCGTGGAGACCGGGTCGAGCCCCGAGGTGGGCTCGTCGAGGACGAGCAGCTCGGGCTTGCCGACGAGCGCGGAGGCGAGCGCCACGCGGCGCGCCATGCCCTTGGAGAACCCACCGACGGCGCGGTTCGCGACGTCCGTGAGCTTCACCATCTCGAGAAGCTGGTCCGCGCGCGAGCGCGCCTCGGCGCGGGAGAGGGAACAGAGGCCTGCGTAGTACATGAGCGTCTCGCGCGCGGTGAGGAACGGATGCAGGTAGCTGAGCTCCGGCAGGTAGCCGAGCCTCGCGCGCGCCGCCTTCGCGTGCGGCGGCAGGCCGAAGAGCGAGACCTTGCCGGCGGACGGCGAGAGGAGCCCGAGGATCATCTTGATCGTCGTGGACTTTCCGGACCCGTTCGGACCGAGAAGCCCGAACACCTCCCCGCGCCTCACCTCGAGGTCGAGCGAGTCAACGGCGGCGACGGTCGGCCTGAGCCAGAAGTCACGGAAGGTCTTGGAGACCTTTTCGAGCCGTATGACGCAGTCTTCCATGCGCTAGAGGACCTTTCCGAGCGCCTCGAGCGTAACGGGCTTGAACATTATGTCGAGGAAGCCGGTCTCCTCGTAGTCGTTGGGAATGTCTGTATCGGCAGTCACGGCGAAGACCTTGACGTGCTTGTAGCGCGGATTGGTCTTTATCTCGCGGGCGAGCTGGAGTCCGTTGACCTCCGGCATCCAGACGTCGGTCAGGACAAGCGTGATGAGCCTGTCCGCCGCAAGCTTCTCGAGCGCCTCGCGTCCGTTCGCCGCCGTGGCGATCTTCGTGTAGCCGAGACGCGCGAGCATGGACCTGAGCACAAGCAGGTTGAGCCGCGAATCATCGACGACGAGGATGCGCTTCTCGGCGCGGTCCTTCCTTGAGCCGACGACGAACTTGATCTTCTGCGTCGCGCTGTAGGCGCGCTTGCGCTGGGCGCTGGAGGCCTTGACGCCAGGGATCACGATGGTGAAGGTGGAGCCGGAGCCGAGCGCGCTCGACATGGTCATCTCGCCGTTCATGCGCGAGACGAGCTGCTTGACGATGGCGAGCCCGAAACCGGAGCCGCCGCTGCGTCCGCGCATGCCCGCCTTCACGTAGGGGTCGGCGATCTTCTGCTGGTCGCCGGGCGCGATGCCGCAGCCCGTGTCCTTGACGGAAATCGTCAGCCGCTCGTACTGGTCGTGCGCAACCGTGACCTCGATCTGCCCTTTGTCCGTGTACTTGACGGCGTTGCCGACGAGGTTGCGGAGTATCTGGCGGAACCTAAGCGCGTCGATTTCGAGGAGCGGCGGAACCGTTATGCGGTGCAGGAGGCGTATGCCCTTCTTCTTGAGCGCGTCGACGAAGCCGGTGAGGATGTCCTTGGTCAGCTTGGCGCAGTCGGTCGTGACAGGGGTGATCTCCATCGTGCCCGTCTCGAGCTTCGAGAGGTCCAGCACGTCGCCGATGAGCTTCTGGAGCATGTTGGCGCTCGACACGATCGAGGACAGCGCCTTCTGACGGTCCTCGTCGCGCTTGTAGCCGAGCTTCAGCAGCTCGCTGTAGCCGACGATGGCGTTGAGGGGCGTGCGGATGTCGTGCGAGACTGTCGTGAAGAAGAAGCTCTTCGCTGCCTCGACCTTCTTCGCGCTCTCAAGCGCCTCGTGGAGCTCCGTCTCGTCGATCGCCACGCCAAGGAGATACAGCTTGCCCCTCGTGTCGCGTATCTGCATCTTCTTCATGCGAAGATAGTGCATGCGCCCGTCGGGCGAGCAGCTCGTCTGCAGGTACTCCTGCGGCTTCCCCTCGGGATCGGACATTATCTCCCTCTCGCGCGCGGCGAAGCCGTCGGCCGTCTGCTTGTCGTAGAAGTTGTAGTCGGTGAGGCCGACGATCTCGGACGTGGACGACACCCCCATGTACTTCAGGAACACGGCGTTGCCGTTGACGAACTTGCCGCCCTCGTCCTTCATAAACACGAGGCAAGGCAAGGCGTCCATAATCCGGTTGAAATACGCCAACTGGTCCTGGGCTTTATCTTCCGATTTCATTGCTGTCCCCCTGTTTATGGTTTTAGACTGGACGGATTCGCCTTCGCCCCGAGTCAGGGCTGCGCTTCCTCTGCGAGGCGCTTGAGGAGGTCGTCGAGCGACATCGCGCCGAGGTCACCCTCGCCGCTCTTGCGCACGGAAACCGTCCCCGCGGCCTCGTCGCGAGGCCCGACAACGATCTTGTAAGGCACCTTCCAGAAGGAGGCTTCGCGTATCTTCGCGCCAAGCTTCTCTGCGGAGTCGTCAATCTCGACGCGGTATCCCGCGTCCGCGAGCGCGGACTGCACCTTGCGCGCGTAGTCGAGCGCCTTGTCGGAGATCGGCAGCACGCGGACCTGCTCCGGCGCAAGCCAGAACGGGAACGCGCCCGCGTAGTGCTCGATGAGGATGCCGATGAAGCGCTCGAGCGAGCCGAGCACCGCGCGGTGGAGCATCACGGGATGGTGCTTCTTGCCGTCCGCGCCGACATACTCGGCGTTGAGGCGCTCCGCGCTCGGGAGCTGGTAGTCGAGCTGAATCGTCCCGCACTGCCACTGGCGCGCGAGGGCGTCGACGAGAGTGAACTCGAGCTTGGGGCCGTAGAAAGCGCCCTCGCCCGGCTGGATCACGTAGTCCATCCCCGCCGCCTTGCAGGCCGCCGCGAGCGCAGTCTCGGCGTGCTGCCACGTCGCGACGTCGCCGACATGGTCCTCGGGCATCGTCGAGAGCTTGACGAGCAGGTTCTTGTCGAAGCCGAAGTCGGAGTAGACGTCCTTGAGGAGACGGCAGAACTTCGCGACCTCCTCCTCGATCTGGTCTTCCGTGCAGAGGATGTGCGCATCGTCCTGAACGAAGCCCCTGACGCGCATGATGCCGTGGAGCGTCCCGCTCGGCTCGTTGCGCGCGCAGTGGCCGAACTCGGCGAGGCGCAGCGGAAGGTCCTTGTAGCTCCTCGTGCGGCTCTTGAAGATCTCGATCGCGCCCGGGCAGTTCATGGGCTTCACCGCGAAGAGGCGCTTCTCGCTCTCGGTGATGAACATGTTCTGCTGGTAGTGCGCCCAGTGTCCGCTCCTCTCCCAGAGCGAGCGCGGCATAAGCGCCGGCGTGTTGACCTCGCGGTAGCCGTCCTTCACGAGCTTGCGGCGCATGTAGTCCTGCAGCGTCACGTAGACGGACCACCCGCGCGGATGCCAGAACACCTGGCCCGGATCCTCCGGGTCGAGGTGGAAGAGATCGAGCTCCACGCCGAGCTTGCGGTGGTCGCGCCTCTTCGCCTCCTCGGCGCGCGCGACGATCTCGTCCATCTCCGCCTGGTCCTTCGCGATGATGCCGTAGATGCGCTGGAGCATCTTGTTCTTCTCGTCGCCACGGTAGTACGAACCGGCGACGCGCGTGAGCTTGACGACGCCGATCTGCTTCGAGTGCTCGACGTGGGGGCCGCGGCACATCTCGACGTAGTCGCCTACCGCGTACGTGGAGATCGCGACTCCGTCCGCAACGACGTCGGCAAGGCGCTCCAGCTTGTACTTCTGCCCGGCGAGAAGCTTCGCCGCCTCGTCGGCCGTCACTTCCTTCTTGACGAACGGCTCGTCGAGCGCGATGAGACGCGCAATCTCGGCCTCGATCTTCGGGAAGTCCTCCGGCGAAAGCCTGTGGGGGAGGTCGAAGTCGTAGTAGAAGCCCTCGTCCGTCGCCGGACCGATGTCGACTTGGACGTCTTCAAACAAGTTCATAACTGCGCGGGCCATCAAGTGGGCCGCGCTGTGCCTGCGCTGCTGTTCGGTGATTTCTGACATACTTATTCCTCTTATCCGAATATTATACCAAAAATGCCGTAGCAGATGTGGAAAAGGAAAATCAGCGTCAGAGGAGGTCGTCAAAGGCAATGCCGAAACGGACTCCGCGCAGCCACTATTCGTAGCGCAGACAGTCGATGGGATTCAGCTTCGAGGCGCGCCAGGCGGGATAAAATCCGAAGAAAAGCCCCACAATCGACGAAATTATGAACGCATACACCGCAGACGCCGGCTCGACAAGCACAGGCCATCCAGCCGCCGCGCCGACGGCATACGACGCGCCGATTCCGACACACACACCCGCCGCACCGCCGACCGTGGAGAGAACCATCGCCTCGAGGCAGAACTGCACGAGGATGATCCCGGGCGTTGCGCCGATGGACATGCGGAGTCCGATCTCCTTGATGCGCTCCGTCACCGAGACGAGCATGATGTTCATGATCCCGATTCCGCCGACGACGAGCGTGATGACGGAGAAGATGAGGAGAAGCGTGCCGACGATTCCCGTCACGGATCCGATGGTGTTCATAATCTCCGTCGTGTCGCGCGTCTCGAAGTCGTTGTCCTGGTAGTCCGCGAGGTGGTGCCGCTGCCTAAGGAGCGCCGAGACCTCGCGCCGCGCCTCCTCGAGGTCGTCCATCGTGACGAGCGAAAGGTTCATCATGTTGATGTTGTTGAACTTCGAGCGCTGGAGGTAGCGCTGCACGGACGTGTAAGGCGCCATGATGACGTCGTCCTGGTCCTGACCCCAGTTGTTCGCGCCCTTCGAGCCGAGGACGCCTATCACCTTGAACGTCATGTTCTTGAGCCGTATCACCTTCCCTACCGGATCCTCGTCCTCGCCGAAGAGGTTGGACCTCACAGTCGTGCCGATGCAGCACACGCGCGCCGCGAGCCGCGTCTCGTCGTCGGTGAAGAAGCGTCCGTCCGTGACGGTCCAGTTGCTGATGTTCAGGACGTCCGTCGCCACGCCCTGGACGTTTCCTGCCCAGTTCTTCGCGCCGTACATCATCTGCACCGTGGTCCTCACCTGCGGACTCACCCCCTGCACGAGGTGCCCGAGCTCGCGCTTGATCGCCTCCGCGTCGCCCGCGGTCATCGTCTGGCCCTGGCCCATTCCGCCGGAGACCGGTCCGTGGTTGCGCCTCTCGGGGAACACCATCATAAGGTTGTTGCCCATCGAGGAAATCTCCTTCACCATCATCGTCTTCGCGCCCTCGCCGATGGCCATTGCAAGAATGACGGCGACGATTCCGATGCCGATGCCGAGGCACGAGAGGAACGAGCGTATCGGATTCCGCCCCAGCGACCTGAGCGCGACCTTGAATATCGTGAGGAAGCTCATGCAAGCGCCTCCTTGACGAGCTGCGACACCTGCTCCGTCGTCTTTTTGCCGCCCTCGCCGTGGTCGTCGCGCATGATCTTCCCGTCGCGCATCACGACATGCCGCTTTGCGTACGCCGCGATGTCGTCCTCGTGCGTGACCATGACGATGGTTATGCCCTCGTTGGAGAGCTCGGTGAAGAGGTTCATTATCTCGACGGAGCTCTTCGTGTCGAGGTTGCCGGTCGGCTCGTCGGCGAAAACGACGGGCGGATTGTTCATGAGCGCCCTCGCGATCGCGACGCGCTGCTGCTGTCCGCCCGAGAGCTGCGCGGGAGTGTGCGACTCGCGCCCCTTGAGCCCGACGCGCTCGAGCAGCTTCATGGCGCGCGCCTTGCGCTCGCGGCGCGAGAGGCGGCCCATGTAGAGGTCCGGAAGCTCCACGTTCTCGAGCGCGCTCGTCCTAGGCAGGAGGTTGAAGTTCTGGAATACGAAGCCGAGCTTCATGCAGCGTATCTTCGCGAGCTCCGCGCGCGAACGCGCCGCGACCTCGATTCCGTCGAGGAGATACGAGCCCTTCGTCGGCACGTCAAGGCAGCCGAGAATGTTGAGCATAGTCGACTTGCCAGAACCCGAAGATCCCATGATCGCGACGAACTCACCCTCGTCCACGCACAGCGAAACGCCGTCCAGCGCGTGGACCGGCTCGCCGCCGACGGCGTAGATCTTGTACATGTCGCGAATCTCTATGAGGTGGCTCATTGGTGATATTATATCAAAATATCCGCGCCGCTCTGCACCCACCCGCGAAAAACTTCAGCGCTAGAACATCACGCCGCTATTGCTTTCGCTGCTGGGAGTTTTGGAGTTCTGGAGCATCGTCTTTTTGAGATTTTCTCCCAAACTCCGAGACTCCCAATAGCGAAAGCAACCATCAAAGTCTCCCCTCGTTTCCATTCCCGTGCGAAGCGCCACCCTGACTGGGGGAAGCGGCGTCCCGCCGCTTCACAAACCGAATGTCAGCATACACACAATCTACACGTTCTAGGTTCATCGAAGAATTTAGTGGAACAGCATGCCTCTAAGTAATAGAAACTCCGAGCGTTGGGGCTCCCGCTACCGCTCCGCAGCTTCGCGCCACTCAACGACTTTGCATATGTCGATAGAAGTATTTGGGGATGCG
>JAEEOY010000247.1 GCA_016284515.1 Kiritimatiellia bacterium | reverse complement strand
TCCCCTAACCACATGGCGCGCCATGTCGGGGCGGACTTCGATTTTGGATTCGGCGACGGCGGCAACGATCAAATCGCGGCCGCGTTGCTGGCTTCGTGGACTGATCCGCTTCTTGAAGAGCAGGATCCGTATTACAATACTGCCTCGACGGTGGACCTCCCGCCGGTGTGCCATGTGCACGACATCGCGTGGTTCCCTGCGCGGACCGGTTCGACGGACAACGATCTCCTGAAGAAGGCCGTCATGAAGTACGGCGCCGCGACCGTGTCGTATTACCACAGCGACGCGTACGCCAAGGCCGGCACCGGCGCGTACTACTACTTCGGATCTGCGGAACCGAACCACGCGGTGACGCTGATCGGATGGGATGACGACTATCCTGTGGAGAACTTCCGCCAGGACAAGAAGGTCCCGGCGACCCCTGGCGCCTTTCTGGTCAAGAACAGCCACGGGGCGAACAGCTACACGAACGGATACACCTGGATTTCCTACTGCGACACGAGATTCGTGACGATGGACTTCGCCGCATATCCGATGCCGCGCGCGACGAACACCTACGGACGCGTCTATCAGTACGATCCGTGCGGAACCATAGCAAACTACGATACGCGCGAGGCAGGGGAGGACGAGTCCGTCCAGGTCGAGAACTGGTGCGCGAACGTCTTCGAGGCCGATGCCCCCGGCGAGATTGCGGCCGTCGGATTCTACGCGCTTGCGGCGGGGACGGAATACGTTCTGCGCGCCTACAGAGGCTGCTCGACGGATCCCTCAACTGGAACGCTTGTCTGCGAGACCTCCGGCACGCTCGAGACCGCAGGCTTCACGACCATCGACCTGCCGTCGCCCGTTCCTGTCGCCGCGCTCGAGAAGTTCGCGGTGGCGATTCGGCTCACGAGTCCGGCGACGCAGTATCCGCTTCCGGTCGAACAGTCGGAGTCCGGATACTGCACTGCCACGTCGCGCGCTGGCGAGAGCTGGTACTCGCGCGACGGCGCGAACTGGCGCGACCTCCGCCACTTCAACGAGACGGCGAACTTCTGCGTGAAGGCGTACACGCGCTACGGCTCGGACGGAACGCCCCCGGCGGACCCGATCGCGTCCGCAAGCCCGGACGGATCCGTCACGATGCGCGTCGGCGAGACGGCGAATTTTTCGGTGTCCCTCGCGGAGGGGATGGAAAACCCCGTGTTCGACTGGTCCTTCAACGGCGTTCCGCTCGCCGCAAACGGCGCGTCCCTGTCGTTCACGCCGTCCGGCGAACACCACGGGCACGGCATTCTCGTCTGCCGCGCGACCTGCGGCGACGCGGTAGGTGTGCGTTCGTGGAGCGTCAACGTCAGTGCAACGCTGCGCGTCACGGATGAAGCCGAATTCCGGGCCGCGCTGGACTGCGCCATTCCGGGCGACGTTGTCTCCGTCGCGCCCGGAACATACTGCCTTTCCGTTGTCGCGCCGTCCGCGCAGATCGAGATCGTCTCGGAGGAAGGCCCTCTGCGGACGACCATCGACGCGGACGGCGGACAGTGCTACAACGGAAGGTTCTCCCCGGAGACTCTTCTCTCCGGCTTCACGCTCAAGAGCGGACGCGCCGACTACGGCGGCGGAGCGAAATCGGCAACGCTGTCGAACTGCGTGATCACCACCTGCTCTGCCGAGTGCGGCGGCGGCGCGTACGAATCGCTGCTCACCGACTGCGTCGTGTCGAACTGCAGCGCATCCCTGTACGGGTGCGGGCTTTCGCTGTCGGTTGCGACGAACTGCCTTGTCGTCTGCAGCCCCGGCGAGAAAGCCTCAGGCGTGGACAGCAGCAACCTCTCCGGCTGCACGCTGTACGAGTGCGGTGCGGAATTCTCCGACCTCGTGAACACTATAGTCGACGCGCAGGCGTCCGACTTCGTCGATGCGGCGAACGGAGACTTCAGGCTCTCGCCTCGCTCGCGCTTTGTCGACGCAGGAGACGACGACGCGGTGCTATCGGAGCGCGACCTCGCGGGGAACGCGCGCGTGTTTGGTCCGCGCGTGGACCTCGGATGCTACGAGCGCTGCGAGTTTCCGTCCGGCTGGGCCGTTCCGCAGGTCGCGCGCGGCGCATCCGCCGCGGAGGAGCGCGCCGCTGTCGCGGCAGCGCTGGAGGCTGCGGGCGTGCGCGGCGAATGCGCCGCGCATGTCGAGACGGCGGCGCAGTACGGCGCG
>JAEEOY010000246.1 GCA_016284515.1 Kiritimatiellia bacterium | reverse complement strand
GGCCAGCTCGCCTCCGCATCCTGCGACGGCATTGGTAGGGCGGGCGCGCACGCCTCTAGCGACATTGCTTCGCAATGCTCGCTTCGCTCGGGCGATATGCGCACGCCGCAAACCGAAACCTTCCTCTGGGACGGTCTTGCGCTTATCCAGCGCGGCGACGAGCAGTTCGTCAACGAGCCGCACGTCGGAGGTGGCAACCCCGTCGCGTCGTCCAAGGGCACCTCGTACTTCAACGACGCGCTCGGCACCACGGTCGGCTCCAAGCGGGACGGCAAGTATTCCGCCGTGCGCGAGACCAACCGTCTGGCGCTCGTCTTGTTTGAAGACGCCGGCTTGCTTTGCCCTTGCTGTGGCTCTGGTCCGTATTTTGGGCGGGCTGCGTAGTGGATTTCGTCGTTGGTGATGTTGTCCGGCATGGGTTCGGCTTTGCGAACCCCAACCACGCCGCCGCCGCGATATGCGCGTTGTTTCCGTTCTGTTGGGGATGGGGCGGCAGATGGCGGTGGGCAGGGCGAATCGCGGGCGTCGCGCTTTGCGTGATGCTCGCGATGACGTATTCGAGGACGGGGATGGCTGTGTTGGCGATGGAGGCGGGAGCGTTGTGGTTGATGATGTGCGGCGAGTGTTGGCGTGCGCGGCGCGCCCGCCCTACCATTTGGGGCCTTGCAGTGGCCGTGTGCGTGGTAGCTGGCGTGGTCTGGTGGATGTGGCCGAGGCTGGCGTTAGACGGGGCGGTGATGAATAGGCCGAAAATCTGGCTTGCGGGGCTGAGGCTCTTCGCGGTGAATCCGCTTGGCGTCGGATTCGGGAAGTCGGGCGAGATCGCGTCTGCGTTCATGCTACCGGATGGGATTACGGTGCGGACGCTTGTCAACTCGCACCTGACACTGCTCGTCGAGATGGGCGTGTTTGTCGGTGGCGCGTGGCTCGTGTTCATCGTTCTTGCGCTTTGTGTCGGGCGGACGATGCGGCGCACGTGGGTCGCGTTCGCGGGGCTCACGGTCTCGGCATTCTCGGCATCGGTGTTCGACTGGCATGTGCTTTTCGACTTTGCGGAGAAGGGCGGATATGGCGGCGTTAACTTCGTGTTGGCGTGGGGGCTGTTCGGGGCGTTTGTCGTCATGGGGGCGGGTTGCGTGTGGCGGGGTTTGTTTTTAACGCAGAGACGCAGGGACGCAGAGAGGTTTTGGTTGAGTGGCGTGGAGAGTGCGCGTAGTATGGAAGAGTCTTTGTCGCAGACGCCGCAGAAAAAGCGTCCGATTCCGATTGTCGTCGCCCCCCGTATGCAGGGGAACATTGACGACACTGGGTCTATGCAGTTGCGCGGGCGACAATCGAAATCGTCCGCATCGTGTGAATGCGTGCATCCGGCCGCGAGCAAGACCGATTGTCGCCCGCATGGACGAAGCGGCAGAGGCCCGCGAATGAGCGAGAGCCGCGGGGGCGACGACAATCGGGTCTTGATCGCAAACTGCGGACTCTGCGACACTCGCCTGCGTCGTTTCTTCGTGTTGGTAGGGCTGGCTGGTGTGGTGATTGGACTTTGCGCGGTGGTGGTTTGTTTTCGTTCGGATGATACGCCGAGGGTGGAAGGGGAGTATGTGATTTGCGGACGGCGATGGAACGCCGTCCCTACCGTGCTGAGCGTCTACCGTGGCGAGGGATGGAGCCTCAAGTCGGTGGCGAAGCTCTTCCCGAATGGAGCTCGGTTCTGCATAAGGCCTGGAGTCCCCGCGAGCGCGGAAGATGCTGGCGAAGTGTGGTTGTTTGGCGACGCGGCGGAGGCGGCCTGGCGGTTTAAGGGTGCACGGCTTAAACTTGTCGATCCGCCTGAGTTCCTCGACCCGCCGACAAACGCCGTCGTTCTACACGTTTCTACACGTTCTACACGGTTGATAACAAACGCAGAGTCGCAGAGTCGCTGAGTGCGCAGAGGAGTAATATGAAGTGTTTGCTGTCGATATTTGTTTCTGTTCTTGCGGTGGCGGCCGCTTTCGCTGATGGCGCGGCGAGCGTCGAGTCCGTGACTGTCGCCACCAAGGCGCCGCACAACCAGGAGGCGACGTTCTGGTACCACGTTCCTGCGAAATACGACGCGAAGCGGAAGAAGCCGTATCCCGTGCTTGTCTACTTCGGCGGACGCAACTGCAAGGGCAAGGACGAGGCGTCGGGGAAGCTCGGCTGGTCCGACTGGGCGGACGCAAACGGCGCATTCCTCGTATGCCCCGGTTTCCAGGACGACAACTACTGGTCGCCAGAAGCGTGGTCCGGCCAGGCTCTTCTTGACGCGCTTTCCGCAATCAAGCGCAAGTACAAGATCGACGACTCCAAGATATGCTACTACGGGTACTCCGCGGGAAGCCAGGCGGCGAACCTCTTCCCGGCGTGGCGTCCGGCGCGCGCCCGCGCGTGGGTGAGCCACGCATGCGGAGTCTTCCACGAGCCGAAGGCGACGATGCGCGGCGTTCCCGGACTCGTCACGTGCGGCGACGCGGATTCCGCGCGCTATGTGATCAGCCGTGCGTTCGTCGAGAAGGCACGGCGGCGCGGAATCGACATCATCTGGAAGTCATTCCCGAACCATCCGCACGACGTGCCGCCGGACTCGCTCCGTCTTGCGCGCGCGTTCCTCTCGCACTGCATTTCGGGCAAGAAAGGCGAGGAGGTGTTCATAGGTGACGACCAGGACGACGTGTTCTATCCTGCCAAAAGCGCGGAGGCCGAATTCGTGAATTCCGTTGACCGCGTGAGTCTGCCGAGCCGCACCATTGCCGAGGCGTGGGGGAAGCCGGCGTTCAAGGCGGTCGAGCAGCCAGTCCCCGACGAGATCGTGCGCATTGCCGTCACTGGCGTGGAGTTCGTCTGCCGCGTTCCGCAAAAGTACGACGCCTCCTCGCGCGTAATCGTGCTCTTCGGTGGCCGCGGCTGGCCGGGTGCCAAGACGCTGAAGGAGTTCGGGTTTGGTCAGCTTGCCGAACGCGAGAGGGCGTTTCTTGTTTCGCCGTCGTTCTCGAAGGGCGAGTACTGGAATCCCGATACGGGCACGGGGAAGAAGCTCGCCGCCGCTGTCGCGGAGCTGAGGAAGCGCTACGGGCTGAAGGCGAGTCCGCTTGTCCTCTACGGATATTCGGCGGGCGGACAGTGCGCGGCGCTCTTCGCGCAGTCCAGGGAGCTTTCGGTCGCCGCGTGGGGCGCGCACGGATGCGGCGTGTATCCAGAGGGAGACCTCGCGTCCAAGGCCCCCGCGCTCGTGACGTGCGGACACGGCGACGAAGACAGGCTGCGGATCAGCCGTTCGTTCGCCATGCGCTACAGGGGATTGGGCGGCGCGCTCCTTTTCAAGCCGCTTCCCGGTGGACACGAGCTTGGCGATGATGCAAAGACAATTGCGCGCGAGTGGCTAATGGCTGTGCTCGCAGGCGGCGAGTCGTGGATATGGGGCGAGGACGACACGATGCTTGTTAAGGAGCAGGACGACATCGAGGTCGAAAACCGCAATCCCCTCTACACGCGCCGACTTGCGGAGCTGTGGCAGAGGTGATGTCTTGGCAGTAGGAGATTTGCTATAATGCGCGATATGTGCGCGTACAGGGTCAGCTCTTTTGAGCTCCTCCGAGAGGACGGCTTTGGCACGCTTACATTTGTCAAGATTCTTTGAGTATATATCCTTTTTGTCTGACTGTCTGTATAGTCGTCTCGGCTATTATCGTGGCGATCTTCTTCCTGATGCTGCAGATGTGCCTCTCTACAACAGTTGTCCTTTGCTTCGCCTTGCTTCCAAGGGCGATGCGCAGCAGTTCTTCGGACGATATCTGCCGCCCATGATTGCGGAAAAGATAGGCGACGATCTTTGATTCGCTCAGTGTCAGGAACTCAAAGTGCTCGCCATTCCGCAGCGTCTGCTGCTGAGCGTCATACTCGAGATCTCCGATAGTGGTTTTTGTTCCCCGCACTGTTACCAGTGTAGAAATTGCCGCTGCTTTGATTGTCTTTCCCATGGGGCTCATTCTATCAAACGAAAATGATTTTACGATGATTTTAAGATAATATCTCAATCATTTTCGCCCGCCGCAAAGTTTACGAAATCGTAAACAAATAGTTTGATACAGAATGTGATAGATATGGTAATATAATCTCAAACAAAAGAGGGAGAGTTCTAACATGCGCGCTATTAAACTTAATTTAGGTGAAATGGCAAAACCAGAGAGCGGGAGTTTGGAATGTCCATACGACCTGGTTTTCGATTTCTATGTATATAAGGGTCATGAAAAGTCAATAGATGATGATGTTTCTGCCATATACTGCTTTTATAGTCTCGTGGGTGAGGAGGGCAAAGAAATTCCTAAGCTTCTTTACATCGGGAAGTCTAAAGATCTTCGAACTCGGCTAATGAAACATGCAGTGAAGCCTGATGGCTTCCCAAAGAATAAAAAAACTGTGAAGGTTGAAGACCTTGACGATTATTTGTGTGATCCAGATGATGTCGATCGCAAATGCTTTTACGCCTATGCGTTACTTGACGGAAGATCATTGAAGAAATGTGAGGCTGCTATGATCAAGAAGTTCCAACCGCTAATTAACATTAAGGCAAAGAAGTCATTGGGCTGTCATGATGAGTCGTATTTCAAAATTGGGGGCAAATGGGTTTGGTCTCCGCTTGAAGCGAACAAGGTATATCATGTGCCAAAAGACTAAGAAACTTGATGCGACAAAACTAAGGAGAATCAGGACATGAAGGACAAGATTACGAAAACGTTCGTCTTGAAGAAGGCCCATGTGACTGGAGACGCCGGCACATTGTATGACCTGATTAAGGCGGCTATGTCAAAATGCGATAACGCCTATGATCGGCAGATGGAGCCCGAGGAAGGGGCCGATCGCATTCGGATTCTCAACGACTGGACATTTCTTGGGCGCGAGGAGGAAGTCTGTGTCGCATCTTTCTTTTCGTTCACGATGAACGAAAACAAAAATGCAGTTGTGCTAAAGAAGGAGATCAAGAGCTTCCCTATCGAGGTTCTTGCACCACAGCGCAAAGTCGGACATCATCAGGAGTTCGTGGCGGGTCTTGCCTGGATTGCTGTCAAGGACAACTATATAGCCGTCATGACAAGTCAGTCATTTTCTTTCACCGCCTTGGAAGATTATTTCACTTGGCTATTTAAGAAGGCATTTGGGAAGACGGTGAGCATTGTGCTTCGTGATCCACGTCAGCCTAAGTTCAGGGACTGCGACATGTCTTCTGTCAAGCGGCTCGAGATTAGCAACAGCATTGAGGTCAAGGCGAACGCCGTCAAGGCCCGTGGCGATCAAATCAGGAAGCATTTCATCCCTGGCGGCAGGGGGTGGGACATCTTGAGGGCAATTTACAAGGCATTGGGTCAAACGCCTCCATCAATGGGGGCGACGAATGAACATGCATTTGACAAGATAGATGTCGATGTGATAATTACAGCGCGTCGACCGACAATAGCGGATGGGAACCAGGCAGATGCGCTTGAGCGAATCGCTAATGCATTCAAAGACGTTGAGGATCCTCCGATTAAGGCCGTATTCAAGGACGGACGTATACTTTCCCTCTCGGATTATCGTGTCTCCAAGCAGTTTAGCATAACCGCAGAAAACAAAATTCCGATTACGAAGGATGTTTGCGCACAACTGAATTCTTGGCTCAGAGAGCAGATACAAAACATTGAAATGGCCGTTGTGTAGAAATCGCAGGAGGAGTTCGCAATGCGGGTTTTAGTCAGTATTGTGTTGGCTGCATTGCCTGTTGTTCTCGCTATGGGACTTGATAAGGATTTATCATGCGCGATGCATATTCCTGTAATCGGGACAACGGCTGTCTGTGTAGCACTTTGCGACGCTCTGTTCGGACAAATTGTCTCCAACACTAGGTGGATTCCATTTTCCGGATGTTACACTCCGTCAGAAGCGCAGGCCATGGTCAAGAAGTTCCGCTCCTATCACATGAGGTTATTCGGAGCATGGATGATTGCAAAGGCATCTAGTTCTATTGCCATCGCCATATCAGCAACAATGATCGTCAAGACGCTGCCAAAGTGCATAGAGACCTGTCGTACGTGTATACTTGCCGCAGGCTATTTGGCGTTGGGAATCTCCTTGGCAATGGCGCTTGACTTTGTATTTACGTATTTTCATGCCGTGGATGCATCCGATGAGGCGCGTCTTAAGGAAATGAACTACACTTATGTAAAAGACCATTCTGAGTTGAGCAGAAGGGATCAGGAAGTTTCGTCGCGGCAACTAAAGGATTTTGGGAAGGGTTATACTTCTACGCCTAAAAGGGCAGTAAGAGTTTGATGGAGCAAGGGATTTCCCATGCGGCGAAGATATTCTTAGGTCAGAGGCGTCCCATTCCGGCGCAGCCAGCTATGTTGGTGATTATGAGGGCGAGCATTGTCAATGCCGTGATCGCGAAGATGCGACGGGTGCGGCTGAACACTATGGCGGTGGTCGCAAGGATGTAGACCAGCCACCCAACTGGAACAATCCACAGTCCATTATCAAGGTGTTTCTCGCCAACTAAAACTGCCGCTATCCCCAGAGGCGCAAGGAGAACAACGGCACAAGCCCGCGAAATTGTCGTGGATGTTATAACGAGCCATGGCGCTACTGCGACAAATATCCTTAGATGGAGAGGAACGGTGTGTGGGACATTCGCGGTGGCTTCAGTATTGGAATTGCCCGTGCGGACCGGAATCAACATCTTAAGGTACGCAAAGGTGCTTGTCAGCATGGCAGCAATCGAGACGACATTTCCGATCATCACAAGCCGGTTTGTGTGGGGGGAAGCTTGTATTATCCCGGGAAAGAATGTAACGAAGAAATAGATGCTGCCGACGAGTCCGATGATGCGGGATGCCATGGCAATCGCGGCAACTGCCCGGACTTCGCCTTTGTTCTTCGCTACAATATAAGCCAGAGCACATATCCAGGGAAGCGATATGGCTATGCCGATGCAATGACTCAGCACGTAGCCTCTGATTTGCGGAAGGAAGAATTGAAGCATTGCCAATGCGAGGCAGGGGTAGAGCGCCTTTGCGCCTCTTGCCGACGAACGCGCAAAGAACCACCATCCAATAAGCACCGCCAGACCTGTTGCAATGTCCGTATGCCTACTGCATTGCATCCATGCCTTGTCATCGATGTATCCGAAAACCTTTGACAGTGGCACGGCAGATGCAAAAAGCAGGAATCTGACCGCCGCTGGAATCAGGCCGAACAGTCCGCATCGCCTGATATTTGCGTCCAGCATCCCTTGGCCGTCGGTGTCAATAGCGATGTCCTGTGCAGTCATTCTAATCCCTCCTGTACTTTGGATTCAGTATTATTTCTTTCGTGAGGCGACAAACTTAGGCGTTTCCCTGTCGGCATGTCATATTTACGGACGTCCTCGGCGACGACAGTTTTCTGTAATACGATCCTCAATTCCATCCTTAATTAATGCTATCACTCGACTGTCGATCCCGCGAGGGGGTCGTAGCTTTGATGTAGCCTTCCATTTTGCCTCTATGACGTTCTTGTATTCATCGCCTTCTTTGCAGAGTCCCTTAAATGAGCCAGGGCGCATAGCTATCTCTTTGTTTGGAAGCGGCAATTCGCCAACGACCTCCCAATAGCCAATTATTGTGTCCAGATATGACCAATGTAGCATGCTCATCATGCCTGTGCAAAGTGAGGTGTAGTGCGCCTTTTTGCCCCATGCGTCTCGTAGTGTATGGTTGCCGTCGAGGTAATCTTCGATATAGAATGAATACGTTCGGTCGTCCCAAATTACATCCTCAAATTTCAGACTTGGAAAATCTCGTGAATTACTTTCGCACCACTTCGAATAGTGTTGCATAGACTCTCGTAGATGCTGTGCCCATTGGCGGCAGATGTTGTCGCTTCCAGCTTCTTCTGTCAAATTGGAACTTGGAAGCGAATATTTGTGCGGTGACTCTTCGTTGAGAATCCTGACGCGCAGTTGGAGGTCCTGAATTGGCGTCCCCACACGGCTGAAGTAAGACTTGATCTCGTCAAGCCCAACGCGTCCATCCACCGCAAGGTGGCATATGCGAATCAGCGCAAGGTTCTCTGCCCATCTTTTCAGAAGGTAGTTGCCATATCCAGGGGTGGTATTCAGCCATTCGGCAATGGCAAGCAGCTCCATCGCGCTTTTCTTGTTTCCCTCTAGATCTTCATGTGCTTCGATGCCCCACGCATACTTTTCAAGGCATCCCAAAATGTCAAGTCCAAGATCACGCTTCTCTTGCTCATATTCCCTCCTTTTGACATCCTCTTTAGGAAGCCAGTCCACCCAGCACTGTGAGTGAATGTGCGGCGCGAGTTTTGGCGTCGCGGCATTTGTCACAAAGGCGTATGCGCCGTCTTGGGCAAGGCATTTTCGCAACGAAGACACTTCTGCTCGCAGTGCGTCCCAATCCGACTGTTCCTTTGCTGGCTCGCTACGGTTGCATCCCAAGGTCAGGGCGATTGCTGTTGCGAACATGGCGTGCAGTATAATCTTTGTTCTCATCGTGTTGAAGATAAGATTGTTAATTCACTATGATTATACCATAATTCTCGTGGCGTCGGCGGAGTTTGGTTGTGTGTGTGTTGCGCACCGTCCACTCCCGAGACGGGGGCTGGACGGTGTTGATTTTGTTTTGCCGGTAATCGGAGGAGGCAAGAAGGTGGAAACTATTTTTCGCAGGTTTCCTTGCGATTTGCAGGTGCCAATGAGGTGCCGGCAGAAACCTCAATGCTTTTCCCTTGAAATTCCGGGCCATTGTGTTTATTGCAAAACGGTATAATGAACCATTTGTCGGTGCCGATGTCTTTCTGGACATGCGCTCCTACGGTGGCGGACTCGAGACAGCCATACGCCGCGCAATATTTGGGCCACGTATTTTTGCGCTCATTAAATTTCTCCCAGTGGGACTTCCAGGATCCGCATTTGCACTTGTTATCTGAAGTGCCGTTAATGTTGTGTACTTTCATTTGCTGTTCCTTTCTATGGTTTGTTTGTGGCTTGGTGGTCCATGTAAAGTATTTTGACTTAACTATATTGTCTGGTTGGTATGGTGGCACAGTGCTAACGCAATGTTGTTTCTTCCGAGAACTGACAAACTTGGACATTTTCCTGTCGGCATGTTATATTCACGGACGTCCCCGGTGCCGACAGTTTTCCGTCATGAAATCTGCAAGGCCACCTTTCAGAATGTAAATAACTTGCCTCGCGACACCCTGCGGAGGAATTTTCTTGGATGCAGATTTCCATTTGTCGTCGACAATCCTGCTGTAGTTGTCAAGTTCATTGGAGGCAAATGCAAACGAACCGGGACGTTCTAATTCGGATTTGTTTGGAAGAGGAATCTCGCCTACCATTTCCTTGTATGCAATGATCTCTTGCAGATATCGCCATAATCGCATATCCATTGCTCCAGTGCAAAGTGTGTAATGATACTTCTTTCCCCAGATATCTCTAAGGGTGTGCCATCCATCACGCGGATCTTCAATATAAAAGGCATGCTCAGGGTTGTCCCCTGCCACGTCCTTGAATGTCAGGCCGCTGAAAATTCGCGAATGCTCATGGCACCATTTACAATAGTGGTTCATCGATTCCATCGCATGCTTGCCCCATTGCCGACAAAGGCTGGTGCTTCCGCTGTCTTCAGTTAAGAAGAAACTTGGTAGCGAATACTTGTGCGGCGATTCTTCGTTGAGAATCGCAAGCCGCAATTTGAGGTTTTGTATTGGCCCGTCAATGCGATTGAAAAAAGACTGTATTTCGTCTATGCTGACGCGCTTGTCGATAGAAAGATTGCATAAGCGGATAAGTGCAAGGTTCTCTGCCCATCGTTTCAGTAGATAATTGCCATACCCTTGAGAAGTTTTTAGCCACTCCGCTATCGCGAGCAATTCTACTGCATTCTTCTTGTTTGTGCTTAAATCGTCTTGCGATTCGGTATTCCATGCATACTCCTCAAGATAGCCGAGGATGTCAAGTCCCAAGTCTCTTTGCTCTTGCTCATACGCACGGCGTTTGACTCCTTCTGTCGGCAACCAGTCCACCCAGCACTGTGAGTGAATGTGTGGCGCGAGCTTTGGCGTCGCGGTGTTTGTCACAAAGGCGTATGCGCCGTCGCGCGCCAGCATCTTGCGCATTTCTGTCACTTCCTTGTGGCGTGCCCCCCAATCTTCTGGGGTCGAGACGGCCAATCCACAACTGGCCCAAAGAGAAACTCCAATCAAAAACACTTTACAGATGGCATTCATAAATCCTCCTTCAGTAGCTTTCATAATTAAATGGATTAGAATATGTTTTTTGCATTTCAATGACATGAGAAAAATTTTGCCATGTGTATTGCATGTCGGTATGTTGCCGGCCCCGAAACCAATCTGTAAAGCGGCAGCACAGGCTGGCAAATCGCCGTCTTCAAAGTTGAAGTCATAGAGATCTCTCAATTCTCCAGAAAAAGCAATAGAAATCACGTCGTATGTTGTTGAGCCAAGTAAATGTTCGTTTTTCTTAACACGAAATCTGTATCTTGGATTCAATAGTCGCCCTTTCCCTATCGTTCCGAATGCATCATACTCTTGAAAGGCATCAGTGCCGCCTAGATACTCTGATAGGGCCGCCATCCATCCTCCGTAGCCTTCCGACTCTCCGACCGAAACGGTAATCCCTGGTACCCAATTTGAAGATAGATTTACGAAGATTCCGTTTTGGAGCAATTCTGCTGCCTCACAATATCCATTTGTCGGAAAATCACACTCTGTCCCATCAGGCATATTATGGAGGAAGGTTTCCGCGTCGCTTCTTATATGAGTTTCATAGTAATTTTTAAGACGAATCCCCGTTTGCGTTGGAACTTCAGAACTAATCCCAGTGCTACTGTCCGTTATGGTGTTCTTCAAGGCAAATGGAGTTCTTTCAACAAGGAATTGACTAAGCCTTGTGGCGTGATTCCATGTATATTGCATAATCTGCGTGAAGCCGTCGGGCGCAAATTGGGCACCAGAATTATGCGTAAGCCATTCGGAAAAGCAATCGCAATTGTTTGAAAATGCGTACAACATAATATTTGTTCGGGCGGAAGGAATCATAGTCTCATGGAGGTCTGTGTATGCGCCATTGCAATAGAATAAGGCAAGCAAGCTTCTCGCATTCCTTGCGATAGTGTTTGGGGGGATGTCTGCGCCGAAATAGACTTTTCGATGCACATTTGTCGAGAGGACCTGATACTTCTCTTTCGTTATTCCCTTGATGCAAGCGTGCTTGACGACGTTGGCGGAGTTGGTGTAGATTGCGAAGGGAGTGGCTTCGTCGCTGTCGAGGGTTGTGTTGTGATTGACATCGAGACCGCCACGAAGTTCCCAGACGACGTTGGTGACAAGCGCTGGCGCGGGGAGCGAGAAGGCGACGGACTCGGCAGTCAAGTCGATGTTCGTCTCGGTTCCCAGAGCTTTTTGACCATCGGGCTGGTAGAACGCGCAGTAGTAGTTCGTGCACCCCTCGGCGCCGGTTGCATCGAACTGAGCGGACACGTTGAAGTTCCCCGTGACGGGGTCGCCAACCGTGTATAGGTAGTTGCGCGGCGCGGCGTAGCGCTCCTCAAGCGGTGTTCCCGCGTTTACTATTTCCGTTTCCGCATCAGGGTTGCCGGTGGTGTCGTCCTTGCGAGTCGGGTTGAATATCCTGTTCGTCTCGTTCGCAGTCTCGAAGAGTCGAACGAGGCGGACGTCAATGACATGCAGCGGCGCGGAAGAGGTGTAGCCGAGGATGCCGTCTTCGTAGACGTCGGCGAAGTAGACCTCGACGGTGTAGTTGCCGGGAGGGAGGTCGATGGGGGTGAACGAGGAGTCGTCGCCGTAGTCGACGATGTTGTACTCGTCGTCGTAGATCGTCCAGTATACGTCGCCCAGGACGTCGGAGAAGTTGTACACGAGGTCGGGGAGGCTGTTCGTCGTCGCCCATTCTTCGCGCACGTTCGCGTCCACGACGTGGATCTGGCGAGTGTCCGCGAGCGGGGCGTGTGCGCCTCCGAACCCGAGCGAGTAGTGGAGGTATAAGGTGCCGGGCCCGCCCGAGGTGTCGACGAACAGCTCCTTCGTCTCGTTCTTGGCGGCGAAGAGCGGCGAGCTCGAAGGCGTGCCGAAAGGAAGCGTTGTCCCTCCTGTCGCCTGCGTTCTGATTACTGTTCCCGTCCCTGCCGATTGAACCGCGAGAAGCGATGTGCTTGCTGCAGACGGACACTCGCTGACGAGGGCGAACTTGTATGGTTCGTCGCGCACGCGCAGCTGCCATGTCCCGCCGTCGTCGAAATAGAACCTGTCGTAGTTGTCGACCGTTTCGTCGTCGTTGAAGTCCGGGCGGATTTCAAGATTTGCCGCTGTCACTTGCCGCGTGATCGCCCTCAGGAATCCGTTTGTCTCGTCGCGTATCTCGTAGCTTACCGTCGCGCTGCCAATCCCCGATGACGCGGAGATGGCTTCGATAGCGAAAGCGCTTGCCGAGCTGGACGCGGCCGTCGAACCGTTCCAAAGGCGTAGTTCGGATGAAGGGGTCAGTTCGGAGACGGATGTCGTGCCTGAGATGTCGCCGTGGCAGCAGCAATATTTTCCAACGCCGATGGCCCGGAATCCCTCTGTTTCGTCATCGCCCGCACATGGATTTGTGTCAAGCCTGTCTTCTGAAAAGTTCCAGTTGTCATCATCCCAGTTTACTCTGACGAGGAGCGGCGAGCAGGTGCATCCGTTGGCGTAGCTCGTCCGCGCCGCGCAGCCCAAGTCGTGCGAGCAGTCGTAGCCATCCTCCGACGAATGGCGCCGACCGCAGGCATAGCACATTTCCTGCACGCCGCCCGCGCATCGGTGTATGGATGCCCAACCATAGAGCTCGCCCCAGAGAAGGGGGGCGCGCCTACGGTGACGCTTCCCTCTGCCCAACTGTCAATCCCAAGCGACAACCGCAGGGTGCCGTTTGTGTTGAGCGTGAATCCGTCAAGCATCTGCGGCGTGATTCCCACGCCAAAGATCGCAGGGGAGAACACGGCCTCGTAGTCAAGGTAGTTCTCTGCATTGTGGAGACATTCCGAGCCCAACGGTTCAAGCCAAAAGTCCTGATACGCCATCGCGGCACTTCCGCCGCGCGTCGTGCCGGAGAAGACTCCGGAACGATCGTCCAGCGCGAGACTGTCGGCTTGCGTCGCGGATGCGATGCAGAGAAGGATTGCGGATGCTATACAGGTCCTGTTCATTACTCGCCCCTTTCAAGTGACAGGTTGACCGGAGCGAGGTGGTTCGTGACGAGCCGAACGTCATACCGTACGCCCTTGTCCAGCGAGAGTCGATAGACGGCGTTCGTCGTGAGAATGATCGGCAGTTCTCCGATTACAAGAACCGCACGGGCTGGCGGCACGACTGGTTCGTTAAGCCGGATGGCGACGCAGGACACGTCCCATGGGTTTGTCCCAGTCCACAGCGGATGCGACCAATATTCTGCCGCTGTCATTCCGTCGGGGATCCCGTCGCCGTCGGCGTCAGGGTCGAGCGGGTTTGCGTCGAGTCCGTCATTGATCCCGTCGCCGTCCGTATCGGCGAGCCCTGGATCGGAATGGTAGACCGTCACCTCTGCGAAGGTCGGAATGCCGTCGTCGTCTCGGTCGGGGTCGTCGAGGTCTTCTGGACGGATTCGGTAGTAGAGACGCGACGTCACGTTTGATTCCGCGCTCTCCGTACGGCTCAGGTCGTATCGGCAGATATAGTCGCCGCCGTCAAGTATTTCTATCTGGACGCTTACTGGCGCGGAGGCGTCTCGGTCCATCAGCGCGTTCTGCCAAGAGACGATTGGACATTCGGGCCGGGAGCCGTCAAGCCAGACGCAGGAGGGGGAGCCGCCGTTGCCGAGTAGGGGCCAGTTGGCTTCCGGTACGATTGCCATGCGGAAGTCCACCGTCTGGTATCTGTTCGTTCCGACCATCGCGCGCCCGCGCGTATCTACCGCAACCGCCGCAGCGCCGTTCGTCAGGACGATTCGGTCCTCCGCCGCCCCACGACATCGCCATTCCGCGGCAATCGTTGCGTTTGTCGGGGCGTTGAAGTTCCATGTCTCGTTCGTGCCGACGCGCCAGAGGACATATCCAGCTTCAATTTCATCGGGCGTGAATGCCTGATGCGTGGAGGAAGAGGATCGGTGCGGTGCAGAGAGGCGGGGCGGCGGCTCGTTCGTCGGGGCCTTTGTCGCGGCGACTTCCAGCCCTCCCGCCGTTATGGCGATGGCCACGAGCAGGGACATCGGGCTCGTATGGCCGAGCCGCGCCATTCGCGTGAAAAGCGGACGGACGGCATGGGCGTAAAGCCACATGGTCGCCATGGTTGCAATGGTGAGCACGAGGCCGGCAACGCAGATGTACATAAGCAGTCGTTCCATGTCGCGCTCCTATCGAAGTCTTATCAGTGTCCCGTTGGCGAGCCGCTGGGCGCGGAAGATTCCGCCGGCGTCGTCAACTCCCCTCGCCGTGAACTTCACGAGATTCCATGTCGAGTCGAACATCCACGCCGGAGGGCGCCCGGGTAGGGCGAAGTCAAGTGGCTCACCGTTCTCCATCGCCGCGAGCGACCGCATTTCGCCGTTTGACACATGTAGAGTCCATTCAAGTAGCTTGGAAACATTGCCGGATGCCGCCTGTGCGTACAATGCCGCACCGGATTCCGGCGAGCGGACGACCCACTCTCCGCAGTCCCATCCGACGACCATCGCAGTTTCGTCGATCGAAAGCTCGCCGTCTTCGTCTGAATCGCGTCCGATGGCTATCTCTACGTTGTTGGAGGGCGACGCAAGCAGGCCTATCTGGAAAGAGAGTATCTGGCTGCCTGGACGGGTCGTGGAGAACAGGTGGTTTGTCGCCGACTCGGTGTCCGCGAACTCGCACGGCGGCAGCGGACCGGACGCTACCGTCGCGGACAGCGACTGGAGCGTGATGGCGACGGCAATCATAGTCAAGGCAATCTTCATCTGTACCTCCTGTCGCATTACATTCTATCAAACGAAAATGATTTTACGATGATTTGAAAATAATATCTCAATCATTTTCAGCATAGCGGAATTGCAGGAAGAATCAAATCGCGGCACATTTGCCGTCTACTGCGGAGATATCCATCTTGTGGCGTTGGGTCGTGGTTGGGTCGTGGCTGGGAAATTGTTGTGGTTGAGTTGCGGCTGACGATGCCAATATCGGTGTTGGGGAATGGCTGAATCAGCGTCGGAACTTCCTAATGCGAGCGAATGTCCAGCCATTTTGCGGCGCGATGGCGCGGCGGTTGAAAGATGGTTGGAGAAGGGTTTTGCTTGTCCGTGGCTATAAAGCTGTTGAAGGACTGTTGTGGGCGGGTTGAGGTTCCCGATGGTTGGCGCGGGGTTGGAAAGCGGTTGTGTAGTGGTTGAATTAGCATTGAGGTTGCCGAGAAGGCGGGCGGATGTCCGTCCGTGGACTTTGCCCCTGCGGGGCGAGCGTGTGGAGGAGATAGGGGCAATTTGAGTCGCTTAGGGTCGTTTAGGGTGGGGCTATTCCCACAGCGCGGCAAATCTGCCGCAGTGGCGACGGCGAAGAGGCGGGTCTGGGTAGGTTAGAGTCGATTGGGGTCGGCTCCGCAAGACGCGCGGAGCGCGGGAAGACCGAGAAGGCCGGCGGCGAAGGATCCCGACGCGAAAGAACAAAACGGCAAAACGAAGGCCCGCGGATATCCGCGGGCCTTCGTTTATTTCCGCTGGGCATCTCTTCTTCCCGCAATCACTTTCCGATTTTTGATATAATATTCAGCCAAGTTGCAACTAGGGAAGGCAAAAATGAACGACATCACTTTCGAACAGGCATGGAACTATGGCGGACCTCTCATGTGGGTCCTCGCGTTTTTCTCGGTGTGGGAGCTCGCTCTCATGCTCTATCTCCTGTATTCGCAGCGTTCTGGCCTCGTCGTGCCCGAGGCGGTTTCGCGCATATGCGCCTCCAACGACCCCGAGGCTGAGGGCGGGCGCATCGCCGACCGCCTGATGTCCCAGGCCGAGTGGCTCGCCGACATCGCGGCGATCGCCCCGCTCGTCGGACTCCTCGGCACGGTGCTCGGCATGTTCCAGGCCTTCGGCGGCATCGCCTCCGACGTCTCCGCCGGCGCGAAGCCGATGGTGCTCGCCCAGGGCGTCTCGCAGGCCATCGTCACCACGATCTTCGGCCTGGCCGTCGCCATCCCCGCGCTCGTCGCCTACGCGTTCTTCCGCCGCCGCGCGCAGCGCCGCATCGACGAGATGCAGGAGAAGGCCGCCGAGGAACTGCTGAAGCTGGCGCAGACCGCTGGTTGAAAGGAGTTCTGATGAGATTTAGCCAGAGAAACCGCTCGAAGGCGCCGGCTCTCGCGCTCACGTCGATGCTTGACGTGATATTCCTGCTCCTTTGCTTCTTCGTGACGGTGAGCGTGTTCTCCCAGTGGGAGAGCGAGATTTCGATAAAGCTCCCGAACGCGAAGACCGCCGAGGCGCCGGAGAGGCTGCCGGGCGAGATCATCGTCAACCTCGCCAAGGACGGCGGGGTTTCCGTCAACTCCGTGAAGCTTTCGCTCGAGGAGCTCGGCGCGAGGCTCGCCAAGGTCGCGAAGTTCTATCCGGGCCAGCCCGTGATCATCCGCGCGGACAAGGAAGTCCGCTACGAGGCGCTCGTCAAGCTCATCGACACCTGCCGCGCGTCCGACATCTGGAACTTCTCGCTCGCCACGGAAGGCGGCGAAGGGGAGGGCGAGGCGAAATGACTGCGCTCGCGCTTCTCGTCGCGGCCGTGTCCGTCCTGCCGGCCGACCGGCTGGCGATGGCCGACAGGCTCTTCAACCGCGGCGAATACGCCGCGGCGCGCGCAGAGTACGCCGCGCTCTCCGGCGAGAAGTCGCTCTCCGCAGAGGAGGTCCTCTACCGCCTCGCCGAATGCGACCGCGCGCTAGGACGCTCCGCGGACGCGCGCCGTGCGTACGGTGAGCTCCTCGAGAAGTATCCGACCTCGAAGCGTGCGGACCGCGCGCGCCTCATGCGAGCCCTTGCCGGAAACGACCAGGAGCGCAGCGCCGAGCTGCGCGTCCTCGACTCGGACCGCGTCGCGAACGACGTGCGCGCCGCAGCGTTGTACTATCTCGGATCAGCGGCCAACGATCCGGACGCGCTCGCGCGGTCCGTCAGGCTCGACCCCAAGGGCAAGTACGCCTCGTACGCCGAGTTCCACCGCGCGTCGATACTCGTGAAGTCCGCGGACGCCGCGGAGCGCCGCAAGGCAGTCGAGCTTCTCCTCGGCCTTGCGTTCGGCAAGGAGTCTCAGTTCTCCGAGGAGGCGCTCTACCTCGCCGCCGTCCAGAGCTACAACGAGAAGAAGTACGGCGAGGCCGCGAGCATCTTCACGCGCTACATGAAGCGCTACCCCGAGGGCAAGCACGCCGCCGGAGTGCGGACCATGACGGCGTGGAGCAACTACCTCAACGGAAAGTTCGCCGACGCGGCCGCGCTGTGCGGAGAAGGCGCTACGGACGACTTCGCGTACCTGCGCGGGGCGTGCGCGTATGCGACCGGCGACAACGAAACTGCGAAGAAGCTCCTCAAGGACTACCTCGACCGCTTCCCGCAGGGCAAGTACCGCGCGAACGCGGAGCTTCCGCTTGCCCGCATGGACTTCGACTCCGCCTCCTCGGGCGGCAACTCCTCCGGCGTCATCGAGAACGCGAAGCGAGCCTACGCTCTCTCGGGGCTTCCTGGCGACTCGCTCAGGCTCGCCTGGGCCTACGAGTCGTGCGGCAAGGCCGCGGAGGCAGAGGCGCAGTACGTAGAAACGGCGCAGAAGTTCCCCAACACCGACGAGGCCGCGGAAGCGCTCTACCGCAAGGCGATGGCCGATGCGCGCGCGAAGAAGTGGTCCGCCTGCGACCTCGCGCTCTCGGAGGCCCTTGCGTCCGGCAAGAACCTGAAGCGCAGGCCCCAGTCGCTCTACTGGCGCGGAGTCTCGGCGATCCAGCTCGGACACGCCGCGGAGGGCGCGGCATTCCTCAAGGAGGCGCTTTCGCTTGGAATCTCCCTCGACGAGCAGCGCGAGGCGCGGCTGCTCGTAGCGGACGTTACGCTTTCGGAGGGACGCGTCGACGAAGCCAAGGCGGAGTACGCGAAGCTCGTCGCGGAGGGCGCGTGCGAGCGCATGCCGGCGTCCAAGATCTATGCCGTCGGAAAGCTTCTAGACGGAGACGGGGCGAAGACGTGCGCCGAGGCGCTCGTCGCGAAGTCCGATTCCGCAGAATGGCGCCAGGCCGGATACGCGCTCCTCGGTTCGACGGCCGAGAAGGCGGGCAACTTCTCGCTCGCGATCGAGTCCTACAGGAAGGCGATGGAGGAAAAGGCGTGCGTCGCCGATCTCGCCAGGGCGTCGCTCGCGCTCGGAAAGCTCGAGCTCCAGGCGGGCGACCATGAGAGGGCAGACAAGGCTCTGAGGCGTGCCGTCGAGCTGAACGGCGACTCGCCGCGCGCGCGCGCCGAGGCCTACGTCGCGCTCGCGAAGAACGCCGCCGCGTCGGGCGACGCGGAGAGCGCGCGCAAGTACGCGACGGTCGTTACCTCGCTCTTCGCCGACAAGGAGCTCTGCGCCGAGGCGGAGAAGATACTTGCCGAGAACCCGGAGGCCGCGAAATGACGAAGGAGCGCGGACAGGACCTGGTTTTCGTCACGATCGTCCTTTCGGTCGCGTTCCATGTCGGACTCATGTTCTACGCCCGCACGAAGGTGATGACGCACGTCGACCGCTCGGCGCTGCGCGACCGGCACCGCGAGGCGATGCGCGTCGAGGACTACCGTCCGATAGACGATCCCGTCGCCATAGAGCGCATCAAGGACATCATGTCCGCGCGCGAGGCGCCGGAGGCCGAGGCGACGGACGCCCCAGCGCCTGTCACCGAGCAGCTTCCCGACAGCGCTCGCAAGCACTGGGACGGAGACGTTCCCGCCCCGGAGGCGCCGGAGTCTGACGCGGTGCCAGTCGCGCCGGACGAGTTCGACGTAAAGCCGATCCAGCTCGACGAGGGGCTTGCGCCCGATCCGATACCGACTGTCGAGTACACCCCGCCCGAGAGCCGTGCGCTCACCGCGCCCGAGATCGCGGCCGCGTCGTCGTTCGCGATGCCCGTCGCCTTCGGCGCGCCCGAGCCCGCTGTCGAGGCGCCTGCGTTCCCTGTCGCGCCGGCGGAGAAGATAAGCATCGCGGCGGAGGGTCCGGAGAAGAATGCCGAGATCAAGGCCGCCGTCCCAGAGTTCGTCTCGGACCAGGAGGTCTACGAGAAGGTGGACGAGAAGATCGTCGAGAAGGAGAAGGAGGCGGTGCGCGAGCTCATGGACGTCGAGGACGCCGCGCCGCTCGAGAAGTTCGTGAACCTCTCCGCTCTGCGCGCCGACGACGACCAGTGGACGTATTTCAAGCTCATGGTCACGCCGCGCACCGATCTTCAGGTCGTGCCGAAGGACGTGGTAATCCTCATCGACGCGTCGGGCTCGATCGGTTCGGAGCGCCTGGTCAGCTGCCGCGTCGCGGCGAAGTCGCTGCTGCGCTCGGCGCTAAATTCGGGGGACAGGTTCAACCTCGTCGCGTTCCGCAACAACTTCACCTACGCCTTCCGCAGGTGGCAGGAGTGCAACCAGACGTCCTTCACGGCGGCGGACAAGTGGCTTGCGAACCTGGCGGCGCACGGACGCACCGACGTGTTCGGCACGATTCGGTCGCTCCTGACCCTGCCGCGCGACCCGAAGCGTCCGCTCATCGCCCTCGTCGTCACGGATGGCGACGCGAACGCGGGAGTTAGCGACACGGCGCAGATTCTCTCGAAGTTCACCGACCTCAACGACGGACTCGTCTCCGTCTACATGTACGGCGTGAAGGAGAGCGCGAACCGCGAGCTCATCGACGTCCTTACGCACGGCAACCGCGGCGAGAGCTTCATCTACGGAGGCGTCCGCTGGAAGGCGGGCTCGGGAATCGAGTCGCTCTCGGAGCGCTTCCGCGATCCCGTCCTCACCGATCTCCGCGTCATATTTGCCGCGACCTCGCGCGCCGAGGCGTATCCGAGGCTTCTGCGCAACCTCTACCGCGGCGACGCGGTGACGATAACGGGACGCGTCCCGAAGGGCAGCGAGGAGGTTTCGTTCTCGCTGAAGGGCCTCAACGGAGCGAACACCTACGAGGCGTTTTTCAGGGTCCCGCTCGGACGGATCGCGTCCGACCCGGGAGTTGTCGCCGAATGGACACGCGAGCGCGCGATCGACGCGAAGCTGAAATGAGCGAGAGTGCGCCCGAGATCAGCGTCGTCATTCCGTGCTGGAACGTTTCCCCGTGGCTGACGCGCTGCCTCGATTCAGTATTCGCCGCGCTGCCCGAAAGCGCGGAGGCAATTGCCGTCGACGACGGGTCGACCGACGACACGCTGGCGATTCTCAGAAGGCGCGCGGAGTCCGAGCCGCGTCTTCGCGTCGTCCCTCTCGCGCACCGCGGCGTATCCGCCGCGCGCAACGCCGCGCTCGACATTGCGCGCGGAAGGCTTCTCTTCTTCGTCGATCCAGACGACAGCGTCGCGCCGGACTACTTCTCCGCGATGTCCAAGGCGCTCGACGAGGACGGAGCGGACGTCTGCGTCTGCGCTTTCGCGGGTTCGCGGCTCAAGGGCGACTATCGGTTCGGGTCCGGCGATGCCATACGCGCGGGCTATCTGCCGCGCGTATTCGGGTATTCATTCGATGATGTGCGCGCTTGGTATGCGGGGAAGCCTCTTTTCGCCGACCGCGAGATGGCGAGCGCTTGCCGCATGGCCTTTCGCCGCGAGATTCTCGACGGCATCCGCTTCGACGAGACGATAGAGCTTTACGAGGACGCGATGTTCGTCTCGGAGGCGCTGCTGAAGGCGAAGTCCATGACGTGCGTCGACCGCGGGCTATACATCGTCACCGACCGCGACAGCGGCGCGATGAGGTCCGTGCCGCGCGACGGCGCGAGGCTCTGCCGCAACAAGCTGCGGCTCCTCGCGAAGCGCCGTGCGCTCGACGAGGGGGAAGGCGGCGCGCTTGGATCCCTCTACGAGGCGACATGCGTCTTTTCCGCGCTCGAGATGCTCGCGGCGACCGTGCGCGGGAGGCTTCCGCGCCGGGAAGGGTTCCGGTTCCTGCGCGAGTATCTCGCCGACCCGTTCGTGCGCCGTTCGCTGCGGGGATTCCCGCTGTCCTGGCGCCGTCCAGCGGTCGCTGCGTCGGTGCTTGCGCTGAGACTTGTTTCCGCGCCCATGAGGCCGTCATTTTTGGTATAATTATAAGACTATGAAAAGGTTTACAGCGAAAATGGCGGCGGCGGCGTTCGCGGCGCTCGTCCTGGTGGGGTGCGCTTCGTTCACCCCTATGCAGACAAGTCTCTTCACCGACGAGGACGGCAATGTCATAAGCGTCGACTACGGGCGTGCCGAGAAGGATCACGAGTCGAAGTTCACCGCGCCGAACGGCAAGGTGATGACGATGAAGTCGAAGCTCGCGGTCAAGGTGACGCTGCCGGACGGGACGGACTTCGTTGCCTGGGAGTGCATGAACACGCTTCCGAGCGGGACGATGTACAAGTCCGACAACGAGAAGTGGATGTACCACGCCAACGGCATAACTTGCCAGGTGTTCACCGCCTCCGTCAATCCGGAGGGAAACAACGACTATCTTCTTATTTTCGAAGGGATAATCTGCGAAGGGCCGAAGAAGGAGGGGCTGTAGCCCAAGATGAATCCGCTAGACAACATACGCGTAGTCCTCGTGGGGACGCTCTACACCGGCAACGTTGGTTCCAGCTGCCGCGCCATGGCCAACATGGGCATACGCCATCTGCGCCTTGCCGCGCCGAACCTGCAGAACTCGTGGGAGGAGGGCGAGAGGCTCGCCGTGCACGCGACAGACATCATGAACGCGCGCGAGGAGTTCGCGACGTTCGAGGAGGCCGTGGCCGACTGCGTCGCCGTAGTGGGCACGACGGCGCGCGAGGGGCTCTACAGACAGCATGTCAAGGCGCCGCGCGACTGCGCGGCGGACATCCTGTCCATAGCCGAGACGGGCCCGGTCGCGCTTGTGTTCGGAAGGGAAGACAAGGGCCTTCTCAACGAGGAGGTTGCCCAGTGCACCCACCTCATCCGCATCCCCGTCGACGAGGGCTACACGTCGATAAACCTGTCGCAGGCCGTGCTCATCACGTGCTACGAGTTCTTCACCGCGACCGGGCGCTACGTCCCGCCGCACGAGAAGGCTCCGCCGGCCCCCCAGGCGCAGAAGATGCAGCTTATGAAGAACTGGTCCGCCATGCTCCAGGAGATTGGCTTCATGAAGCCCGAGCAGGCGGACCATTTCATGCAGGGCTTCCACCGCGTGTTCTCGCGCGGGGTTGTGACGAAGGACGACGCGGCGCTTCTGCTCGGGGTGGCGCGCCAGGCGATATGGGCGAAGAAGAACGCCGGGACGACAGCGGGAAATGCACAGGTTTAGGAACATTCTTATGGTCGCAGCGGCCGGTCTCTGCGCGCTTGGCGGCGTGCTGTGGTTTGCGTTTGCCCTCGGGGCGAGCGCGCCCGTCGAGCCGTCGCCGGAAGGTATCGGCGGGAAGACGGTCGCGGAGAGGCGCGGTGCGGAGAAGTCCCGTCGTCAGAAGTCGGTGCGCGTCCGCGAGCGTTCGCGCGTCCGCGAGGCCTCGGCTGCGGAGAGGCCTCGGCCCGATCTTGCAGACGCGCTTTCGGACGATGAAGTCAAGATGTCCCCGAAGTTCCGCGCCCTGCTTGCAGAGATACAGGCCGCGCTTGACGCGGACGACTGGAAGAAGACCGTCGCCCTCGTACAGAAGCTACAGGACATGGACGAGTGGCCGGACGGCATACCAGCCGCGCTGCACAAGGCGGCGATAGCGGCGCTGAGGTGGTTTGGATCAAAGACGGCTCCGGAGCTCGTGGGCTTTCTCGGCTCGGAGGATTCGGAAGTCTACGGGGATGCGCTCGACGCGATGATGGATGCGCTTTCGGACATATCCATAAGCGATTCGGAACGAAGCAGGCTACTGCTTGGATACCTCAGGGTGATCAGGGACGAAGACATGGTTTCGGTGATGCTGTTTGAACTCAACAACATGCGGCCGACCGTTCGCGCAGAGACGGGAATCGACATCTTCAAGTCGGGAAATGAAGTTGCGGCAAGGATGCTGAGAGAGGAAATCGACACTTACTTCGGGGACAATCCCGAAGTCGAGGTCCAATCCGAGAACGACCTTGGAAAGTATCTCGAAAAGGCCAGGGAGGCCTATGAGGCGGATCCCGACCTTGCAGATTCCGACGAGAGCTTCTACGGAGGAGACGACGCCACGGATGATGACGGAGGTGCTGAATGACGCGAGGTGCCATTGCTGTTGTTTCTGCGGCTGCGTCGATCGCGGCTCGGTGCGTCTTCGCGGTGACCGTCGAGGTAGACGAGTCGAATGCCGAGATGGGGGGCGTCACATGGTCCCAGACCGGCGCGTCATACGGCCTTGCGACGCTTTCGCTTTCGGCGAAGGCCTTGCCGGGATTCTCCTTTTCGGGATGGCTTGTGGACGGACTGACGCCTGAATGGGACGCGGATTCTCGCAATCCCTCGCTCTCGGGCGTTGCCGTTCCGACGAACTCCGTCGTCTCCGCCACGTTCATTGACGTGTCAGAGGACACGCTGTCGTTTGACTTCGCCGAAGACTTCGCCGAGTTCGAATACGGGACCGCGGTGAGCATCCCGCTCGACATAGACTCGGTGTCGTATCCCTCGCTCACGTTCCGCAATCTTCCTGTCGGACTTTCTTACGACGCGCGCACGCAGACCGTGTCCGGCATACCGCGTGCGCCGTGCTTCAACCGCGTGACCGTCACCGGCGTCAACGACTCCGGATACCGGTTCGTCCAGGTGTTCGACTCGTCGGTCGGCGACGTCTCGAGCGACAGGATGTCCGGCAACTCCGACGAGATCGCCCTCGGGGAGTACTATCACATAGAGTTTGAGGTGCTGTTCAACTGTACGGCGGAGCGAATGACGACGCGGCTGTACGGGCTCCCGCCCGGTCTGGAGTGGAACGAGTCCTGGGGGCTTGTTTTCGGCACGCCGACGGCAGCCGGAACCTATGTCGTCAACGCCACGGTAAGGTTTGCCGACGGCATCAGCGAGACGGCGAGCGTCAGGCTGACGGTTGAGGCTCCGGACCCAGATCTGCATGGAGTCGATCTCAGCGGAATCGAAGAACTTTCTGTTGGCGACGTCCTTGAGTCGGGGGACGTGGAGCTGGGATACAACTTCAAGGGGAGTGGCATCGTTTCCGTTTCCGGACTTCCTCCTGGCCTTTCGGTGGAGACGCGCAACGACGGTGATCTGCGGGTCTACGGCGTCGTCGGCACCGTGAAGACGGCCGGAATCTTCCCTGTCTCCGTTGGCGTTGCGGATGTCGTCGAGGGCGGCACGTCAACGGTTGTGACTGCGATGCGCGAAGTGACAGTGTCGGACACGCCGTGGCGTTATCTCAGAGTTGCCGTTGCCGATTCTTCTCCGGAAGGGGGCGGGACCGTTTCGGGCGGAGGCGTCCTGTCCGCGGCGTCGGGGGCCGACGTGACGGCCAGGGCCTCGAAGGGCTACGTCTTCGCCGGATGGCTTAATTCCATCGGTGAGATCGCAGACGTTGGCGACGAGGTTGATTACCGCAATCCTTCCCTGTTCTATGGCGCCGACGTTGACATGGAATTTGTCGAGATCTTCGCGTTGTTCGCCCCCGTCGAGGAGGATTCTTCGGTCTCGATCGAAGGCTTGGGCGGAGGTGTTTTCAACTTCTCGTCCGAAACTGGGCTGGCGGTTACGTTCAATGTCAGGTCTGCTTCCCTCCCGATGCTGACCGCGAAGGGACTCCCGTCTGGAGTCACGATCACCCCCGGGGTAGAGGGCACATACAGACTCGCCTATGACCCCACGGCCGCGACGCAGCGTCCGTATCCCGGACGCTATACCGTCGAGCTGACGGCGCGGAACAGGTCGGGGGGCTCCGGTTCCGCCACTTTCCTCATGGTCGTTGCGAACATCTCCGACGAGCGCATCGCCATCGAGGACGACTACGGCGAGTTCAGTCCAGGAGAGGAGATCGACCCGATTGACCTGTCGCAGGCCGTAGACTTCTCGCGCGGCGAGACCATCTCCGTCTCGGGACTGCCCAGGGGCCTGGCCTTCAACAGGACCTCAAACGACTCGGCAGGCGTCGCCGCCAATACAATAACGGGCGCGCCGACGGTTCCGGGAAACTATACGCTTACCTTCACGGCAAGGGTCGTCGCGTCGGAGAGGACAGACTCGCTCGGGCGCGTCACGTATGTCTACGAGCAGGCCACGGCAACGGCCTTCATCACCGTTCTTCCGTATCCGTTCCTCGCTGTCGCCGTGGGCGAAGAGGCTTCCTCGGCCGGAAACACCGTGTCCGGAGGAGGCAACTACAAGCCAGGCACCAAGGTAACCCTCAAGGCAAAGAACGCAAAGGGATGGGTCTTCGCCGGCTGGGACGGAATCTGGGATGTCGAATGGCCTGAGTCGCTTAGTCCTGCGATTTCACTCGTAACCGGCGACGATGATCTTGACGTCACGGCCTTGTTTATGCCTGTTTCAGACGATTGGCTGACAATTTCCGCGCCTGTCAGTCTCGGCGCGGAGTTCGACGCCGAGTTGGATCTCGGTGTGGATGTTTCGGAAAACGGCTACAGCGACCTCATATACGGCATTGTCGATTCCGGATCGTTCCCGACCGTCAAGGTCTCGGGACTTCCCTCGGGCGTCAAGTTCTCGGCATCCACTCTGATTCTTTCCGGGAAGCCGACCAAGCCCGGCATCTACGACGTCACCGTGTCCGCAAAGAACGCCGGAGGCTACACGTTCACAAGGCTCCTGCGCATCGCTGTGCGCGACGCGGACGGCAACGCACCGGCTGTCGCAGAGCCGGAGAACGGTGCGGAAGTCGACTTCTCCGCGCTGGACGAACTCGTCACCGGCACCTACTACGGCGAAGGCGCCGCAACCGTCGAGATCGGGCCAACCCCCGACACTGGCGCGGAACCTGAGAAGGTTTCCGTCTCTGGCGTGCCGAACGGACTGAAGGCGGCCGTTGCAAAGACGGAAGGCGGACTGTCCGTCGGCTTCATCGGAACGCCGACAAAGGTCGCGCGCTTCGCGCTTGCGATAAAGGTCACCTACGCCGACCGCTCGACGCGCACATCGAAGACGTTTGTCACGCTGACGGACGGTGGGTCGGGCTATGTTGACGTCGTGACGTCGGACGAGTCTCTCGGCACTGTGTCGGGTTCCGGCGTTTATTCCGCCGGCGCGACAGTCAAGCTCACGGCGAAGCCAAAGTCGAAGTGCGTGTTTGCGGGTTGGACAACGGACGCTGGAGAAGGCGCGGAGCGCTTCGCTCCGCTGGAGGACATCGATGGAATCGACGACCGTACTCCATCCGTGTCGTTCCCGTACCGTCCGGCGCATTTTGCCGACGGAAAGTCGCTCGTAGCGGAGTTCGTTCCGTCGTCGGAGGATGCTTCTGTTGAAATCAACCTTGCGTATTCCGTATGGCAGATCGATCCGGCGTCGCCGTCCGAATTCGCTTTCTCCGTCGATTCGCTGTCTCTCCCGAAGATCACGGCGAAGAATCTGCCCAAGGGCGTCACTGTCGATCTTGCGCGCGGAAGGCTCGTCTACACGCCCACGGCATCCGTGAAGAGCGGCAAGTACGCCGCGTCGCTTACGGCGCAGAACCAGTCCAGGGTCAGTGCGACAGGCGCGTTCGAGATCCAGGTAGGCAACCGCGTCTGCGAGGCGATCGGCGGACTTGACCCCGATATGGGCGCGTACGAGCTCCATTCTGGCGTCGCGCTTTCACCGGACTTCGCGACATGCATGGCAGCCGACGGCTGGACCGTCAAGGCGTCCGGACTCCCTTCGGGGCTCAAGTTCGACGCGAAGACCGGCGCCATTACGGGAGTCTCGACTGCAAAGGCCGGCGCATACACCGTCACGTTCACCGCGTCGAAGAAGGGCGAGAAAAACCAGGTCGCCACGATAACGCTTAATGTAGAGTCACTGCCTGAGTGGGTTGTCGGAACGTTCAACGGCGAAGTGGAAGTTGGCGGACTCATTCCGTCGCTGATCGTGTCTGCAAACGGGAAGATAAGCGGCAAGTTCCTCGTCGGCGGCGAAGCCTATACGCTCGCCGCGCCTTCGTTCGACAGATACGAAGGGGATTGCTACTACGCCACTGTAGTAGGAAAGAGCGGAAAACTTGCCTTTACAAATGAGGTCAGTTTCGCCAATGAAAATGGCCGAGGCGTCGCATCAAGCTTGGACGGCAGTTGGACCGCTTGGCAGAATCTCTGGAAGACCGAGCCGTGGAAGACTACCGCAAAACAGTTCTCTAAGGCCCCCGCAAAACAGATAGATGTGGAAAATGGCATTTTAACGCTGAAATTTGCAAATTCCGGCGCAGTCACAGCTGTTGGCAAGTTTGTAACAGGCGTAGATTCTAAAGGAAACGACATCGTCTACTCGGCATCTTGCTCTTCTGTGCTTCTGCCAGTTGCGGAAGGCGACGGTTCGTTGTCCACAGTCAACTATGCGGTGTTTCTTTATTTTCCACCAAAAGTTGGCAAATTTGATGGATTTGCCGTAAAAGTGGCGCTTTTCTTCCGTGCGGGCGGTTTTTATTCTGGAGATTGGTATGATAATTTCAATTATGGATGCGTAATTGAGATACTAGATTATGGGGATATTGGTCAAATTCCACCGGTCGATGAAGATGATGAGGATTGGTTTTGGGCTAGTGACGAAGTATCAGCTTATGACGAAGAAACTATAAGAAAATGGATAGAAGACAATAAAATATCTGAGTAGAAGAACTTCATACTAAGTATTGTGTCATTGGGGAAAGTTTTACGCATATATATTAGTAATAGATATGAGAAGCGAATTTAAAATCTGCATAATTGTTCTTGCGTCCATCGCGATTGGTGCGGTCGGTTCGTGGTTCCTCTTCGGGCGTCCCGCTGGCGCCGTCGAGTCCCAGTCTGAGGTGCATGGGCAGCGTCTTGCGAAGTCCAGTCGTTCAGGAAGTGTCAAGAAGGTTACCGAAATCAGCGTCGACCGCAAGACGGGCAAGAAGTCCGTCCGCATTGTTGAGTCCGAGGAGACTCGCCCCAATGTAATCGAGGATGCCGATATAGACGACCTCGACCAGCTTTCCGACACACAGAGGTCGGTTCTGGACGAGATTCAGGCTGCTCTTGACGCCGACGATGTCAAGGCGCTCAGGAAGGCGCTCTCCAGGTTCACGGCGAGCGTGAAGGCCGGCGGGCTCGGTGGCTACGCCAATGTGCCGCGTGTCATCCGCTCGGCGGCGGTTCAGGCTCTCGGCTGGTTCGGCAAGGACGCCGCTGTCGATCTCATTGACTTCATGGCCGATGCCGACGAGGAGATTTCTTCCGATGCGTTCGACCAGTTCGAGTTCGCGTTGCAGGATGTCGACATGAGCGACTATGACCGCGCGGCGATTGTCAAGACCACGGCGAAGGCGCTTACCGATCCTGATCGCATTGATTCGCTCCTCACGAGCCTGAACGACATGCGCAATTCGGTCAAGGCCGACACCGTTATCTCGATGCTCACCGATGGTACAGATCAGGTGAAGCAGATGCTCCTTGAACAGATGGACATGATTCTTGATGAAGATGTCCGCACACCAGATGACGCCCGTCGTTGGAAGGCCGAGAATCCTGACGATCCGGACGACGAGTCGTTCTACAATCCTTCCAGCGCTGAGAGCGAAGACTGAATCACGTCAAGTCGGCGGGCCGTATGAGATTACGGCTTCGCAGAAACGCAGACCGTGAGCTCCTTGAGCTTGCGGTCTGTTGTTTTTCCCTTGAGGTCGCGCACAAATGCGATGTCGCGGCTTCCGACGCGGTAGAATACTGCACGGCCGTTCCTGACGTCGATGTTGCTTATCTTCGCCGCGGCGCATTTGACGCGGAGCCTAGCAAGCGTGACGAGTCGGCTTGCGGCGGGTGGGAGCGGACCGAACCTGTCCTCCAGCTCTTCGGCGAGTGCTTTTATGACTCGCTCGTCCGTCGCTTCGGCGAAGCGCTTTAGGAAGCTCATCCGCTGCGCGTCTTCCTCAACGTACGAGTAGGGAAGGGATGCGGCGGATTCCTCGTCGTCGCTGGCAGGGGAGGGATCGATGAAATCAAGATTCAGCTTTACCTCTACGATTTCGGCGACTTTCTCGCCTTTCATCATCGCGACTGTACGCTGCAGCAGCTGGCAGTAGAGCCCGAAGCCTACCGCCGCTATGTGTCCGGACTGCTGCGCGCCCAGGAGATTCCCCGCGCCGCGGAGCTCCAGGTCGCGGACGGCAAGGTTGAAGCCGGAGCCCAGTCCGCCGTGCCGCTTCAGCGCGGCGAGACGCTCGCGGGCATCGGAGTCTACGAGCCCCTCGGCAGGGAGGAGGAAATAGGCGTGGCCTTCGCGCACGGAGCGTCCGACGCGTCCGCGCAGCTGGTAGAGGTCTGCAAGCCCGAACATCTCGGCGTGGTCCACGAGTATTGTGTTGGCGCGCGGGATGTCAATTCCGGACTCCACAATCGTCGTCGACAGCAGAATGTCGTATTTCCCGCGTTCGAAGTCCTTCATCTTCCGTGCGAGCGTGCGGGAGTCCATCTGTCCGTGCGCCACTACCACGCGGGCTTCCGGGCATATCTGCGCGAGGTACTTCTCCACCTTGCCGATTGTCGTCACGCGGTTGTGCAGGAAGAACACCTGGCCCTGCCGTGCGAGCTCCGCGCCGACCGCCGCACGGATGACCTCCGGCGAGTCGCGGACGATCTTCGTCTCGACAGCTACGCGTTCGCGCGGAGGCGTGCGCAGAAGCGACAGGTCTCTCGCGCCGGTCATCGAAAGATACAGCGTGCGCGGAATCGGCGTTGCGGAAAGGGTCAGCACGTCCGCCGTGGCCCTGAGATGCTTGAGGAACTCCTTCTGGCGGACGCCGAAGCGCTGCTCCTCGTCGATGATTATGAGCCCGAGGTCGCGGAACGCCACTTTTGACGACAGGATCGCATGCGTTCCGATCACGATGTCGCAAGCGCCTGTCGCTATGCGGCGGAACGTCCCGGAGTGCGTTCCGGCGGTCTGGAATCGCGAGACGGACTCTATCCGTATCGGCGTACCGTCGAACCTGGATGTGAAAGTCTCGAAATGCTGCTCGGCGAGGACCGTCGTCGGCGCGAGGACGGCTGTTTGCTTTCCGTTCATCGCCGCTATGAACGCGGCACGCATGGCGACTTCGGTCTTGCCGTATCCCGCGTCGCCGCATATCAGCCGGTCCATCGGCTTGGTTGCGGCCATGTCCTTCTTGATTGCGGCGATGGCCGCTGCCTGGTCCGGCGTCTCCTCGTAGGGGAACGCTGCCTCGAACGCGTCGATTCCCTCGCATTCGACATCGTAGGCGAAGCCTGGCACGAGCTCTCGTCGCGCCTGGGTCTCGAGGAGCGCCGCCGCGAGGTCCGTTACCGCCTTCTGGGCGTCAGCCTTGTCCTTTGCCCATCGCTTGCCGTCGAGCCTGTGCAGCCGCACAGCCTCGCCCCGCACGCCGACATAGCGCGAGAGCAGATGGGCATGCGCAGCGGGAACGTGGAGTTTCGCGCCATCCGCATACTCGATGGTGAATACCTCGCTTCGCTTCCCGCCGATTAGGATTTCCGACGAACCGATGAACTTTCCGACTCCGTAGTCGACATGGACGACATATTCGCCCGGCTCGAGTTCGTCGAAGTCCTGGATTCGCGCGCCCTGCGAGACCGCGGCGTTTGTGCCGCGCATATGGAACTTCTTCTTTGCGAAGACCCTGTCGGATTTCGTGACGACGAGGAGTCCGTGGCCCTGGCGTTTTGCGTCCTGCGAAACCAGTTCGAATCCGCCGGAAAGATCGTCGAGGCGCAGGATGACGTCTCCTCTCCGCTCCGCCGCCTCGACATGTTTCTCAAGGCGCTTCCTTGCCGCGTCGAACAGTTCCGGATGGTGCGCCTCGTCCGCTCCGAGCTCGGCGAAGCCGGGAAGGGGGCTGGTCTGGAACGAGTATGTCGGCACGCCCCTAGGCGCGGGGTCTCCCGTGAAGACGAATTTAGACGGTCCCTCGTGGTTTTCATCACGACCGTCCGTGGCGTTTGGAGTGAGAGTCGATATGCTGTACTCGTTGTGCTCGAGGGCCAGCAGGGTGGAGCCGCGGGGGAGAAGCTGGAGCAGAGAACAGGACGGGGAGCCCTCGGCAACAGTCTCCGCAACCGGAAGCAGGGTGGCATTGTCGATGCGTTCAATGGAGCGCTGGGTGGCGGCGTCGAAATAGCGCAGGCTCTCGAGTTCATCGCCGAAGAATTCCGCGCGGACGGGGAATTCCTCGCCAGGACTCCAAGCGTCGACGATTCCGCCGCGGACCGAGTAGTCGCCTGCCTGTTCCACCGTCGGAACGCGATTATAGCCGATTTTCGCGAGTTTCTCGCAGATATCTCCAAAACCGATGGGGACTGTCCCCAGTGAAATAGAGGGGACTGTCCCCGTTGGAATGGGGGTTGAGAGGGCGGAATAGGCGGCGACGATGACGCAAGGATACGGGGACAGTCCCCATGCTTTTAGCGCCGAGATGGTCTTGAGTCGGATGCCGAGCGCGTTCTTGTCGCCCCCCAGCAAAGGCGGGAATTCAAGAATTCTAACCGACGCGGCTGCGTTGCCGGGTTCGCCTGATTTCCGTCCTTTCTCAGGTGTCGAAATAAGCCGCAGGTCATCTACGAGCCGGTCTGCATCCGGAAGTCCCGGCGCAACCGCGAGAACGATTCCGCAGTCGCGCGCACTCTCGCTCGGGCGCATGGCGAGTGTAAGCGCAAGAAATGCGTCCGAAGCGCCCGTCAGCGACGAAATCGCCACAGCCCCGCCTTTTTCCAGGGCGGGGGGAGCAAATCGCGACGCGAACAGATCGAGCGCGGAGTTCATAACCTCCGCAATTATATCATATTCTGACTTTTCCGCACAGTGTACCCGGCCCGGACCGCGAGTTCGCGGTCGTCGTCGAAATCGGCGCCCGGAGTGGTGAGGAGCGGTCCCGCTATGCCGGCGGACATTCCGACATAGATGCATTTCGCGGCAGTTTCGTCCGTCATGTCGCGTCGTCCGCCCGCGAAGCGCAGAGGTGTAGATGGGTTCACGAGCCGCAGAAGGGCGACGGAGTCCACAACGCGCTCGGGGTCAAGAATGCCGCGTTCGGCGAGTGGCGTGCCCGGAATCGGATGCAGGACGTTTACCGGGATGGAGTCCGGCGCTATCTCCTTGAGCGCGAACGCAAACTCGACGAGCTGCTCGTCCGTCTCTCCCATGCCGATGATCCCTCCGCAGCAGATCTGGAAGCCGAGCTTCTTCGCGGCGCGGAGGGTTGCGAGCTTCTCCGCGACGGAGTGGGTGGAGCAGAGGGACGGGAAAAGCGACGGCGCTGTCTCAAGGTTGCAGTGGATGCGCTGAAGTCCTGCGTCGCGAAGTTTAATCAGGTCCGCTTCCGAAAGAAGTCCGAGCGACGCGCAGAGCCCGATGTCGGCGGCGTTCCTCATTGCGCGCAGCGCCGCGCACACGTCGTCAACGTCCGACGGGGACAGTCCCCGTCCGGAGGTCACTATGCCGATTCTGTCCGCTCCGTTCGCCTCCGCTTCCTTTGCGGCCTTCACGCACGCCTCCGCGCCGACCCAGCCGTAGGATTCGCATCCGGTCTTCCAGTGGGCGGACTGCGCGCACCACTTGCAGTTCTCGGTGCAGCGTCCGGACCGCGCGTTGATGATTGCGCAGAAGTCGAATCTGCGCTCCACGCAGCAGAGCGTCGTCTCATGCGCGCGCTCGCGCAGCTCGCCGCGGCGTTCCGGCGCGAGCAGCGCAATCGCCTCCTCGCGTCCGATGCCCCCAACATCTCTCGTTTCGTCTGTCATTGACGGTTATTATAGCAAAACGGCGTGCTCCGGGGCTATAGGACATGCCGATTGGAAGCCATTGGGCGCGTCGTGGGGCAACCTGCAAAAGCAGCTTTTTCAGCTTTCGGCGCCGTTGCCGTTGATTTTTCCGCCGCGTTTTGGGAGAATATCGTTGTAATTCATCCCACCAAAGGAAAGGAACTGTTGTAATGAAGATCGCCGTACCGGCACTCGTCTCCGCTGCATTGTTTGCGCTGAGCTGCGCTGCCGCGGATGTTTCGCGCCACGCTCCGGTCAAGGTCATACTCGACTCCGACATGATCGAGGACTACGACGACATGGGGGCCATATCCATACTCCACGCGCTTGCCGACGCCGGTGAGTGCGAGATCCTCGCGACCGTGAGCTGCACGCGCGACAACGGATCCGTCGCCGCGATCGAGATATGCAACGCGTACTACGGACGGCCAGACATCCCGGTCGGATGCTCCAAGCTGCCGTCCGCGGTCAAGGGCGCGCCTGGCGGACACCGCAAGTTCCTCGATCTCCAGAAGAAGTATCCCGGCAAGTTCAAGTACGCGAACAGCGAACAGTCGCCGGATGCCGTCGAGGTATACCGCCGCGCGCTCGCCGCGCAGCCGGACGGAAGCGTCGTCATCTGCTCGCTCGGCTTCCTCTCCAACATGCGCGCGCTCCTCGAGTCGAAGGGCGACGACATCTCGCCGCTTGACGGAAAGTCGCTCGTCGCGAAGAAGGTGAAGAAGTGGGTCGCGATGGCCTGCTTCTATCCGGAAGGGCACGAGTACAACTCCGACGGAGACGCTGTCTCCTCGAAGATCGCGCTCCGCGACTGGCCGACGCCGATCGTCATCACCGACTTCCAGTACGGACGCCACCTCTACGCCGGACGCGCCATCGTGGAGTCCGACATCGAGAACAGCCCCGTCAAGGACGTCTTCAAGGCCGACCTCGCTCCGCGCGAGGCGATCAACCCGCGCTCCTGGGACCAGCTCGCGGGTCATCCGTCATGGGACGAGAGCGCGGTGCTCATCGCGGTCCGCGGCGAGGAGTCGTACTTCGCGCTGGAGAACGGATTCTACGAGATGCTTGACGACCACGGACACGACATCTGGCGCTACGACCCGAAGTCGCCGAGCTGCCGCGTTCTCCAGAAGACGCCCCGCGTCGAAGTCGGCAAGATCATCGACGAGCTTATGCTCCGCAAGCCGAAGACCCCCTGGGGCAAGCGCTGATTCCAGCACCCAACACCCAACTTCAAACTTTAAACTTCAAACTTTAAACTTTAAACTGCTCTTATGTACTACTGTTCAAACTATACCGTCGCCGTCTGGCTGTGCGTCGTAACGATGTTCTGCTGGGGTTCCTGGGGCAACACGCAGAAGCTCGCCGGGAAGACCTGGCGCTACGAGCTGTTCTACTGGGACTACGTGATCGGCATTCTTCTCTTCTCGCTTGCCATGGGCCTGACGATGGGCTCGTGCGGAGATAGCGCCGCATGGGGCTTTGTCGCGAACCTGAAGGCGAGTTTCGGGAAGACCTGGCTGTGGCCCCTCGCGTCCGGAGTCGTCTTCAACCTGTCGAACATCCTCCTCGCCGCGGCGATCGCTGTCGCGGGAATGTCCGTGGCGTTTCCGGTGGGCGTGGGACTTGCCCTTGTCGGCGGCACGCTCCTCAACTACGCGGTCAAGAAGCAGGGCAGCGTCGCGCTCATCGCGCTCGGACTCGCCCTCATCGTGGCGTCCATCGCGTGCAACGCCCTCGCGTTCCGCGCGAAGCAGTCCGCCTCGGGCGGAACAGGCGACGCATCCGCGACGAAGAAGGGACTCATCCTCGCGGCGGTCGCGGGACTTCTCATGATGTGGTTCTCGCCGCTCGTCAACCGGGCGATAGACCTCACGTTCTCGAAGGAGGCGCCGGAAGCCGGACTGATGACGCCCTACACTGGGTTCTTCCTCTTTGCGATCGGAATCTTCATCTCGAACTTCGTCTTCAACACCGTCGCGATGCGCAAGCCCGTTCAGGGCGAGCCGATCCTCGACGGCGCGAAGCGCTACTTCGGCGGATCTGTCCCGACGCATCTCGTCGGCGTCCTCGGCGGATGCATCTGGGGCATGGGCACGCTCCTCGCGTTCGTCTCCGGCGGCGCGGCGGGTCCAGCGATTTCGTATGCGCTCGGACAGGGTGCGACGCTCGTCTCGGCGCTTTGGGGCATCCTCGTGTGGCGCGAGTTCGCGGGCGCGCCTAAGAAGTCCGCTCTGCTCAACACAGCCATGTTCCTCCTTTTCGTCGCGGGCCTCGCCTGCCTCATCATGGCCGGGGCGTGATGCTGATCAACCTTTCAACTTTTCAACCTTCAACATTTCAACCGATATGAAGATAGTCGTTCTTGGAAGCACCAACACGGACATGGTAATCACGGGGAAGAAGATCCCCGTTCCCGGCGAGACCGTCTCCGGCGGGACGTTCCTCATGAACCCGGGCGGGAAGGGCGCGAACCAGGCCGTCGCCGTCGCGCGGCTTTCCGCGAAGAAGGGAGCGTGCGTCTTCATCGCGAAGGTCGGCGACGATCTTTTTGGACGCGAGAGCGCGGAGCGGTTCAGGAAAGACACCATCGACGCGAAGCTCGTCGTCGACCGCGAGAATGCGTCCGGAACGGCGCTCATCCTCGTCGACGCGAAGGGCCAGAACGTCATCTCCGTCGCGCTCGGCGCGAACGCGACGCTATCTCCCGCCGACATCAAGCCGTTCGAGAAGGACATCGAGTCGGCGTCGGCGCTTCTCATGCAGTTGGAGACTCCGCTCGAGACCGTGGCGCGCGCGGCGGAAGTCGCGCACGCAGCGGGAGTTCCGGTGATCCTCAACCCCGCTCCGGCGCGCAAGCTGCCGCAGCGGCTGCTGAAGCTTGTGGACTGGATCACGCCGAACGAGAGCGAGGCGGAGCTTCTGACGGGCGTGAAGGTGACGGACGGCGCGAGCGCGCGCAAGGCGGCGGCTAAGCTGAAGGCCAAGGGCGTTGGACATGTCGTGATCACGATGGGCTCGAAGGGCGCGTACTGCGGAGACTGCGACAGGCTATTCCCGTGCCGCAAGGTGAAGGCCGTCGACTGCGTGGCCGCAGGCGACACGTTCAACGGCGCGTTCGTCGTTGCGCTCGCCGAGGGACGCTCCTGCGCTGAGGCGATTTCCTTTGCGCAGAAGGCGTCCGCGATCTCTGTGACGCGCCCTGGCGCTCAGAGCTCCGTCCCGTTCCGCCGCGAAATTTCCTCCTGACGCTGCAACGTCGTCTCACGCTGAACAGCGGATGCGTCCCGCATCCGCCCTAGCGAGGCGGGTCTACCAAGCTTGCCATGTCTAGATGGCTGGCTCGTAGGGGCGGACGCGCAGGGTCGCGCCGAGCGACTCGGCGATGGCGCGGCAGCGCGCCTGTTTCTCAATGCTGGTCACAGGCTCGCCCACAACCGTCATCACCACGCTGGACACGTTAGCGGCTGCCTCGCGGGCGAATTTCAGCATGGCTGGATATGCCGCCTCTCCGAACTTCGGTCTGCACATCGACAGATACTCCGCCGGGTCGTCTGTGTTGAGGCTTATCGAGATGCAGTCCACCTTGCCGGCGAAGAGTGCTGCCGTTGGCCTGCTGTTGACGAGGTCGGAGAGTCCGTTCGTGTTCACGCGGACGCGCAGTGACGCGTCGAATGCCTTCAGGTGTTCCGCCGCGGCGAGGAGGACGTCTAGCCGCTCGGTGGGCTCGCCGTATCCGCAGAACACAACCTCGCGGAAGCGTCCGAAGTCGCATGAGTCGAGGCTTGCGACGACTTCCTCGAGCGTGGGTTCGCGCTCCAGCCAAAGCGAGCCGGAGCCGTACACGCCCGGTCCGTTGTGCCTGAGGCAGAACGTGCAGTCGCACGGACATCTGTTCGTGAGGTTTACGTATATCGAATTCTTAACCTGGTAGGTGACGGTCATTTCGCATGTCCTTCCGCCGCCGTCCCGCGGCATGTTCGCCGCGGCGCGGACGGCGGGTATTATAACATAAATGCTGCTGTCGTATTTGAGTGTAGGAAATTTCCACCTGACGCGTGGAAATTTGGTATAATATAGGCATCTGCCAGCCGTGACGGCTGGTCGACAACTCATACATTTCGGAGGTTCGGCATGGTCAACTACGACGAACTTATAAAAAGGCTGTCCCGCACGGACGAGCCCTTCGGTCTGCTCACAATGCAGGCGACGAGCACTACCTCTCGTCTGATGAAGGTGTTTCCCACGCGTCTTAAGGCGCTGTATGCGGCCGAGCACGGCTTCTTCGGCACCACGGCCACGGGCGAACTCAACCAGGGGTCGTACCATCCGTTCTTCAACCTCCCGATCCACTCGCTCTACGGCGAGTTCCGCAAGCCCACGCCGGAGATGCTCTCGTCCATAAAGCGCATGGTCATCGACCTCTGCGACATCGGCGTCAGGTGCTACTCCTATCTCGCGACGCTCAAGTACACGCTCGAGGCGTGCGCGGAGAACGGCGTGCCGGTGACGGTTCTCGACCGCGAAGTGCCGATGGGCAACGTCGAGGACGGCCCTATGCGCGAGGACGCGTTCGCGGGGTTCTCGGCTCCGATCAACGTTCCGTTCTGCCATGGCATGACGCCCGGCGAGTGCGCGATCTGGATACGCACCGACGAGAAGCTCGACCTCGACCTTGACGTCGTTCCCCTGAAGGAATGGAACCACAAGAAGCACGAGCCGTGGCCGAACTTCATTCCGCCGAGCCCGGACATCAGGAGCTGGGACTGCGCGGTGGCGTATCCGATGACCGTCTTCACCGAAGCCTATCCCGCAATTGACTGCGATCGCGACGGGCCTCTCGCGTTCCGCGTCATCGGCGCGCCGTGGATGGACTCCCGCCGCCTTATGGACGACCTCAGGGTGGGGCTCGACACGTGCGGCGTCGAGATGCGCCCCTACCGCTACATGCCGCGCGGCGGACGCTACTCGTGCTTCAACCTCAACGGCATAATGTTCTCCGTGTCGCGTCCCTACGGCTACAACCCCGTCACTGCAGGCACCATCGTCCTGTCGACGCTCATGAAGCACTACGGCGACAAGGTGAAGGCCGGCTCACATCCCGACGTGCTCGACCGCCTTATGGGAACGGACCTTGTCCGCAAGTCCGTCGAGAGCGGCAGCCTCGGCGCGTTGTTCCAGAGCTGGATCGACGCCCACGACGAATTCGAGAACACGAAGGTCTGCCTTTACTGATAGACCCCACGTGCAGTTTCCCAAGAACTCGCCCTTGCAACTTGCAAGGTTTTTGCCATAATCCGTTCGTTCGGTTGACGGGCTGGCAAAACTGTAGCGCGTCGGAATTTTCAAAATCCCGTGCTTGCCATTTGCAATGGCGGTGTGGTATAATTTAGGTGTCTTGCGGGGAACTGCATGACAAATTGATCTTTTCCATGCTCCCGGGCGCTTGACGGCCCGGGACCGGCGGCACGTAAAACGCGGAGTCCGCCAAGGGCGGGTGGCAACATCCGCCGACGTACGCAATCTTGCGTAGCGGGGATATGGTATAATTAACACATCTAAAGAGAAAGGAGCGTCAAATGGCCGAAAAGAAAAAAGTCTATGTCGAGACGAGCGTCATCAGCAACCTGACGGCGCGTCCTTCTC
>JAEEOY010000245.1 GCA_016284515.1 Kiritimatiellia bacterium | reverse complement strand
TTGACCCCGAAAGGAGGCACGCCGCGTGGGCGACGATCCACTGGTACGAGTTCTCGCCGAGGATTCCGATCGTCGCGCCGGGGCAGTACCTGCCGATCGCCCACACCACCGCCGCGATGTCGTCCGTGAACTGTCGCCACGAAATCGGAACCGCCCTGTCGCCGGACGAGACCAGGAACGCCGGCGCATCCGGTGTCTCGTTGCGGAACTTCCTGAACGCCTCGAAAATCACCGGTAGACCTCCGCACCCCATTCATAGGACTCGGAGGGAGTCTCCCCCGCGACCGTCTCCACCATGTACCTGAGCACGCGCCGCGCGTCGAAGAGCCTCCTGTACTTGCGCATGCCCGCCGCTGCCACGACGCGACGCGCGTCGTCGTGCGTGTTGTAGAACGCGATCTTTTCAGCGAGATCCCCCGCGTCGCGGAAGTACACCGTCTCGTCCTTCGTGAAAAAGTCCTGCATCGAGTTCCCCTCGTACTGGAACGAGAGGAGTCCGTTGCCCATGAGGTGGGTGAGCCTGTCGGACGCATACCACTTCCATCCCTCGAAGCGGTTAATGGAAAGCCCCATCTTCGACTCCGCGATCGCCTCCTCGTAGGCGCGCCCTACGACAAGCGGACGCCCCATTCCGAAGAAGCCGAGCCTCACCTTCGGGTCGATCTTCGGCATCAGTTCCGCAAGGAGCGTCTTGCGCTGGTCTGCGTCCGCAGGCCTCCCCGCGAAGAAGAGGTCGTACCTGAAATCGGTCTTCGCGGAATTGTCCTCGGTCTCGTAGGATGGGTCGCTCGGATTGGGATAGAAACCGACGACGTTTTTCCCAGTCGTCCACTCCTTGAGCTTGTCTCCCGCAGTCGTCACAAATATCGCGTCGCAGGAGTCCATGCGGCGCCGTATCTGCGCGCAGCAGTGCTCCGTCTCGACGGGATCGCAGTTGATGTGCACCAGCTTCACGCCCGGCACGGCCTCGCGAATCGCGCCGAGCGCCTCATTCGTCACATAGTCGCAGTGCGCGATGAAGATGAAGTCGGGCTTCCAGTTTCTCGCCGTCTTCACGAGGCGGTCGTTCATCATCTTCGCGCCGACCTTGCGCATGAAGCCGAGCGGAGCGAGGAAGCGCGCGATGTCGCGCTCCGAGAACGTAAGCGCCTGCCAGCCGTTGCGGATCGCACCGGCCTCCAGACGCATGTCTATGCCGCTCCTTCCGTTCCCCCAGTGGCGGATCAGGAAATTCCCTACGAACAGCACTCTCGGCGAGCGCTTCATGTATATGCCCCTTCTGTCTTCATCTGTGCATATTATACCATTTTGTCTCCCCGTCCGTGCATGCGTGCCTGTCAGTTGGATGAAGCCGCATGAACCGGGGACTGCTCGCGGCTGTGCGGCTGGCTCCTGTAGAGCGACCATCCGTTGTTTAGCCAGAAGGCGATTCCGCACACCCACATCGCCGGCGCCAGCAGCTGGTGGTTTCCGGAAATCTCCATGACCATGACGATGGCCGTGAGCGGAATCCTTATGGAGCTTGCGAGGAACCCTGCCATCCCGACTAGCGCGAAGGCGGAGGGATGGACGCCCCACGACGCCGGAAGCACACTCGCGAAGGCGATTCCCGTGGCGGCGCCGAGCGTCGCCCCGCACACGAGCGCCGGGGCGAAAACGCCGCCCGAGCCGCCCGAACCGACGGTAAGCGACGTCGCGACGACGTTTATGACGAACATTGCAAGAAAGGCGCCGGCGCTTCCGTTCTCCGCGAGGCAGCGGCGGATTATCGGATACCCCGCGCCGTAGACGCCGGGGAATATGAAATACCCAATGAGGCCGACGGCAAGACCGCCTGCCGAGACTTTCACCCAGCCGGGAACGCGAAGCTTCGCGAAAGTCTCCTCGGTTCCGCGGAAGAAGCTTATGTAGAAGCGCGCGCCGAAAGTGACGATAAGCGCGAGGACGAAATACGGAAGGAGCCTGAGCGCGTTCTCGTAGGAGCACTCGGGCATCGCGAAGATGGGGTCCCATCCGAAGAAGTATGCGTACACCGTGTATGAGATCGGCGCGGCGATGAAGCAAGGAAGCACGGTTTCGTACTCCACGTCGCTCGAGGAGTAGAATATCTCGAAGCCGAAGATCGCGCCGGCAAGCGGCGCCTGGAAGAGAGCGGCGATTCCCGCCGCGAGTCCGGCGGCCATCAAAATGCGCCGCTCGCGCTTGCCGAGGCGGAGAGTGCGGCCGACGATGCTTCCGCACGCCGCGCCGATGAGGGTCACGGGGCCTTCGTATCCAGCCGAGCCGCCCGAGCCGACGGTGAGTATGGAGGCGACGGACTTGATGGGCACTACGGCGGAGGTGATGTAGCCGGCGTTCTGGTGGTAAGAGCGCACCGCGCTGTCCGTCCCGCGCGCGTGCTCTAGCCGGGCGAAGCGCTTGATGAGAAGATGCCCCGCGAGCGCTCCGAGCGCGGGAAGGAAGATCATGGCCCAGGAGCGTCCCTCGAGCCACGATCCGTTCATGAGAAGGCCCTCGCCGAACTCGATCATGTAGCGGAACGCCACGACGACGAATCCGGTGAAGATGCCGACGAGCATCGCCTCGCCGAAATACTGGCCCGTCCGAAAGGACAGGCCCTTGCCGGCCAGCAGAAACTTCAGGCTGCTTATGGAAATGCGCCTGAACATCGCCGCGTTCAGTCGAGAACGTCGGTCACCATTCCGCGGGCGACCTTCGCGGCGTTCTTCTCGTCCGTCAGCGCCTGTAGCACGACGAGCGCGAAAAGCACCGCCGAGCCCGGGGCCTGCCCGGTGATGACGTTTCCGTCCGCCACGACCGGAACGCCCGCGCACGGACGGTCAAGGTCGAGTGCACACGTGGGATAGCAAGTGACGTGCTGACCTTCGTCGAGCACACCCGCCTCCACGAGCACGGTCGGGGCCGCGCAGATTGCGCAGAGCAGTCCGCCGTCCGCCTTCTGTTTCCTGAGGCGCTCGGCGAGTTCGGCAGACGCCTTGAGGTTCTGCGTCCCCTCTCCTCCGCCCGGAAGGACGATTGCGTCGTACGCCTCGTCCGCGACGTCGGCGAAGGACGCGTCGGCGAGCATAGTGACGCCGTGCGCGCTCCTCACCTCGCGACGGCCGGAGAGCGAAGCCGTGACGACCTCGACTCCGCCGCGCCTGAGGACGTCGATCGCGGCGACCGCCTCGACGTCCTCGAATCCGTCCGCGAGGACTATCAGCGCCTTAGCCGACATTCTTCGCCTCGTTGCACTTCAGCTTGCGGCCGAGGATCTCCTTGTCGGAGAGGGCCTTGAGGGCCGCGTCGACTTCGGCGCGATTGGGCATGTGGACGAATCCGAAGCCCTTGGACTTGCCGTTGTAGCGGTTGGTGATGATGCGCGCGGAGTTGACCGTGCCGAACGCCTCGAACTCCTTGCGGAGCTGGTCCTCGGTGAGGTCGTAGCTGAGGTTGCCGACGTAGATCTCGATCGATCCGTCGGCCGGCGCGGGATGAGTCTTCTCGAACTTGCCCTCGTTCCTCTGCTGGGGACGGCGCTGGGACTGACGGTCAGCGCGCTGGCAGGCGTCGCCCTTCTTCCCGCACGGGCGGCAGAGCTTGCAGAGGATGCACGTCACAACGACGCCAAGCACAAACGCGACAACGGCGATCGTAACCGCCGGGCACGTGTTCGTCTTAAACAACTCGAATACCTGGTCCATTTTTCTTCTCTCCTTGCTTTTCTTTCTTTTCTCTTTTTGTTTCGCGGCCATTCATCGTCCTTGCCGGACGGCTGGGGCGGCCGCAGCCTCAGCTGCTCCTGTAGTCGCCGAGCGACTTCATGCGGCTCGGATGCCGCAGTTTCCTGAGCGCCTTCGCCTCGATCTGGCGGATTCGCTCGCGCGTGACGTTGAACAGGCGCCCGACCTCCTCGAGCGTGCGGCTGTAGCCGTCGGACAGTCCGAAGCGGAAGTCCACTACCTGCCTCTCTCGGTCGGTCAGCGTGTTCAGGATGTCCCTCAGCCGCTCCTTCAGGAGATGACCCTCCGTGACTTCGAAGGGGTTCTCGCTGTTGAGGTCGGGGATGAAGTCTCCGTAGTGCGCGTCGTCGTTGTCGCCGACCTTCGACTGGAGCGAGATCGGCTGCTGCGACATGCGCTTGACGGCGCGGACCTGGTCCGGAGGCATGTTCATCTCCTTCGAGAGGTCCTGCTCCGTAGGCTCGCGCCCAAGCTTCTGGATGAGCTTCTTCTGAACGCGCATCAGCTTGTTGATCGTCTCGATCATGTGGACCGGGATTCGGATCGTCCTCGCCTGGTCCGCGATCGCGCGCGTCGCGGCCTGGCGTATCCACCAAGTCGCGTACGTGGAGAACTTGTAGCCGCGCTTGTACTCGAACTTCTCGACCGCCTTCATGAGGCCGGTGTTGCCCTCCTGGATGAGGTCGAGGAACGAGAGCCCGCGGTTCATGTACTTCTTCACGATCGAGATGACGAGACGGAGGTTCGCCTCGACCATCTTCGTGCGCGCCGTCTGCCCGGCCTTGAGGACGCGCCTCAGCTCGGAGAACGTCGTCATGAACTCCTCGGCGGGCATGCCGAACTGGGCCTCGAGGCGCTGCATCTTCTCGCGCACCTGCGCGAGCTGGTTGTCACGGCGCTTCGTGGGACGTTCGCGCATCAAGTCGCCCTGCTTCTTCACGAGCGCGCGGTACGGAAGGTATATGCGCTCGTCGGCGTCCGCGCACAGCGTCTCCAGGACCTTCTGCTTGAAGCTGAGGTCCACGAAGCACTGCTTCAGCGCGGCGCGCGCGTTGGCGAGCTTCTTCTCCGCCCCGCGCACCTCGGGCTGCGTCGGATTCGGCCTCGCGATCGTCTCAAGATAGTTCGAGCTCGCCTCGGCAAGGCGCTTCTCGACGTCCTTGATCTGCTTGCGGAAGCCCGGTATGAGCGCAATGTACGCGTCGCGGTTCTCGTCGAACTTGTCCGTCACGATGCGGTCGAAGCGCTCCGACTGGCCCTCGAGCTTGTCGAGCTGGTCGGCGTACATCTGCGGCGCGAAGAGGAAGCGGTTGAACATCTCGCGGGTCTTCGACTCGGCCGTCTCGATCGTCTGGCAGATCGTGACCTCCTCGTCGCGCGAGAGCAGCTGCACCTGCCCCATCTGGTGCAGGTACATGCGGATCGGATCCTCGATCATCTCCGTCGCGCGCGCCTTCGGGTCCGCGGCCTTCAGGTTCTTCGCCTCCAGCCACTTCTTCACGTCCTCCTCGCGGAGAACCTGCACGCCCAGCGCCTCGAGTATCTTGAGGTACCGGTCGGACTGGATCGCGTCGACGATGTTCGACGGAAGGATCTGGTTCAGCTCCTCGTACGTGATGTACCCGCCGTTCGCCTCGCTGCGGCGCTTAACGTCGTTGATGACGTCGTTAAGCTCCGTCTCGCGGAGAATCGACATGCCCTCCATAGACGGAAGGACCGTTTCGGCGCCAATGTCGTCGTCCGCGCCGAAGCTCGGCAGCGGCTGCGGAGGCAGCGACTCCTCGTCTACGTCAGCATCCGCGTCCGCCGGACGCGACTCCTCGCGCTCGACCTCTGCGGCAAGCTTCTCGGCGTCAAGTTCCTCGGCGTCAAGCTCGGCGTCCTCGTCTTCCGGCGGCATGTCGTCATCGACGTCCTCCGACTTGCGGCGACGCCTGCGCACAGGCTCCTCGGCGTCCGACTCCGATTCCTCGATGTCGACGTCCAACGCCTTCGACGGCTTCTTTGCCTTCGCAGCCTTCTTCTCCGTCTTCTTGGCCGCTTTGGCAACAGCTTTCTTTGGTTTTGCCATTATAGCTCCAGTATACAATTCACCCAATCTCACTTTGTCAAGTTCGGTATAGTATATCAAAAAGAACGGACGCCGTGTGGGGAAAACTGTGAAAATTCATTCTACCAAATATCGCCTTTTTTGAGAAGCGGCAATTTCGTTAATCTTAGATTAATTTTTCTTCCGCGAATTTATGCTAACATATCCCCGATGAACGAAAACAGGAAGACAAGATGAGCGTCCCGGCGAACTGGCTCGCGCTCTGCGCGTCGCTCGCCCTCGGCGAGGCGTGCGGCTTCGCGGCGTCGCGCTTCGCCGCGCTCTGGCCCGCCGCGGCGCTGCTGCTCGGCGGCGTCTCGCTTGCGCTCCTAGCGACGGGCGCGAGGGGCGTGCGTTTCTTCGTCGCCTTCTCGGCCGGATTCGTCCTCGCGCTGCACGCCGCCCATATCCGCGGCGAGGCGCTCGCCGACGCGACCTGGAGGAGCTGCGGCACACCGTTCGCGCGCGTGTTCCGCGTCGAGTCCGTTTCGCGCACCCCCTACGGCGGCGCGACTGGATGGACCTCCTTCTGCGGCACGGCGGACAACCTCAAGGTGCGGGTGATCTTCCGGCTGCCCGAGGGAGCCGCCACGCCCAGGCGCGGCGAGTCGTGGGCGTGCGCCGGCTGGCTCGACCGCCCGAAACCTTCAGCGCGACCGCGGATGCGAAAGCTGTGGGTCCGCGGCGCGGGCACATACGCGCGGCGCGTCGACTCGCCGCGCGGCACATTTGCCGCGCTCCTCGCATCCGCGCGCGACGACCTCTCGCGGCGCATGGGTCTCGGGCTCGACGATTCCGAGACGGCCGCGAACCTCAACCGCGCCATCCTCCTCGGCGAGCGCTCGCTCATCCCGAAGGAGGAACGCGACGCATTCGTCGCCGCGGGGACGATTCACGTCTTCGCCATATCTGGGCTCCACGTCATGCTCGTCGCCGGATCCCTCTCGCTCATCCTCGCCCTGTGCGGAGTCCCGGTACGGACGGCCGGCATCATCCTTCTCCCCGTCCTGTGGCTATACGTCGCCATTACCGGATCAAGCCCCAGCGCGGTCCGCGCAGCCGCAATGGCGTCGATAAACGCCCTCGCCCCCTTGTTCTGGCGAAGGCAGAACGGACTCGTCGCATGGTCCGCCACCTTCCTCGCCGTCTACGCCCTAGATCCTGTGAAGCTCTACGACACCGGATGCGCCCTCTCGTTCGCCGTCATGCTCGGCATCGTCTTCTGGGGACGCTTCGCCTCCGACTTCATCAAAAGCCGACTGCTCTCCGCCGTCGCCACTTCGCTTGCCGCATGGGCAGCAGCCGTGCCGATAGCGGCGCACGCCTTCGGACGCATCACGCCCGGAGGCATAGTCGCAAACCTCGCCCTCCTTCCCGCCGCCGGGGCGAGCGTGAAGGCTGCGCTTATGGGGATACTCGCCAGCTTCTTCTCGAACCGCCTCGCCGCGCACGCGAACAACCTCGCAGCGCTCGTCGCGAAGGCGATGTCGGGGGTTTCCGGCGCAGTGTCGAGAATGCCCGGCGCAAACTTCGAGGTCGTGCCATGGTCCGTCGGCGCCTGCGTCGCCTGGTACGCCGCCTTCGCCCTTCTCCTCGTCCTGCTTCGCCGCGTCCTCTCCCGCCGCCGACGCACCCTGTGAGCGCATTGGCGGCAAAACTGCGGATTTGCTATAATGTCCCGCGTGGAAAAAGGGTTTCGGTGAGACAAGATGCAAGAAAAGACAACAGGCCTCTATTCAGTGAAGATGCGCGCCTCGCGCGAAGGACAGCACATTTCAGGAGCGGAGAAGATCGTCCCCGCCGGACGCGTAGCCGCAATCGCCTCCCAGCTCGCAGAACGGGCGCTTTCCCATCCAAAGGGCGAACCCGACTTCCTCAACATAAAGGTCGAGGCCCAGCCGCGGCAGATACGCCGCGTCAAGGCGCTCGCAGTCACGACCCACGAGACGCGCACGCCCGAGGAGGGACTGTCCCTCGCGGCGGAGCTCCTCGCCGGCGACGGCATAACGCGAATCGGCGAGATAATGAACCGCTTTTCCGAGTCACACTCCATGCGCGGAGCGATGCTGCTCGACGCGGATACCCTCGAGCGCCTTGAGCCGGACCCGGAACGCGGAGTGCGGGCCACGTACATGGACGACGCGTCCTCGCTGGAAAAAGGAACAGCGCGCGGAAAAAACCACTACGCCGAAGCAATCGTCCTGGCGACAAAAGTCCAGAACGCCCCGGGGATCGTCGCCGAAATATGCGTCTCGGATGATCCGGACTATGTTACCGGCTATGTCGCGTCGAAACGCCTTGGCTACAGGCGAATCACCGTTCTCAAGAAAATAGGCGATCCGCGCGGAGGAAGAATCTTCCTCTACCGCGGTCCGCGCGAGCGCGTAGCAGAGACAATAGAGTTCCTCGAACGCGTGCCAGTACTTGTCGAAGACGTTCCGATCCTGTCGGCCGAACGCACCGGGGACAGGATGCTCTCGCTCGCCTCGGACCTCGAAAGGCGCGAGTCGCAGGGACTGTCCCGCCGCTGCCGCACGCTGTGCTCCCCTACTGGTCCGACAGCCGTCGTCGACGGACGCGAACTCGTCGTTCTCTCCTCCAACGACTACCTCGACCTCGCGCGCGACGAGCGCGTTACCACCGCCGCCGCGCGCGCGGCGCGCGAATGGGGCGCGGGCTCGGGCGGATCGCGCCTCACGACCGGAACCCAGCCGCCGCACGTGCAGTTGGAACGCGACCTCGCCGAGTTCAAGGGAACGGAGTCTGCGATCGTCTACGCCACCGGCTACATGGCCAACGTGGGCGCGATAACGGCACTTGTCGGAAAAGGCGACGCGATTCTTTCCGATGAACTCAACCACGCCTCCATAATCGACGCGTGCCGGCTTTCGGGTGCGGATGTAATAATCTACCGTCACCTCGATATGGACGATCTGAACCGGAAACTCTCCATGTGCCGAGAGCACCGTCGCGTCCTCGCAGTTTCGGACGGAGTCTTCTCCATGGACGGAGACATACTCGACCTTCCGCGGTTCCTCGAGATTACGCGCCGTCACGACGCGTTCTCGATGGTGGACGAAGCGCACGCGACAGGCGTGATGGGAAGGACCGGACGCGGACTCGCCGAATACTTCGGCTGCGACCATCCAGACATCTCGATGGGCACGCTCTCGAAGGCGCTCGGATCGGAGGGCGGATTCGTCTGCGGTTCGCAGACTGTCGTCGACTACCTGAGAAACTTCTCGCGTCCGTTCATCTTTTCCACCGCGCCCGGCGCGCCAGCAGTGGCAGCCGCATCTGCGGCTATCAAGGCCCTTGAGTCGGAACCGAAGCGCGTGGAGCGCCTCAGGGAGAACGTGGCGACATTCCTGAAGGAACTCGCCGGGCGCGGCATATCCGCCGCGTCGGAATCCGCAATCGTGCCCGTCATCGTCGGAGACGAACGCGCCGCCGTCGCGGCAAGCGCGGCCCTTGAAAAGGATGGATTTCTTGTTCCGGCAATACGATACCCGACCGTGTCGCGCGGATCCGCGCGGCTGCGTTTCGCCCTGTCCAGCGCACACACGAGCGAGCAGCTTCGTGCAGCGGCCGAAGCTGCAGCGCGGGCAGTCAAGGAAGTCACCAGATGAGCCTGTAGCCGAAGCCACGCTCCGAGGCGATGAGAGATCCGGCGCCGCCGAGCTTGTGCTTCAGACGGTACATAGCCGAATGAATCGCCATGTCATCCGCGGAATATCCCTCGCCGTAAAGCGCCGTGCGTATGTCATCGAAGGAAAAGAGCCGTCCGCGCCCGGACGCGAGCAGGCGAAGTATCCCGACCTCTATGCGCGTCAGCCTCGCCTTTACATCAGGTCCCTCCGCGCTCGTCGAGGCAAAATCGACCGTCACCGAGCCTAAATGCAGGACATTGCTCGGCTGGGCTTCTGCCCTTGCTGCTACGCGTCGCCGCAGCGCAGCGGCGACGCGGGCGAGAATCTCCTCAGGCGACTTCGCCTTGTCGATGTAGTCGTCAGCACCGAAGCCAAGCGCGCGCACCGCCCCGACATCGGACGGCATCGCGGTGAAGAAAAGAATCGGCACGAGCGCATCGAGCTTGCGCATCTCCGCGCAGGCCGCGGTGCCGTTCATGCGAGGCATCATTACATCGAGAAGGACAAGATCGGGCCGGACTTCGGCGAACTTGGCGAGCGCGTCGGATCCGTCGCGCGCAGTAGTGACTGTATATCCCTCACCCTCGAGAAGAGCGCGATACATCTTGCGCACGGACAGCTCGTCATCCACGACGAGGATGCGTCCGGTGACGCCGCCCCTCCGCGGAGTGCTGATTTCAGGCATATGAGTTAGATCGCGATTCTGCACAGTGCGCAATATTGTAGCAAAAAAACGCCATATGTGAAAGCGAAAGGCGCGGTCCTTTCGGATCGCGCCCTCGTCTCTGTCGGTGGATGCTTGAGGAAACAGCAAATGTCTGTGCTTCGCATTTGATGCACCCTCCATTGCTGGAAGGCGTTTCACCATCTCTCCCCGAAGGGAGATGTCTCCTTAGAAAGGAGGTGATCCAACCGCTGGTTCCCCAACGGTTACCTTGTTACGACTTCATCCCAATC
>JAEEOY010000244.1 GCA_016284515.1 Kiritimatiellia bacterium | reverse complement strand
CGCCGCGGCTGACCGCGTGCGCCTGATGACCGTCCACGCCGCCAAGGGGCTCGAGTTTCCGCGCGTCGTCATCTGCTCGCTCTCGGAGGGCGTGTTCCCGACGCGCCGCGCGCGCACGGCCGCCGCGATGGAGGAGGAGCGCCGCCTCTGCTTCGTTGCGCTCACGCGGGCCAAGGACGAGCTCGTCCTCGTGCAGGGCGCCGGCGTCGACTTCAAGGGCAGCGTCCGCACGCCCTCGCGCTTCCTGCTCGACATCGACCCGGCGCTCCTCGACTGGCGCCCGAAGCCGCCCGAGAGCCTGCTGGAGCAGGCGCGGGCGCGCATCTTCGAGCCGGAGTCCGCCGACCCGAAGCCGGGCGCGCAGGGCCTGAAGCCGGGCGACCGCGTGCGACACGCGGTCTTCGGCCCGGGCGAGATCCTCGCGATCGACGCCGAGAAGTCGGCCTACGTCATCCGCTTCGACTCGCTGCCGACCCCGCGCAGCATCGCCTTCCGCATCCGACTGGAGAAAGAGGGCTGAACGCCCCGCCGCTACGCTTCTCGCGTAACCGGTCACTCAACTGCGCCCGGCCGAAAGCGGCCCTTTTCGGAGAAGCGGCACTCTTGTCGCTTCTTCCGCATCCCTTCCGCGAAGCGGCAAGAGTGCCGCTTCCCCGATGGAGTCGCCGTGTCAGCTCCCAATCTCCGTGTTTCGCGCCGCAGGCCGATCCCCCTGCCGCCGGACGCATACAGTGGCCTATAACTTGCTGGTTGCGTGCGGGAAGGAGATTTGGTAGAATCAGCATCGCTTGAAAAAGGCAAAGCCAGCGGCAGGGTGGCGGAATGGGAGTTTCGCCGGCAGGCGGGTGGCATGGATGATGATAAAAAGGAACCCAATATGAGCACGATAATTCGTAAAATCGGCATGGGGGGTAAAACCCTAGTTTCCCCGCTTTCCGGAATCGCGAAGGCCGCGAGAGGCGCGGCGCTTCCGCTGTTGGTCGCGGCGAGCGTGATCCTTCCGGCGCGAGGGGACGACCTCGCCATCACGCCCGCCACGCTGCCGGTCGCGACGCAGATGGTCGCCTACGCGCAGACCTTCACGGCGAGTGGCGGTTCGGGGTCCTACAACTGGTCCGTCGTCCCGTGGACCTATGAGACGGCCGAGCCCACCTACTCGGTCGGCGCGAACGAGACGCCGCTCTGGGAGGGCTCGCAGATGAAGGGCAACACGGCCTATAAGCTGCCGTTCACGTTCACATACTGCGGCACGCAGTACGACACGATCTACGTGGACAGCCACGGTTTCCTGTTGTTCGATCCTGACTACAGCTCGTCCGACTATGCCCACACGAGTTATCTTTCATACGGCTACACGGGTCTCGCAGTCCTCTGGAAGAACTATGCCCAGGCGAGCGGCTGGGTTGACACGAGCGTGGACGGACAGGTCAGCTTCCGTTTCGAGGTATTCTACGAGTCCGGCGATACGACCAACACCTGGGCGCACAAGACGACGCTCTATTCCGACGGACGAATCCGCTTCGCCTACCGCCAGAGCGCGGGCGACAGCATCCCCGACAACTTCGCCATCGGCCTCGCCGTCGGCAACATGAGGGGCGGCTACAGCTACGCAAGTCTTCCGCTTGCCGGCGACGGCGATCCGATTCCGTCGAACGACTACGTGTTCAAGACCTACGGCATCCCCGAGGGCTTCTACTTTGAGAGCAGCTACTACGATTATTCGACATATCAATACGTGCCAAGATTCTACGGACAGAGCACCAAGCATGGCCAGGTGCCTTTCGCGCTGAAGGTGACGGATGGAAACGACGGCACGGCCGTCACGAACTTCTACGACTTCGTTATTGTCGAGAATCCGGACAAGGAACCGGTCATCGACGCCGTTACGCCCGCCACGACAAACGACTTTCACCGGCTCTCCGTCGGCGACACGATGGACTTCCACGTCGATGCGCACGACCTCGCCGACGGCCCGTTCGACATCAACTGGGTGTTCTACCGCTCTGACAGCCAGTATTCCGCGTCGACAAACATCGGCACGGGTGCGGACTTCACGTTCACGGCGACGCGCGAACTCTACGACTTCCAGTATTCGAGCGGCGAGTCGGTCCTGAAGTGCATCGTCTCCGACGCCTTCTGGACGAACACCGTCACGTGGCACGTCTCCATCCGCCGTGATACCTACATAGACTTCTGTGCCGCGGAAGGCGGCAACGGAACGGCGGCAAGTCCTTACAACAATCTCCGGGACGACTACCTCAAGTTCGGCGACAAGATCATCATCGCGCCCGGACGCTACGAGCTCGACTACATGAATCTCGGCAGCAAGGAGCTTCAATTCGTCTCGACGGGCACCATGGACGACACCACGATCGCCTTCACGAGCGGCTACTCGCTTTCAGGCAACTACGGCGCAAGGGCGTCCTTCACCGGATTCACGTTCGAGAACGTTCAGGGCGCCAGCTACGTCAACTTCACGAACTGCTCGCTGAGCGGAATCAAGAACCGCGACTACGGCATCCAGGACTGCGACCTCACGGGCTGCTACGTCTGGGGATGCTCCGTGTCGCGCAACCTCTTCACCGACTGCACGCTCGCGGACTGCACCGTAGCGGGGAACGAGATTACCACCACCGAAGACGAATACGACAACCTTGGCGCAATCGGCGCGAGGTGCCACATGGTGAACACGATCGTCGTCAACAACCTTGCGGACGACGGCTCGGAGGCGAACTTCAATACGGACGAATGGTCCGCGCGGGAGATGTCCGCCACCAACTGCTGCACAATTCCGGCGATGACGTCCTACGGGACGGGCAACTTCGAGGCGCATCCGTCGTTCGTCTATGCGACGATGGGCGACCTCAGGCTGCGCGCCGGGTCCGCGTGCCTTGCGGACAACCCCGCGAACAACACGGGCGCGTACAAGGGCCCGGGCGTTGAGGGCTTCACCGTCCATGCATTCACCGACCCGGTGCGCGGCATCTTCTCGGATGGGTCTGAACTGCAGATCGTGGCGTCCAACGAAACGGCCTGGGTCTCGGTCAAGCCGCTCACCGACCGCGCGTTCCTCGGCTGGGTGACGAACGGGGTTGAGGTCGCGGGCGCGACGGAAATGGAATTCGCCATCGAAAACATCGACTGCGACTACGAGGTCGAGGCACTCTTCGAATACAGGGAGTTCTGGGTGAACCCGACCGAGACGGACGACTCGGGCGACGGCACCGCCGCCGCGCCGAAGAAGACCATCGCCGCCGCCGCCGCGCTCGCGCTTGACGGCGAGACGATCCACCTCGCGGAAGGCACGTTCGAGCCGTTCGCCTTCGAGGACAGCTACTGGAACGGCGAAAGCTATGTCTCCGACACGCGCGCGCTCACCTTCCTCGGCGCGGGCGCAGGCAAGACCATCATCGATGGCGGCGGCACGAACACATGCGCGCGCCTGACCTCCACCATGACGCTTAAGAACGCGAGCCTCGTAAACGGCACGCCGAAAAACTATGCAGGCGGTGGCTTCTGCGGAGGAACGATTGAAAGCTGCGTTGTCTCGAACTGCATGTCCACGTCTCGCTACACCTGCTACGGAGCCGTTTACAACGCGACAGTCGTGAACTCGCTCATCGTGAACAACGTGAATACGAATTCGACATCCGGTGGCCGCGCCGCCGGCGTGAGCAACTGCAAGGTCTACAACTCGACAATCGCAAACAACGTTTCCACTGGCTATCCAGGCGGCGCAAACTACAGCCATCTCAAGAACTGCATCGTCTACGGCAACACAGCGAGGTCCGGCTATTCGGAATACAACGAAGTCAGGAGTTGTCAGAACGAGGCGCTTTCGACCGGCGTTTCGGTCGACATTGCGGCACAGTCCAACCTGATCGGCGTCGATCCATGGTTCGTCGACGCCGCGAACGGCGACTGGCGCCTGACCGCGGGTTCGCCCGCCATCGACGTGGGCGAAGAAGTGACTACGTATGAAATGCCGTTCTACGACCTTTCTGGTGAACCGTCGCGTCGCATCAAGAACAACATCATCGACTACGGCTGCTACGAGGGCGGAGTCGTGACCGGCGCGCCTGTCGCGCCTGTCGCGACCGGCACGAGCGCCAAGGCCGGGAAGGGACTTCCGTTCGTGTGGGCGGCAGTGCCGAACGCCGCCGAGTACCGTATCTATCGTGGCACGAGCGACGATGTCGCGTCTGCAACCCTCGTCGGCACCACGACCGCCACGAACTATCTTGACACGACCACGACCGGCGGCACGAACTACTTCTACTGGATTTCCGCCTGGAACTCGCAGTTCGGCGAATCGGAGAAGTGCGGGCCCATCGCCGTGACGTCCTACGCGGACCTCAAGATCGAAACGGCGTCGCTTCCCGCCGCGACGGAGGCCGTTCCGTATTCGGTGCAGCTCGAATGTTCCGGCAACGTGGGCGCGGCGACATGGAGTTTGCCCGATACTTTCGTCACGCGCGAGGCAAACAGCTTCAACGGAAACGTGGGTGAGGAACTGGAGAATCCGTTCCCAGATTCCTACTATGGAGGCGCGGTGATAGACCTGCCGTTCGCCTTCAAGTGGTTCGGAGAGACATACACACAGGTCACGATATCCGACGACGGCGGACTCTACTTCGGCGACAACGACGGCTGGCTTGGATGGTCGCGCTCCTACATCGACAACGACCCGAAGATCGCCGTGCTGGAGGGCGTGTCCGGTATGGGCGACGGCTCCAAGTTCACGGGAATCCGCGTCGATAGCCAGTCCGACCACATCACGATCGTGTTCACGGGGAACTACGGCGGCTACTCGTCGAGTCCGCTCGAATGTTCCGCCACGCTGTACCCCGACAACACCGTGCGCCTCGCCTACGGCCCAGATTGCACGAAGGGCGGCTACATCGCTTATTCCAACGGCTCGGAGGAGAGCGCCGTCGAAATCTACCGCACGCGCGACGTGAGCTTTGCGGGAATGGACGACATCATCATCTCCTATCTGCCAAACAACAGCGGATTAACAGTTTCCGAGGATGGCCTCCTCACCGGTATCATTGACTACGCGGGCAGCTATACGGTCTCCGCGCTCGTGACCGATACCGACAACGGCGACGTCGCCTACAAGACCTACACCCTCACAGTGAACGCGAATGTGAACGCGCGTCCCGTGATTGACTCCACCTCGCCCGCCACGGGCGGGTCGCAGTCCCCAGCGACCATTACGAAGGTCGTGGTTCCCGAGAGCGACAGCCAGACCTTCGCAGTCGCGGCGCACGATCCGGAAGGTGCTGCGCTCGACTACAAGTGGTATCTCGATGATGCGCTGGTCGCCAGCGGCACTAACTACACCTTCACAGCCACCGAATTGTCCAGGCACACGCTCGCGTGCGAAGTGGCCGATGCGCTATGGACCAATGGACAGGTGTATGCCGAGTGGGAAATCGCCGTCGGCAAGAAGTTCTACGTGGACGCCGTCAATGGCACGACGAACGGCACGGGAACGGCAGGATCGCCGTTCAAGACCATCATGGCCGCGCTCGACGAAGCAATCTCGTATGAGGCATCGACGATCCTCGTCGCGCCCGGCACCTACGGGCAGTCCTATCTGAGCGGCGGCTGGTATTCCGGTGGGCCGACCATTGTCGTGCGCTCCACCGGCAGCGCGGCGGACACGTTCATCGACGGCAACGGCAGGACACCCTGCGTGGCGAACTACTGCTACCACGACGGCCTCACCTTCATCGGCTTTACGCTCAAGAACGGACACGCCGACTACGATTGGACGCCGACGCGCGGCGGCGGCGGGTCGTTCATGGCGAACCTCAAGAACTGCGTCGTTTACAACTGCACCGCCGAAGGGGCGGGCGGCGGCGTGTTCGGCGCGGCGATCGACCACTGCACCATCTACGGTTGCAGCGCCGGCACGGGCGGCGGCATCGACGCCACCTCGACGGCCATCAACTCGATCGTCTGGGGCAATACCGCCACCAACGCCGGTGCCACGGCTACGGCCAACTACGAGACCGGCGCACAATTCGAGAACAGCTGCACCACGCCGCTGCCTGAAAGCGGTGCGG
>JAEEOY010000243.1 GCA_016284515.1 Kiritimatiellia bacterium | reverse complement strand
GCCGGACGCGATTGGGTACGTGAACGGACACGGCACGGCGACGAAGGCCGGCGACATCGCGGAGACGACTGCGACGCGCGACGTGTTCCGCCGCGCCGTGCCGATCTCCTCGACGAAGAGCTACATCGGCCACACGCTCGGCGCGTGCGGGGCGATCGAGGCGGAGATGTCGATAATGATGATGAACGCGGGCTGGTTCCATCCGACGCTGAACCTGCGCACGCCGGACCCCGAGTGCGCGCCGCTTGACTACATCTCGGGCGAAGGGCGCGAGATAGACACGGAGTTCGTGATGAGCAACAATTTCGCGTTCGGAGGGGTCAACACCTCGCTTGTGTTCAGGCGCATGTAGAGTCCGGTTCAACCTACGGGCGGCATTTATGGTATAATATCCCCCTACCTTCTTGAAAACCAACTGGAAAGTACAGGAGTAACTCAATGGGCGGTTTTTGCGGCGTTGTATCCAAAGGGGATTGCGTGAGCGATCTCTTCTTTGGCACCGACTACCATTCTCATCTTGGAACCCACCGCGGCGGAATGGCCGTTTTCGGTCCGGGCGGATTCCAGCGCGCGATTCACAACATCCAGAACGCGCCTTTCCGGTCCAAGTTCGAGAACGACGTCGGTAGGTTTGTGGGGAACGTCGGCATAGGCGTGATATCCGACACCGATCCCCAGCCGCTCGTCATGTACACGCGCCTTGGCGCCTTCGCGATCGTGACGGTGGGGCTCATAACGAACATCGAGGACCTCAAGCGCGAACTGTTCGACATGAACCACGCGCAGCTCCAGTACTCCACGACGAGCGGAATGGTGGGTCCGACGGAGGTAATATCGGCGCTTATCGCGACGCAGTCATCCCTTGTGGACGGCGTAAGGTACGTCCAGGAGAAGATAAAGGGCAGTTGCTCGATGCTGATTCTCTCCGAGGACGGAACGCTCTATGCGGCGCGCGACCGCTACGGACGCACCCCGATCGTGATTGGCCGCCGCGAGACGGGCTACATCGCGCTACAGGAGAGCTGCGCGCTCGCGAATCTCGGCTACGAGTATGTGAGGGACCTCGGCCCGGGCGAGATGGTGGCGATGAAGCCGGATGGGATGGAGACCGTTATTGCGCCCGGCGAGAAGATGGCGATCTGCTCGTTCCTCTGGGTCTACTACGGATATCCCGCCTCCTCCTACGAGGGGCGCAACGTCGAGATGGCGCGCTACCGCTGCGGCTCGGCGCTCGCGAAGAGGTATCCCGCCGACGTTGACGCTGCGTGCGGAATCCCCGACTCCGGCACTTCGCATGCGCTCGGCTTTGCGCACGAGGCGAAGATCAAGTACGCGCGTCCTTTCGTCAAGTACACGCCGACTTGGGCGCGTTCGTTCATGCCGCAGGACCAGCGCCAGCGCGAAAAGGTCGCGTCGATGAAGCTCATCCCGATTCCGGGGCTCATCCGCGACAGGCGCCTCGTCTTCTGCGACGACTCGATCGTGCGCGGCACCCAGCTCGGCAAGCAGGCGGACAGGCTCTACAAGGAGGGCTGCAAGGAGGTCAACGTGCGCATCGCGTGCCCGCCGCTTCTTTATCCGTGCCGCTTCATCAACTTCTCGCGCTCCAAGAGCGAGTACGACCTCATAACGCGCCGCTACGTTCGCGGACACGAAGGGGAGGGAGCGGACATCGCGAAGTACGTCGATCCGGACGGCGCGCCGTATCATGGGATGGTCGAGTTCATTCGCGAGAAGCTCAACTTGACGTCGCTTGCATTCCAGACGGTCGACGATCTCGTCGCGGCCATAGGCCTCCCCAAGGACAAGCTGTGCACCTACTGCTGGACGGGAGAGGACGTGTCAATGCCCGGCTCGTGCGCCCACGGCTGCGCGAACTGTCCGCACAAGTGCCCGTGACAGGTAGCGCATCCGCCATGAAGCTTTTGATCCTGGCAGGCGAGGAATCGGGCGTGCACTACGCGCGCCGCATCGCCGACGCCGTGCGCGCGAAGGATCCGTCCGTAGAAGTGCGGGGATACTCCGACTACGGCTTCCGCACTGCCGATCTCGCCGTCTTCGGAATCTGGGCCGTCCTGCGACGAATCTTCTACTTCCTCCGCGTCAAGCGGACGATGGAACGCGCGATAGACGAGTGGAAGCCCGACGTCGTCTGCACGGTGGACTATCCCGGAATGAACCTCAAGCTCGCCGCGTACGCGAAGTCGAAGGGCGTGAGGGCCGTTCATGTGGTGTGTCCGCAGGTATGGGCGTGGCACCAGGGTCGCATCCCCAAGATTGAGCGCTCGCTCGACCGGCTCTGCTGCTTCTTCCCATTCGAGCCGTCGATCTTCCGCGGCGGATTTGCCGCGTTCGTCGGGCATCCGCTCGTGCAGGAGTTCGCGGGTACTGCGCGAAGAGACGGGGAGCGTCCGCAGAAGCTCGTCGCGATTCTCCCTGGTTCGCGGCTCGGGGAGATCGAGAAGCATCTTCCGACGCTCCTCGACGCGGTCGCTCCGCTTGAGGGGATCGAAGTCGTAATCCCAGCGGCGAACGACCGGGCCCGCGCGGCGATCGACCGCATCGTGGCCTCGCGCGGATCGCGCGTCGTCGTCCAGTCAGGCGGGGCGCGCGAGCTGCTGCTGCGTGCGGACGTCGCGGCGGTCGCGAGCGGAACGGCCACGCTCGAGGCGGCGCTTGCGGGGTGTCCGACGGTGCTCGTCTACAAGGTGAGCCCGCTCCTCGCGGCGTTCCTCCGCCGTGCGATAAAGGGCGTGAAGCACGTCGGGCTCGCGAACATAATCGCGGAGAAGTCGGGCGCGGAGTGTCCGATGCCCGAGCTTCTCCAGGAGGACTTCACCGCGGAGGCGACTCGTTCGTGGCTCGAGAAATGGCTGCGCGACCCGGCGGAGCGCCGGAAGGCGTCCGACGCGCTCGCGAAAGCCGTCGCGTTTCTTTCCGCGGACGGCGACGCGTATGCGAAGATAGCCACCGAGATCGCTCCGTGCGCTCGTCGCGGGGCGGCTGCTTGCCAGTGATTCGCTGCCTTGCTGGCGCAAGGCCCGGTTCAAAACCTTGGTGCGACATCGATTTCGCGGTCTTTTACCTTTTTGCCAGTGCCGCCGGGCCTCTCGGCAAAAAGGGCGACGCGCCGAAATCGGGTCGCCCTCAAGGTTTTGCCCCGTCGCTCATCATGCTGCGCATCCGCCCCGCGCCTCACGCACTACGCTGTATTCATTTCTTAGCTCGCCTCTGAATCACTGATGAACGGGTGCTTCGTTCTCTCTGTGATTGCAGTACGAGCTCT
>JAEEOY010000242.1 GCA_016284515.1 Kiritimatiellia bacterium | reverse complement strand
GAATCCCCCCCCCTAACACTGCAGCCCTTTTACTTTAAGGACCCCGAGCCCCTGAGCGCGCGGAGCTGCGCGACGGGATCGGACGACTTCATGAGCGTCGTTCCGATGAGAAAGGCGTCCGCGCCGGCTGCTGCGAGGCGCTCGATGTCGGCGCGCGTGCGCACGCCGCTTTCCGCGACGCGCAAGATCCCCTCGGGAATCTCCCCGAGAAGCCGCTCCGAGACCGAGAGGTCGACGGAAAGCGTCTCGAGGTCGCGGCAGTTGACGCCGATTATGTCCGCCCCGACCTTCACAGCCCTCGCGATCTCCTCCGCCGTGTGCGCCTCGACGAGCGCGTCCATTCCGAGCGCGCGCGTCTCCGCGAGGAGCTCGGCAAGAAGCGCGTCGTCGAGATAGCGCACTATCAGCAACGCCGCGCTCGCGCCCGCATCTCGCACCTCCGCAAGCCGCTCCTTCGTCGAGATGAAGTCCTTCGCGAGGAGCGGAATCTCCGCCGCGCCCTTCGCGCGCCTGAGGTCGTCCGGGCTCCCCTTGAAGCGCGGACCCTCGCAGAGGACGGACATCGCCGCGGCGCCTCCCTCCTCGTACATCCTCGCCCTTTCGGCGGGATCTGCCGCGACGTCTATGTCGCCAAGCGACGGCGACGCCCTCTTGAACTCCGCGATGATGCGCGTTCCCGGCTTCTTCAGCGATTCCTTGAATTGCATGACACGAACTCCTCCAGTTTTTCAAGTGCGCGGCCTGAGTCGATCGACTCCTCCGCAAGTCTGTACCCTTCCTCGAGCGTTTCCGCCTTTTCGCCCGCGACTATCGCGGCCGCGGCGTTGAGCAGCACCGCCGCGCGGCAAACGCCGCGGACCTCTCCCCGGAGCGTCGCGCGCAGTATCGCCGCGTTCTCCTGGGCGTTGCCTCCCGCAAGCTCGTCCAAAGACGCGTCCGCGCCGAGGCCTGCGACCTTGCCGCCGTCGAAGATCCCGGTCTTCACCTCTCCGTCCTTAACCTCCGCGACGAGCGTGACGCCGACTGGCGATATCTCGTCCATCCCGTCGACGCCCGAGAACACGAGCGCGCGGCGGCATCCGAGCCGCAGGAGCGTCTGCGCGATGACAGGGACCACCTTCGGATCGTACACGCCGATCGCGTGGCGCACGACTCCCGCCGGATTGGTGAGCGGACCGAGCAGGTTGAAGAGCGTCTTGAAGCCAAGGTACCTCCTGACGTTCGCCGCGAAGCGCATTCCCGCGTGGTAGCGCTGCGCGAAGAGGAACGCAACGCCGGTCCTGTCGAACGACTCGCGCACCCGCGCCGGCGGGAGCGAAAGGTCCGCCCCGAGCGCGCGCAGCACGTCCGCGGCTCCGCTCTTGGACGTCGCCGCGACGTTGCCGTGCTTCGCGATCCTCACTCCCGCGCCCGCCGCGACGAACGCAGCGGTCGTCGAGATGTTGATCGTGGGATGTCCGTCTCCGCCCGTCCCCACGAGATCGACGGCGTCCGAGCACTCGCCGAGGTCGATCTTCGCCATCGCGTCGCGCATCGCGCGCGCGGCGCCGAGGAGGCGGTCCGGCGAGACGGCGTCTTCGCGTCCGATCGTAAGCAGCGCGGAAAGCTCGCGCTCCGTGTAGTCTCCGCGGAGGATGCCCCGGAACTCGTGGTACGCGACGGTCTCCGCCGGAGACTTCGAGCCCTCGCCGAGTCCGAAGAAGTTGCGCAGCTGGAAGACGCCCTCGGGCGTCCCGATGGACTCGGGATGGTACTGCACCGTCTCGATCGGAAGCGTCCTGTGCCTGAGCGCCATTATCTCCCCGTCGTCCGTCTCGGCGGAGACCTCGAGGCAGTCCGGCAGCGTCGCGCGCTCTACTGCGAGCGAGTGGTAGCGCATCGCCTCGAAGCCCTGCGGCACGTCGGCGAAGATGCCCTTCCCGTCGTGGCGCACCCTGCTCGTCTTTCCGTGCATGAGGCTCTTCGCCGGGACGATCCTCCCTCCGAACGCCTGCGCGACGGTCTGGTGTCCGAGGCAAACGCCGAGGATCGGGATCTTCCCCGCGAACGCCTTCACCGCCGCGAGCGAGACGCCAGCGGAGTCGGGGTTGCCGGGTCCGGGCGAGATCACGAGCCTGTCCGGATTCATCGCCGCGATTCCCGCGACGTCGATCTTGTCGTTCCTCACGACCTTCGTCTCCACGCCGAGCCCCTCGATCGCCTGGACGAGGTTGAACGTGAACGAGTCGTAGTTGTCTATGACGAGTGTCATGCGAGCTCCTTTGCGAATCTGGCGGCCTCGAAGATCGCCTTTGACTTGTTTACGGTCTCCATGTATTCCTTCTCGGGGTCGGAATCGGCGACGATCCCCGCGCCCGCGCGCATCGTAAGCGTCCCGCGCTCCAAGACCATCGTGCGGATCACTATCGCGAAGTTCATGTCGCCTGTGTTGCTGAAGTACCCGGCTGCGCCCCCGTACACTCCGCGCGGGGACTTCTCGAACTCCGCGAGCAGCTCCATCGCGCGTATCTTCGGCGCGCCGGTGAGCGTGCCCGCGGGGAACGCCGCGCGGAAGAGCCCCATCGCGTCCGCCTTCTCCGGATCGAGCTCTCCGTACACGTTCGACACGAGGTGCATCACGTGCGAGTAGCGCTCGACGTGGGCGAGTCCCTCGACGCGGACGCTCCCCGTCTTCGAGACGCGGCCGAGGTCGTTGCGCGCGAGGTCGACGAGCATCATGTGCTCTGCGCGCTCCTTCGGGTCCGCGACGAGCTCCTCCTCGAGCGCGCGGTCCTCGGACGGCGTCGCGCCGCGCGGACGCGTCCCGGCGATCGGCGCGATCGATCCGATGCCGCCCTCGAGCCTCACGAGCTCCTCGGGCGAGGAGCCGACGAGCGTCTTTTCGCCGACTCGCAGGAAGAAGTTGTACGGCGAGGGGTTCACGATCCTGAGCGCGCGGTACAGGGCGAGCCCCGAGAGGTTCGTCTCCGCGACGAACTTCTGCGACGGGACGATCTGGATCACCTCGCCCGCGCGTATCGCCTCCTTGCAGCGCGCGACGATCGCGCAGAACTCGTCCTTCGTCATCTCGGGGCGGAACTCCCCGAGGAACGGCGCGGCGGATGTGCCGCGCTCCTTCACGTAGCGCTCGATCGACTCTGCGGAGAGAAGGCGCTCGGCGAGCGCGGCGATCTCCGCCATCGCGGCGTCGTACTCCCCTTCGGACGCGACCCTCGCGATCGTCACCGTGCTCCTCACGGAGTCGAACACGAGGAACGACTCGACCTCGACGAACGCGGAAGGCGGAGTGCCCTCCTCGTGGCGGCGCGGGACGCGCGGCTCGAAGTCGGATATCGACTCGTACGCGAAGTATCCGACCCTCCCGCCCTGGAACGACGGAAGCTCCGGCGCGCGGACGAACCTCCCGCCGGCGCGCGGCGCATCCGCCGCGCCGAGTCCGAGATAGGAGTAGCGTCCCTTGCGCTCTCCGTTGTACACGCTCTCTAAGAGGAACACGTCTCCCGGCGCGTCGGCCACGCGCGTCAGCACCGAGACGGGCGTCTCGCGGTCCGCGAGGTATTCGCGGAACACCGGAGTGCGCGCGCCGTCCGCGGTGCGCCGCTCGAACTCCTCCTTCGTAAGAATCTTCAGCATTTCGGATTTCTCCTTATTTTGGTTTGGCAACTTCTCTATATGCAAAACGGCCCTGCTTCGTTCGAAGCGGGGCCGCTCGGCAAGACATCTGCAATGCACGGCGTCACCACGCTCCGAGAGCGCGGCGCCACCACCAGATGTTGCAGATATACTGATTCATACGCTGGAGATTATACCACTTCCGTCCCGCGCGTTTCGTATCATACGATTACGAACCGCGCATCAATCCTGAATTATGGCTACCCTCCCTACCGCTTGCCGGCGACGAACGCGCTGAAGCCGCTCTCCGTGGACGCGCCGACGTTGGTCTTGGCCCACAGTGAACCGTTCTCCCACAGCTGCACGCCCTCGTGTGTCGCGCCAAAGACGCCACACACCCAGACCAGCACCGCGCCAAGCGCAATAGTTATTCTTTTCATCGTTTTTCCCTTTCTAAATCGTTTTGTTTGAACCACGGACCGACGTAACACCTCGCGCACTATCGAAACCCCATTGCCAAAGCACACCCAAACATGATATAATACCGTCGTTATGCCAAATGGTATAACACCTTTTAGCATAACACCATTTAGCACAACTACCAAAGAAAGAGAGATGGCAATGAACCCGTTCAAATACGGATGCACTGTTAACGGAGACTTCTTTTGCCCGCGTCCCGCGCTCGAGAAGGAACTCGCTTCTCGCATAGAGTCCGGACAGAACGTCGTAATGCAGGGAGACCGCAGAACTGGGAAGACGTCCCTCGTTCTCGAAACCGTTCGGCACATGAAGAACATTGCCCTCTTCCATGCCGATTTTCTCTGTGTCCGCGACCAGGCGGACGTCTGCCGCAGGCTTGTCGCCGCGCTCGCACGACTTGAAGATTCCGAAAGCTGGATAACAAAGACCGTGCGCATGCTCGCGCACCTCAGACCGACGGTTTCCATCGACCCTTCGTCCGGTGCTCCGACCGTGACTGTGGACGCGCGGATTGCGGCAGAGCCTGCAACGCTCGATTCTGTGCTTGACGTTCTTCTGGCGCAGACCAAGCGGCGCAAGACGTGCGTCCTTCTCGACGAGTTCCAGGACATTCTCGACATAGACGACGGTGAAAGGACGCTCGCCGTGCTGCGCTCCAGAATCCAGCTCGACTCCAACACTCCGTACATCTTCCTCGGCAGCATACGTAACAAGATGGCGGAGATCTTCTTCAAGTATTCCAGCCCTTTCTACCATTCCGCCGCCGCGTTCAAGGTCGGGAACATAGACCCTGACGAATTTTTCGCGTTCATAAAGAAACGCTTCGCCACCGGCGGACGGAAACTCACGCGCGCAATGTTTGACGCCATCGCCCGCACCGCACGCGACACCCCGGGCTTCATCCAGGAACTCTGCGATGCACTCTGGCAGATGAGCAGCAAAGGGACAACACTTGAGGAATCCGACATCCAGCAGGCCCTTGCCATCATATTCGCAAGGGAAAACGACCACTTCACATTTGCGCTCAAGCAGCTTACCGCGCAGCAAACGCGCGTTCTCCGCACCATAGCCGTCCGCGGCGGCAGGGAGATACTCTCCGGCGCCTTCCTCGAAGCGGCACAGGTCTTCAACGCCGCATCCGTCAAAAAGGCCGTCGCCAAACTTGAACGAGAGAACATAATCTACAACTACGACGGGGAATACCGCTTCGGCAGCCCCTTTTTCTGCGAATGGATACTGCGCCAATGAGCGCACGGCTTCGCCGCAGGCGCATCTACGCTTGCGCCATTTCGAGTCTCCTACTTCTCGTGTCGCCCGCTCAGGCTGAAGGGGCAGGCCGGGCCCGTGCTTGTCGACCCGCACCAGATGCACTTGCCGTCGCCTGGCCCGTGGCGGTGCTTGCCTGTCGGCGAGAACTCGTCAGTTTGCACAACAGCGCCTACTGCCGGAGATCGATCTTGTACTTGAAGAACATCTTGGAGGGGAAGACATATCCGGATGTCTTGCTCGCGGATGGCTTCCAGAGCCCGTCCGTTGCAGACTTCTCCATCGGAACAAGAGCCGCACCCTGCCAGCTGGAGAGGTCCTCCGTCGCAAGCACGGTGAGCGACACATCGTCGCGGCCGGTCGCGAGGTCGCGCGACTGCACGCACGGATTGCCGTTCGCGTCCGTCACGATCTTGATTACCGGCGTGCCGACCTCTGAAATCGCGGGCGGGATGTCAAAGGCGTAGCGCACGACGTTTGCGATTCCGTTCGTCATCATGTCGGCTGCTGCGTCTACGCCCGAAATTCCCTTCTCCGCGACCCACGCCGCGTATCCTTCCAACACGACCGGCTTCAGAATTAGCGACTTGCCGTCCTGCGAAAGCTCCATCGTGAAGCCCGGCGTCGCCGAAGCCGGAACTCCGGCGATCTGCGTCGCCGAAGTCGCGACAACAAGCCCAGATTCAGGAATGGACGCAAACAGTGACGCATCTGCAAGTTCGAACGAGGACGCAGATTCGAACCGGATTGCTCCATCCGAGGCAAGGACGTCCGTTGCGCTTGTGAGCCTCCACTTGCCTGCAACATCGAGCGAGCCGGAGTTCACCACATTCGGCGAGCCCTCGATGTCGCCGACGCGCATCGCCGCGTTGTCTGAGAGGTCGAACGTCGCGCCGGACGCGAACCTGAGCTTCGCGAACACCGGGAGCGGCGCGATCATCGCCTCGCCGGACTGCGTGGTGTCGCAGCGGTTCGCAATCTTGAGCGTGCCCGCCTTGACATCGCCGAGACCCGTGACAGAGACAGGCGAGTCGATGACGAGCGTTCCCGCGCCCTCCTTCACGAAGCCGGCCATCGTGGAGCGGGCGGTATGCACGCCGCCGGAAATTGACTGCGTCTCGCCCGCAAGCGCGATGAACTTGACATTCGAGACGGTGCAGGCCGTCAAGTCCATGAACGCGAGTCGCGCGGTGTTGGTGAAGGTCACGCTCGACGCGTTCGGGAAGCACGCCGCACCGTTCCAGAGTCCGATTCCGCCTCCGCCGGGGAGAATCGGCTGTGTCGCGGAGAGCGCACATCCATTCACGATGACATCCCCCAAATACGTATTGTCCGCATTATGGAGGTTGAGCCATCCCGGGCCGACATTCAGCGTGCCGGACCCGGAAAGACCACCCTTTACGTTAAACACAGTGTTCGACACACCCGCTACCACACCTTGATATGTGGCGATGCTTGACTTCCGCCCCAATGCAATATTCCCGTTCCATAGAGCGTTGCTCGCGTCATATGGCCATCTGTTTGCATTACCAGTCACAGTCGTATTATCGTTTGTCGCATAGAGTGTCCATCCAGAGGCAGACACGCCGGTCTTGAGATTAAGAGTCGCGCCGTTCAGGAGCGTCACTGCCGACGCTCCGGAGGATGGTGTCTCGAAGATGATCGTGCCGTTCTCGGTCATGAAGATCATGTTTGGCCCGACGACGACATTCCCCCCGTTGCGGAAAGTGCACTTGTCGAACTCCGCCTGGTTGCCCCCGCCGTTCTTGACCGTCATGGTCTTTCCGCCAAGGTCGAAGACCGAAGAGGCGATCATCATTCGCAGCTTGCAGGAAGCGAACTCCGCGTCGCTCCTAAGCGCAAACGACATGCCGGAGCCGATAGTCACCCATTCTCCGCAGTTCGACACGAACTTACCCTTTGCACCGGGGGCGGCGTCCCCTTCGAGGACGAACTTCTTGTTGTCGAGCAAGCCCCCAGTCGAGCCGGTGAACTCGAAAGACGCGCCGGGCCCAACGTAAATCGTGCTCGCAAACTTGTCCTTGCCCGCGCCGTCCTTCATGCCGACACTGAAAACGCCCCTCTCCAACGTGAAGTCGCCCTCGTAGTCCGGTATCGCCGACGCAACGAGCACACCCGCCCCTCGCTTCACGATGTTGGTGATATACGGCGTGACATCGGCGGAAGCAAGTTCGTTAGTCACACCAGCCGCCACGTCGACGTAGAGGATCCTCTGATACTCGAAGCCATTAACCACGTAGAGCGCAAAGCTGTCGTCTGTTACCGTGTCGTGCGTCGCCTTGACCCATTCGGCGGAGCGGACGCACTTCGAGATTCGCACCTCATCGATCCTGCCGTTGAAAGAATTGTCCTGCTTGTTTGCGCCGAGGTTGCCGAGGTAGAGGTCGCTTTCGCAGTTCGGCATCGTCGCGAGAAACAGCTCGGTCGGCTCCCAGCTATGCTTTATGCCGTTTCTGAACACGCGCACGTTCTTGTTTGTGCCGACCATGTCCGCCGTAAAGGCAAAGTAATTCCACATGCCTAGTTGCTGTTCCTGGTGGATAGCCCACCTCGCTTCTGCGTTCCGGTTCGTACCTACCTTTAGCGGAACCCAATCACCGGAGTCATAAACGCAATAGGCCGCCTCTTTGTTCCATTCCTTCCGCTTAGCAAGAATTCCGGCATTGACCTTGTGCTCGTCTTGGAACGTCCACGTCTCGATCGTGAACTTCGTGAATCCGTCGAGCGCGTCGTGGTCAGGCGCCACAAGCGCATTATATGTTCCGTTCGTCGGGAAGTCTACAGAACCACCTACGATTCCCGACGCCGCAAAACCAATGGTAGTGCCGTACGAATTCGTGAAGTCGCTCGAGGTCTCACTCGACTCCTTCATCGGCAGCGCCCCCTCGCCAAGGTGCCACACGCCCACGTAGTCGTCGTCCCAAACGTCCTTGGGATCGACAGCCGGAAGCTCGCCCGCCCTGCCCCAGTAGGCTGTGATCACAGTGTCCTTCGCAAGCAGCGGCACCTTCACCCACACCGTCGACACGCCGTTCGTGTCCCACGTGTCGATCTCATGCGGAATCAGGTTCCCGTCCGCGTCCGCAAACCTGATGTCCGCGCCATTCGCCTGCATGAAGTCGGCGTAGCTGAATCCGGGTATCGCGGTCGACAGCTTCACCAGCGCCGGGAAGTTCGTGAGCGACACGTCCGCCTGCACACCCCCAAACGTCACCTGCATCGACTTCGGGAACAGAACGTCAAAGTCCTCCCATATCCACTGCGCCGTGAATGTCACATTGCTGGCCGGAACCGTCGCGAGAGGGCTCGGCACCCAGCCCGCGAACACATGACCATCCAGCGTCACCGTCGGCGCCACGATCGCCGAACCGTAGTCCTGCTTACCGCTCGTTCCACCGATTCCCCCGTTCGCGTCGAACGTCACCGTGTACTGATTGATCGTCCACTGCGCGGTGTATGTAACGTCATTCGCCGGAACCGTTGCCGCCACACTCGGAGACCAGCCCGCGAACGTATACCCCGTGCGCGTCACCGTTGGAGCGACGATCGCCGAGCCGTAGTTCTGATTGCCGCTCTTGCCGCCTGTACCGCCATTCGCATCGAACCGCACTGTATACTGATTGATCGTCCACTGCGCTGTGTATGTCACATTACCGGCCGGAACTGTCGCCGCCACGCTCGGAGACCAACCAGCGAAAGTATACCCCGTCCGCATTACCGTAGGCGCGACGATCGCCGATCCGTAGTTCTGCTTGACGCTCTTGCCGCCGGCTCCTCCGTTCGCATCGAACGTCACCGTATACTGCCTTGGAGTCCACTGAGCCGTATATGTCACATTGCCTGCCTGAACCGTCTCAGGAAGCGCCGGCTGCCAGCCCGCGAACACATACCCCGTCCGCGCGACCGTGGCCGCGACAAGCGGCGCGCCGTATTCAAGCGTCATCGACGTACTCCCGACGCCGCCGTTCGCGTCGAACGTCACCGTGTACGATCCGCTGGGCGTCTCGCTCCCGTTCGGCGTCCAGGAAACGCCGTCAATCCACGCGCAGTCATCTTCTGCCGGTCGTGGCGACGTGCGCATGTATGTCCAGCGGATCGTATGCGCGCCTTCGCCAGCAACGTCAATCGTCTCCGTCTTCCATCCGGACGTTGCGTATTCCTGCGCCTGCTCCACGCCGTCAAGTTCGACCTTGGCGTACGCGAACGGCGTGCCGCGATAGATTCCACCCATCACGTTCCAGCTGAACGCGAACGTCCCTGCTCCGCTCACCGTCGTCTCGATCCACGAGGACTGACCCTCCGCGACCGCGCCGCTCTTCGCGGAAACTCCGTTCGTCCAGCCATACGCTGTATCGACGGTCCAGTTCGAATTGCCGCCCGTCGCAAAGGGAAGCACCTGCGCATCTACTGCCTCTCCGAGCGTCCATACCTTGAGCTTCCACACGGCCGTCAGCGTCACGTTGTTCCTCGGGACGACATAAACAGCTCCGGGAGCGTATGTCGTCGCGCCGTCGGACCAGCCCAAGAACAGGTAGCCGCTCTTCGCGAGCGTCCCCGCGTCCGGCAGCTCGAGTTCGTAGCCCATGTACTTCACAACCGACTGCGGCACAGTGCCTTCCGTCGCGCCGCCCGCGTTGAATGTCACCCGCACAGGCGTCGGCGTCCACACTACGCCATCCACCCAGGCGGCGTTCTCGTATGTCGTCCCCTCTTCGTCCCAGTCATCGCGCGTGAAAGTCCATGTGAGCGTGTGCGTTCCCGTCCCGGACACAGCGTACTGCACCTGCTGCCAGCCCGTCACTCCTGCAATCTTCGCGACTTCCACGCCGTCCACCGTGAAGACTGCGTAGTCGTACCACTCGCCGTACAACTCGTCCATGTCCTCGCAGCTGACCTTCCACCAGAACGAGAAAGTCCCCTCGCCCTTCAACGTTGCCGTAAGCGTTGAACTCGTCCTTTCGCCCTCTTCCGCCACCGGAACCACTCCGCTCCTGAGCGACATCTCGCCGACTTTGAACGTCATCCAGTCCGTAACCCACGGAGACGCCTCGTCGTTCGCCATCGCCAGATCCGGCGCATCTACGCATTCCGACAACGTCCACCCGAACTCGTCCCACACGGCGTACAGCGCCACAACGCCGCCGGCATCCGCCGTGAGGTTCTCCACGACCTCTCCGTCCGCGTATTCCACCCCGCCGTCGGACACCGCGGACCATCCGACAAATTTCTTGTGCCCCCACGTGAACACCGCGGCGGAAAGCTGCGCCGGCTCGTCGTACGTCATCGTCTGCGCGGACATCGATCCGCTACCTCCGTTCGCGTTGAACACCACCATGTACTGATTCGCCTGCCACTGCGCCCTGTAGGTCACATGGGCGTCCGTCACCGTTTCGGGAAGCGCGGGATCCCATCCAATGAACGTATACCCGGTCCGCGTCGGAACCGGCGGCACGATCGCCGTTCCGTAGTCCTGCACGGCATCTATTCTTTGCTGGTCGCCTTCGCCGAGCGAGCCGCCGTTGCCCTCGAACACCACGGCATACTGGTTTACCCGCCACTGCGCCGTGTATGTCACGTCGTTCGCCGGAACCGTCGCGGCCACGTCGGGGACCCAGCCCATGAACGTATAGCCCGCCCGCGCCGCCGTCGGCACGACGATCGCCGAACCGTAGTTCAGTGTATTCGTGACGCTCGGCAGGGCGCGATCACCGAGCGCACCGCCGTTGCCGTTAAACACCACCTTGTACTGGTTGATTTGCCACTGCGCCGTATAGGTCGCGTCTCCCGCCGGGACGGTTGCGGGAACTGCCGGCGACCAGCCCGCAAGCGAATATCCCGTCCGCGCAACCGCAGGCGCGGAAAGCCCCGCGCCATAGTTCAACGAGCTGCTCCTTCCGCCGGTTCCTCCGTTCGCGTCGAATGTAATCGTGTACTTGTTTACCTGCCACTGCGCGGTGTAGATCACGTCTTTCGCCGGAACGGTTTCCGCTACAGCCGGCGACCACCCCTTGAACGTATACCCCTCCCTCGCCACCGTCGGCGCGACGATTGCCGTTCCGTAGTCCTGCACGGAGTCGATTCTCTGCAGACCGTCCTCGCCGAGCGCGCCGCCGTTCCCCACGAACGTCACGGTGTACTTGCTTATCTCCCACTGAGCCGTATAGGTTGCATTGCTGGACGGCACCACTGCCGGAGGTTCCGGCACCCAGCCCTGGAACGTGTACCCCGTGCGCGTCACCGTCGGCGCGTCAAGCTCATCCCCGAATTTCTCCGAACGGCTCCATCCGCCGTTCCCGCCGTTTGCATCGAATGTGATGGCAATGTCAATATCGCAATACACGGCAGTCATACCGTTCCACTTGCCGCCTGACACGCTGTAGGTCGAATTCCCACTCGGCAGATACACGGCACAGGACTGGTCAATGCCAGAGAACGCATCCAGTCCGACAAGCGGACAGTCACCGCGCATTATGACTTCCTTAAGAGAGGCGCAGCCGTAGAACGCACGCCGCCCTATGCCCTTCAGCGTGTCCGGCATCACAACAGTCTCCAACTCGGACATCTCGGCGAATGCGCCGCGTCCGATTCCGACCGTTCCCTCCGGAATCCTCACGACCGAAGTGCCGCGGTTCTGGAAGTCCAGCACCCATCCCCTGTAAATCATGAACCCGTTTCTGTCGTATGCGAGCGACGCCCTTATCTTCGAAGGAAGGTCGTCTATTCCAAGTTCGGAAAGGGTCGATGGCAGTGTAACTGACTGCATCCTGTCGCATCCGTCGAAGAATCCCTCGGGCAGCGCCGTGATGCCGTCCTCAAGCACAATAGTCGTCATGTTCGCGTAGTCGTCCGGATAGAGTTGCCTCATGGTCCTGCCGGCAAGCGACGATGCGGATATAGAGGCGCCGTACCTCACCCACTGCGCCGTATAGGTCGTGTTCGACGACGGCATTCTGGCAGGGATTGCGGGGCTCCAGCCCGCGAACGCGAACCATTCCCTCGAGACGGTCGGCGCCATCAGCGGCGATCCGTAGTCCTTGACCACAGTCTTCCCGCCGGTTCCTCCGTTCGCATCGAACGTGATGACGATGGACCATTCCATGCCGGGAGAATAATACATGACAGGAAGCCCTTCCCACCGCCCGGCGCTTACATTGTAAGTCGTGTTCCCCGTCGGAAGATACACAACGCAGGAGGAATCGACAGAATCAAACACGTATCCGCCAATCTCAGGGCAATCTCCATCCATCTTGACACTCACAAGGTCATAACATTCGGCGAACGCATAGGCACCTATGCTCGCCACGCTGTCAGGGATCGTCACGCTCTCAAGCTCACAACCAGCGAACGCATAATCAGCGATTCTCGTAACTCCGTTTGGAATTGTTACGCTCTCGAGCCCGCTGTTGGCAAATGCGTTAGTTCCAATGCTCGTCACGGAACTTCCAATCAGAACATTCGTAAGACGGTAGCAATACTCGAAAAGCTGCGGCTCGATGGCCGCCACGCCGTTGCCGATAGTCGCGCTCCTAAGGCCGCTGCAGCTGGAGAATGCAGACGCACCAATATCCGTCACGCTGTTCGGGATTGCCACGCTTTCAAGAGACCTGCATCTGGAGAACGCGCTATCTCCAATGCTCGTCACGCTGCTTGGGATTGTCAGCCTTTCAATCCCGCTCCCGGAGAAAGCGTATGCACCGATGTTCGTCACCGAACTGCCGATGACCACATTCGTAAGATCATTGCAATCTTCGAACAGCCTCTCGCCTAAGTTCTTCACGCTGTCCGGGATTGAAGCACTCGTCAGGGAACCACAGCTCGAGAACGCACCGTCTCCGATGCTCTTCACACTGCTCGGGATTGTCACGCCCTCAAAGCCCCAGCAGTTGGAAAATGCTCCCTCTCCGATGTTCGTCACGCTGTTTGGAATCACCACGCTCTCAAAGTCGGAGCCGGCGAAAGCATAAGCGCCGATGCTTGTCGTGCCGTTCGGGATTCTCAATACGCCTTCCATCAAAGTTCCGTTCAGATAAAGCGGTCCTTCCGGTTTTGCGTACGCGTCGCCAAACGAGATTGCGCACCACTTGGCGAGATCTGCAATGTACACACCACCCACGGAGCAGGCTTTGAACGCACCGGCGCCGATGCTCTTCACGCTCGATGGAATCGTCACGCCGTCAAAGTAGCCGCCGGCGAAGGCATACGAGCCGATGCTCGTCACGCCGGACGGAATCGTCAGGGACTCGACGAGAGTCCCGCTGAGATATAGGCCGCCATCGTTTTGGGACGCTACATAGAGCGGATTGGCGTATTCATCGCCGAATTGAATTCCGCACCACTTGGCCATATCTGCTATGTATACATCCGACAGATCTTCGCAAGATTCGAAAGCTCCGTACCCGATGTTCGACACACTGTCGGGTATCGTAATGTTCGTAAGTCCCCTGCAACCAGAAAAGGCGCCATATCCGATCTTCGCAACACCGGAGGAAATCGAAACGCTCTTCAGGTTTTCGCAGTTGACGAACGCCAAGTCCCCTATGCTCTTCACAGTTGACGGTATCGTTACGCCCTTAAGTTCGCTATGCTGCGCAAACGCCGCCCCGCAGATGCCCCGCGCACCGCTCAAGTTCAGCGAAACCTGATTTCCGTTGAAACTGTGATTCATTTCCATTACCCATCCATCTACGCAAAGGACCCCTGGAATGGTCGACGTGTCGTATATCGCGTCGTCGCACGACGAGAACGCCCACGTCCCGATACTTGTCACGCTGTCTGGTATTGTCACGCTCTGGATGCCGCTGCAGCCGGAGAATGCGCCACCTCCGATGATCGCAACGCCGTTGGGTATCGTCACGCCCGTAAGCCCGGCGCAGCCGGAGAACGCACTTGATCCGATGTTGACCACGCTGGAGGGAATCGTCACGCTCGTCAAAGCCACGCAATCGGCGAAGGCAGCTATCCCGATGTTCGTCACCGTCGACGGGATGGAGATCGAAGTAAGGGACGCGCAACCGTCAAATGCGAACGCGGGTATGTCCGCCGTCATGCCAGTCAGGGACACGGATTGAATGGTGGCGTATGAATCGGGGAACAAGTTGGCGATCCTTCCTCTGATTTTCGGGATTCGCAACCACGCACACCCGGATGCATCGTCGTAGTCTTCTTCGTCGTAATAGTAGATGTCCGCCGTATACGTCCAGCTGATCGTATGGACTCCCTCCGGTACGTAGACGACTACGTCCTCCCACATGCCGTCCTTATGTTCTACAAGGCCAACATTCATTCCGTCAAAACCCCACCACATATCGACGGCATCGCTGTCGCTCAGCAACTTCCAGCTGAATGTGAATTCATACGGACCTTCTATCGTCAACCTCTGAGTGTTTCTGACTCGCTCGCCGTCAGACTCAGTCCGGTATTCCTCAATCCCGTCCGAGCCACTTGAAACCAGCGCCCAGTTATTCTCCTCTAAGACCACCCCGCCGAGGCCGATCTGGAAGCTACCCTGTGGCGACGAAATGCTTCCCCAGACAACGTTATGCAGGAGGCTCCAAGGCAAAGTCACGCTGGTGATCCCTGTGCGTCCGGCGAAGGCGGACGGCGCAATGCTCGTAACGCTCTCCGGTATCGTGACGTTGCCGTTCACTGCGGCAAGGACCGTGCTACCGTCCTTTGTGATGAGCAGCCCGTTCACCACGGTGTAGATCGGGTTGTTTTCGCTCACGGTTATACCCACAAGCCCACTGCAGCCGGAGAACGCCGAAAGATCGATGCTCGTCAGGCCGGCGGGGATCGTCACGCGCGTAAGTCCGCTGCGGCCTGCGAATGCGGACGGGCCGATGCTGGTCACGCTGTCCGGAATCGTCACCTCGCCGTTGACGCCTGCAACGAGCGTTTTGCCGTCCCTTGAGAGCAAGAGTCCGTTGCGGGACGAGTAGGCTGCACTCCCTTCGCCCGCGGTTATGCTCTGAAGCCCGCTGCAGTCGGAGAAGAAAGACGGACCGATGTTCGTCACGTCGTCGGCGAGCGCCACGCTGGTTATCGACTGGTATGCGGACGGGAACATCCCTGACAACACACCCGAGCAAAGGCTTTGCGGAATCGTCACGTTTCTGACGCCACTGCAGCCGGAGAGCACGCCTTCGCATATCCCCCTGACGCCGCTCATGTCCAGCGTTTCGGGAACAGTTCCAGAAGTGCCGACAACCCAGCCGTCCAGCATCTTGAGCCCGGGGATGGAAACCGTGTCGAACAAGGCCGCACCGCAATTATAGAACGCCTTTTCACCGACGCTCTCAACAGTGTCTGGTATTGTCACGGCCGTAAGGCCGCTGCAGTTGTAGAACGCCTTTTCACCGACGCTCTCAACAGTGTCTGGTATTGTCACGGCCGTAAGGCCGCTGCAGTTGTAGAAAGCGCCGTACCCTATCGTACTCTCGCTGGTAAGGACAACATTGGTCAGGGACGTCGGTATGTAGAACGCAGATGAATCCGATGCGGACCAATACTGTCTTGTCTGTGTGCCGCCGGTATACGATTTTGTCCCGAAGACATAGCCGAATAGCGACTCCTCGCTCCCCGTGTTGCCGCGTTCCAGACCGACAAACGGAAGCATAATCTCCTTAAGCCCGCTGCAGCCGGAGAACGCATGATCCTCAATGTACCAGACCGTGTCCGAGATTATCACGCTCGCGAGTCCGCTGCAGTTGTAGAACGCGCCATATCCCAGATCGTCATCATCCGTAACTACCACCTTTCTCAGATTCGACGGGATGTAGAATGTCGAATAGTTTGAGGAGTTGGAATATTGCTTTGTCTGCGTGCCGCCGGTATACGAAGATGTACCGAAGATATAGCCGAAGAGCGGATATCTATCATCCCAGATACCGCGCATCGAGCCGACAAACGGCAGCGTAATCTCTTTAAGCCCGCTGCAGCCGGAGAATGCACCTGCCCCGATGCTCGTCACGCTGTTTGGTATCGTGATGCTCGTCAGGCCGGTGCAGCCGGAGAAAGCGCGGTCTCCGATTTTCGTTACGCTGTCCGGTATCGTCACGCTTGTAATTCCACTGCACCCTGAGAACGCATTGGCGCATATTCCTTTGACACCGCTCAGATCCAACGCACCGGATATCGCCTCCGTGGTGCCGAAGACATAGCCGTCCAGCAGCATCTTGAGCCCCGGTATGGTCGTCGTGTCAACCACAGTTCCGGGACAGTTGTAGAACGCATTGTCGCCGATGCTATCCACGCCGTTCGGTATTTCCAGACTCGCAAGTCCGCTGCAATTGTAGAACGCACCATAGCCCACCACCGTCTCGTCTGTCACCACAACTTTCTTCAGTTTCGACGGAATGTAGAACGTCGAATAGCCCGAGGAGGAATAGTACTGCTTTGTCGCCGTACCGCCGGAATAGGACAATGAGCCGAAGATATACCCGAACAGAGAATCCGATGTTCCCGTATTGCCTCGTTTCGAGCCGACAAACGGCAGAGTAATCTCTTCGAGCCCGCTACAGCCCTCGAACGCAGAATACCCGATACTTGTCACGCTGTCTGGTATTGTCACGCTCCGGATGCCGCTGCAGCCGGAGAATGCGCCACCTCCGATGCTCGCAACGCCGTTGGGTATCGTCACGCTCGTAAGCCCGCTGCAAAATTTGAACGCATAAGACCCGATGCTCGTCACGCTGTCCGGTATCGTCACGCTCGTAAGTCCGCTGCAGCCGTAGAACACACCCCACCCGATGCTCGTCACGCTGTCGGGTACCACCAAATCAGTCACTTTTACACCATTACAATAAAGATTGTGTGCACAACAAAGCGGATTTGCATCATAATCACCAAATGAAATGCCACACCAATTCACAATGTCGGTTATATGCACGCTCGCAAGACCGCTACATCCGTAGAACGCAAAAGACCCGATGTTCGTTACGCCGTTGCCGATTGTCACGCTCGTAAGCCCGCTGCAGTACTCGAACGCAGACTTCCCAATGCTCGTCACGCTGTCCGGTATCGTCACGCTCGTAAGTCCGCTGCAGCCGTAGAACGCATGATCCCCGATGCTCGTCACGCTGTCCGGTATCGTCACGCTCGTAAGACCGCTGCAGCCGGAGAACGCATAAGCCCCGATGCTCGTCACGCTGTCCGGTATCGTCACGCTCGTAAGACCGCTGCAGCCGTAGAAGGCGGTGTCCCCGATACTCGCAACGCTGTCAGGTATCGTCACGCTTGTAAGCCAGTAGCATCCGTAGAACGCACCATACCCCAGATTATTGTCATCCGTAACTACTACCTTTCTCAGATTCGACGGAATGTAGAAGGTCGTGTAACTTGAAGAGGAATAGTATTGTCTGATTTGAGTTCCGCCTGCATAAGACGACGTGCCGAAGATATATCCAAAGAGAGCGCTTGAACTCCCAGTATTGCCGCGCTGCGAGC
>JAEEOY010000241.1 GCA_016284515.1 Kiritimatiellia bacterium | reverse complement strand
AGGAAGAAAAGAATGCCGATGTTGTATCCGTCAGCTATGGAGCCGATGAAGCCGTCCTTCACGACGTGCGTCATCGTCCCCTCGAGGGAGAATCCGGAGTAGAGGAGTCCGCCGGAGACGATGCCGATGAAGAGCGACGAGTACACCTCCTTCGTGATGAGCGCGAGGAAGATAGCGAGGAGCGGAGGGAAGATGGCCCACCACGTGCCGAAGAAGCGGTTTTCGGTGCGGATCGTCTCAAGCGCCTTCGCCTCGTTCGCCTTGAACTCCTTGTCCTTCTGGACGTTGTCGGCGTAGGAGTCGATGTAAGACTTCGCGCCCTTCACGTCGTCGGCGTCGGCAACAACGGCGAGGTTGTACGCGACAGTTGCGTCGTCGGACACGACGGAAACGGGATACGCGGGCGCAGGGGCCTTCTCCTCCTCCGCGGCGAAAGCGCCGACGGAAACGAGCATCAGCGCGGCAGCAAACAGCTTCTTCATTTTCCCTCCTTGCTGTTGATGATCTTGAGAATGCCCTCAACCTCGGCGACGGTGATCTTTCCGTCCTTGGCCGCATCGAGCATCGCCTTCGCAACATCGGCGTCCGCGGCAAGTTCGCCGCGCACCTTGCCGAGGAACTCGCCGAGGCGCCCCTCGTGCTTCGCGCCGAATATCTCTGCGGGCGTACCCTCGGCGGCTATCCTGCCGCCTTCGAGGAAAAGGACGCGCGTCGCCACATCGCGCGCAAAGCGCATCTCGTGCGTTACGACGACCATCGTCATTCCGTTCTTCGCGAGGTCCTTCATGACGTCCAGCACTTCGCCCACCATCTCGGGGTCGAGCGCGGAGGTGGGCTCGTCGAAGAGCATCACCTTGGGCTCCATCGCGAGCGAGCGCACGATCGCGACGCGCTGCTTCTGTCCGCCCGAAAGCTGCTGCGGATAGGCCTTCGCCTTGTCCGCGAGACCGACGAGCGCCAGGAGCTCCATCGCCTTCTTCTCTGCTTCCGCGGCGGATACGCCGCGCACGAGCTTCGGGGCGAGGGTGATGTTGTCGAGGATCGTGAGGTGCGGGAAGAGGTTGAAGTGCTGGAAGACCATGCCCATCTCGCTGCGGACGCGGTTCTTCGTTTTGTCGTCCGCACTGACGATGTCGATTCCGTCGAAGATGATCGACCCCTCGGTCGGCTGCTCCAGGAGGTTCATGCAGCGGAGGAACGTCGACTTGCCGCCGCCGGACGGACCGATCATAACAACGACCTCGCCCTTGTGGATCTCGGTCGAAAGCCCTTTCAACACCTCGAGCTTTCCGAAGTTCTTCTTCAGATTCTCGATTTTAAGCAATGTTTCTTTCATAATCTGAAGAATATTATCCTAAAATCCGTCCCGAATGTCAAGAGGCGGGCGCGCATCGCTGCGCGTCCGCCTTCTGACTTGTCTGCCGAAGCAGGATTACTCAGCCTGGGCCTGCTCGTCCAGGATCGTGATCTTGCACTTCGCGAACACGCCGTGTCCGAGGTCGATCTTGGCCTCGTACTCACCGACCTCGCGCAGGGACTCCTCGAGGGAGAACTGGCTGCGCTCGATCTTGACGTCGCGCTGGGCCTCGATGGCCGCGAGAAGGTCGGAGACGCTGACGGCGCCGTAGAGCTTCTTGCCGTCCGTCGTCGGCGCGGAGACGGTGAGGGACAGGCCCTCGAGCTTCTTCGCGACCGCGAGAGCGGCCTTCTTCTCCTCGGCGGCGCGGGCTGCGCGCTCGGCCTCGAGCTTCTTGAGGCGGCGCTTGGCGGCCTCGGTGACTTCGGACGCGAGGCCCCTGGGCCCCAGGTAGTTGCGGAAGTAGCCAGGTGCGACCTTGACGATTTCGCCGGACTTGCCGAGCTTCTTCACGTTGTCCATGAGCATCACTTCGATATGCATTGCTCTGCTCCTTTCCGCTTAGGCCATGAGGCCCATGTTGCGGGCGCGCTTGACGCCCTGGCGGATCTGGCGCTGCTGCGCGGAGGTGACTCCGGTGATGCGCGCCGGCAGGATCTTGCCGTAATCCGTGATGTAGTACTTCAGCGTCGCTATGTCGTTGACGTCGATCTGGTCCTTCGGACCGAGCGCCGGACGCTTGCGGGCGGCGAACTCCTCGCCTGCCGAGCTGTTGGATTTCTTGAAAGCCATTTTGGTTTTCCTTAAGTTAGTTGTGTGTTACGTATCAGAAGGGAAGGTCTTCGGGATCGGACTCCAGCGTATTCGCGGCCGGAACCTGCGCGGGCTGCTGCTGGTCCTGCCTGTGATACTGCTGTCTCTGGTCGCCCTTGGGAGCGAGGAACTTGATGGTCGTGGCGCGCACCTTGAGCTTCTGGTGGCGCACGCCCTCCTTCTCCCAGGTGTCCATCTGGAGCCTGCCCTCGACGAGCACGGGGCTTCCCTTCGAGAGGAACTGCCCGCACAGCTCCGCAAGCTTGTCCCATGCGTCGACGTCGACGAACACGGGGAAGTCCTGCAGCTGCCCGGAGCGGTCCCTGCGGCGCTCGTTTATGGCGACGCCGAGACGGGCGACTTTCATGCCGCTCGAACCGGTCGCGCGCACATCGGGGTCGCGCGTCAGGTTGCCCATCAGAATAACCTTGTTGAAGGAAGCCATTTCCAATCCACCCTTCCCTGTCCCTTACGCCTCCTCGGGCGTCTCCTCGGTCTCCGCCGTAGCCGCGGCGGCCGCCTGCGCGGCGTCCTTGCGGGCCTGGCGCTCGGCGCGGGCCGCGCGCTCTTCGGCGAGCTTGGCCTCGCGGCGCTCATCGACGGCGAGGATCTGCACGCGGAACACCTCTTCGACGAGGTGGTAGCGGTTGACGAGCTCGGAGACCTTGCTGGGGTCGAGCTCGATGCGGACCTTGACGTAGATGCCCGTGTTGTGCTTCTTCATGGGGCGGGCGAAGCCGTCCTTCGGCGCGCCGATGACGACGGTCTCGAGCACATTGCCGCCGAGCCTGGTGACTTCGGCGAGAGCCTTCTCGAGCCTCTCGTTGACGGCGTCTTCCTTCGCGATTCCGACGAAGATGTAGAGCGCATCGTACTTCTTCATTACTTCTTCTCCTCCTTCTTGTCGGCAGCAGCGCCGGCCGCCTCTTCCTTGCCCTTCTTGATGACCTCGGGAGCCGCGGCAGGAGCGCCAGCGGCGGCTCCGGCAGCGCCGGGAACGTCGTCCGGAGCCTTGACTACGGCAACCGGAACCTCTCCGCGCGTAACGATCGTCTGCTTCTCGCCGAGGTTGAGGTCGCGAACGAACAGCGTCTGGTCAAGGCCGAGGTTCGAGACGTCGATCTCGAACTTCTCCGCGATGTCGGTCGGCAGGCAGTCGACCTCGATGGCGCGGAGCGTCTGCTCGAGGACGCCGCCTCCGAGCTTGACGCCGACGGGCTCGCCGACGAGATACAGCGGAACGGTGACGCGAACCTTCTCGGTAAGCGAGACCTCGCTGAAGTCCACGTGAATCGGAGTGCCCTTCAGAACGTCGTTCTGCATCTCGCGCATCAGCGCCGGCACTTCCTTGCCTTCCATGTCAAGCGTGACCAGGAGCTGCTTGCTCGCGTGGCCGCGCATAGCCATCATGAAGTCGTGCGCAGGGAGCTTGATGAGCTCCGTGCCGCCCTTCTTCATCTTCATCACGCTTCCGGGGATCATCCCCGTCTTGCGCAAACGGCGGACTGCTCCCGTACCCTGCTCGGTACGAGTCTCCGCCTTGATCTTGATCTGATCCATCTTCTGCCTTTTCTGGTAATCTGACCGCATGCTCTCGCGACACCCGTCGCTACCCTCTGCGGCAAAACGGCGAAAATTATATCAAAAACTGCACAATCCGCGCAAGTGCGAATTTGATATAATACCCATGTTATGCAGATTGAGTTTATAGACCGCGCAAGCGGGAAGAAGGTGACCGAGTCGGTGATGGGCGACAAGGCGCTCCGCTTCGCCTACGAAACGCTTCTGGGACGCACCCTGTGGCCGGTTCTGTTCGGCTCGAAGGCCGTCTCCGCCTTCATGGGGCGCCGCTACGACTCCACCGCGTCGAGGAAGGACATCGCGAAGCTGGCGTCGATCCCAGGCTGCCGCGCCGAAGAGGCGGAGAAGCCGCTCGACGAGTACGACTCATTCAACGACTTCTTCACGCGCCGCCTCAAGCCGGGGTGCCGTCCGGTAGGCGAGGGCTTTGTGAGCCCTGCGGACGGAAGGCTGCGGCTCTACCTCGGTGCGGACGCCGACTCGCCCTTCCCGCTCAAGGGCGCCACGCGCTCGCTGCGCGACGTCTTCGACGGCGACGCGCCCGCGGGGAAGTACGACATCGCCGTCGTGCGTCTCGCGCCCGTCGACTACCATCGATTCCACTTTCCCTGCGACTGCAGGACATGCGGAGACGTGCGCGTGATCCCGGGGGAATACCACTCGGTCAACCCGATCGCGCTCGCGCGCCGTCCGGACGTCTATGCGGACAACGAGCGGCAGATCGTGAAGTGCGAAGCGTCCTTCGGGACCTTCTACCTGGTCGACGTCGGAGCGTTCGGCGTCGGCACGATCGTCCAGACCTACAGCGGCGAGGCGCACACAAAGGGCGAGGAGAAGGGATACTTCAAGTTCGGCGGCTCGACGGTCGTCGTCGTGACGAAGGCCGGCGCCGTGAAGTTCGACGAAGACCTCGTAAGCAACTCCGCCGACGGACTCGAAACGCGCGTCCTCTGCGGAGAAAAAATAGGCGACCCGGCCTGACGCCGAATCGCCCTGTCGGGGCGTCAGCCGCCCCTCGTGTTGTCGTCAAAACTTACTTGGCGGCTTCTTCGGCCTTCTCGGCGACCTTCTCGGCGATCTTGCCAGCCTCGTCGGCGACCTTCTCGGCGCCCTTCTGAACGTCCTTGGCGGTCTTCTCGGCGACCTTCTGGGCGTCCTTGCTCACCTGCTCGATCTTATCGGAGAGCGAAGCCTCCTTCTTCTCGCAGCCCGTGAAGGCGGCGGCGGAGACGAGAGCCACGGCAACGGCGACAATGTACATGCACTTCATTTTGTCTTTTCCTTTCTTTTCATTCCAGCGCGGACACCGCGTCCGTCCTGAAACGGCGGATATTATACCATAAATCCGGCATGGCGGAGCACGCGGACCTGATGCAAGAATTTTTTGGCGAAATGCGCGTCCGCCTGTCAGAATTTGGTATTATATGCGGAAAAGGAACACACCTCCATGCAGACAATCTTTCCGTCAAACACGAAAACCGCCGCCTCCCTCGCGGCCTTCGCGGCCGCCTTCGCGCTATCCGCGTCCGGAGCGAAGACCCCCGACCCCTTCTCGCCCGACCGCTCCGCGCCAGAGAAGATCGCCGGCTACACCCTCGCGTGGCACGACGAATTCGACACGAACGGCGCGCCGGACGCGCGCAGCTGGTCCTTTGAAACCGGCTTCGTGCGCAACCACGAGGCGCAGTACTACACAGAGAAGAACGCGACGTGCAAAGGCGGGCTGCTCGTGATCGAGGCCCGCCGCGAACGCGTGAAGAACGCGCGCTTCCGCGATCCGAAGCTCTCCGGCGGAAGCTCCTGGCGCAGCGAAAAGGAGTTCTCTGAATACACCGCCGCGAGCCTGAAGACGCAGGGGAAGCGCCAGTTCAAGTACGGACGCATCCTCGTGCGCGCGCGCATCCCCACCGCCCGCGGCGCATGGCCCGCGATATGGACGCTCGGCAAGGACTACGACTGGCCGTCGAACGGCGAGATCGACATCATGGAGTTCTACCGCGACAAGGGCGGCAAGGGAGATCCCATAGTGCTCGCGAACTTCTGCTGGAGCTCGAAGTGGGGACAGTGGACCGGCAAGTGGGACTCCTCGCACACGAAGCTGACGCACTTCACGGACAAGGACCCTGACTGGGCGAAGAAGTTCCATGTCTGGAGGCTCGACTGGACGAAGGACAAGGCCAGCATCTACCTCGACGACGAACTGCTGAACGACGTGAACCTCGCGGACGCCGTCAACGAAGGCGAGTGGGGGCGCCACTGGAAGGGACACTGCCCCTTCACGCAGGAGCACTACATCCTCCTGAACCTCGCCCTCGGCGGAGACAACGGCGGTCCGATCGACGACGCGGCTTTCCCGATGCGCTACGAAATCGACTACGTGCGCGTGTATCAGGAGAAG
>JAEEOY010000240.1 GCA_016284515.1 Kiritimatiellia bacterium | reverse complement strand
CGGCTTCATGGTCGGCGAGCTGAAGGTAGTTGGCACTCCGCACTGGACGAGCGTGCCGACCATGGCGAACATGCCGCCCGATCGAGCCGAGCAGGTGCGCTCTCTCGTCGCGTCCGGCGCGGCGGAGTACCGCGAGCGCAGGATGAGTCCGGCGGAGGCATGGGCGAGCGCGACGAAGGCGGAGAGGCTGGAGCGCGTGCCGGCGAGCTTTGCGCCGATGATCCTGGGGAAGGAGCTTGCGCACCAGGGCACGGTCGGCGACAAGCTGACGGTGACGGTGCGCGACGCCGAGACCGGCGAGAAGTACACGGTCGTGGCGATCGTCGACGGGCGTCCGCTTCCTCGGGGCGCGAAGGTCCAGGTCTGGGTCAATCCGATGGACTTCGGCAAGGCGTATGTAAGCGACGAAAAGGGGCGTTTCCTTGGCGTTGCAAAGGTGCTGCCGACGGCCAGGGCCGACGCGGACGCGAGCGTCGCCGAGCTCCAGGAGCAGCTGGGCCTTCGGAGCGCGGCGCTTGCCGATGCGAAGGAGAAGCTCGAGCCGGTTGTTCGAGCGCGTCTCAAGGAGCGCAACGAGGCCGCGGCGGCGAACCTCGGCGCGCTTGGCGTCGAGGATCCGGTCGAGCGCCGGGAACTCGAGGAGAGGCAGCGCGGCGAACTTGCCGACGTCGAGGGCGCGGACCTTGCGCTGGAAGTGCCGGAGGAGCCGGGCGAGGAGGGCGCGGACCTCGGCGAGCTTGGTGCGCCGGAGGAGCCGCAGATACCGCACGACGATTTCATTGATTGAACATAAAACCACCACAAGGAGAAAAACAAAATGAGCATAGTAATTCCTGAAGTTGTGTCGGACCTCGTTCCGGCGACGCCCAGCCAGGGCATGAACCGATCCGCAGACCAGGTGCGCGCGACTTGCCGCGTCTACGTGGACGCCGGGCGCATCACCGACGAGGGGCTGGAGAGCATAATCAAGCTCTTCAACCTGGGCAAGCAGCGCGGCTACTCGTTCGACCAGACCGGCGCTCTGGTGGAGTATTCGGGCGCGACGCTGTCGCGGCTCTTCGCGGGCAAGTACGAAGGCGCGCTTGACAAGGTCGTCACGCAGATCAACACCTATCTGGAACTCGAGGCGGAGCGGGCGAAGATGAAGTCCGACCGCTTCATCGAGAACTCGATCTGGACGAAGGTCAACAACCTCTGCAACTTCGCGATCACCAGGAACGCGATCGTCCGGCTTGTCGGGCCGTCGCAGATCGGGAAGACCTACTGCCTGAAGGAGTACATGCGCAGGTCCAACAAGCAGGTGTGCTACGCGAGGATCCCGGCGGCTCCGACGATGAAGCTCGCGGTCGCGGCGTTCGCGGAGTCGGTGGGCGTCGGCTCGTCGCTCAGGGTGGACGAGGCGCGGCAGCGCGTCTCAAAGGCTGTCGGGCGGAATACTCTTCTTATAATAGACGAGCTGCACGAGCTTGTGATGTCGGGCGGGAAGGGCACCGCGATGAAGGTCGTCGAGTGGATCCGCGAGATCTGGGACAACTCAAGTTGCGGAATGGTGCTTTGCGGCACCAGGTCGCTCGAGGACGACCTGATCAACGACGTCAAGATGAAGGGCTGGCTCGTCCAGATCGACCAGAGGTGCCAGAGGGTGATGAACCTTCCGAACCGCATTCCGCACGAGGACATCGAACTCGCGGCGAAGGCCTACGGTATCGGCGGCTCGACGGCTTGCGTCGAGAACATCCTGGCGAACATCAGGATGAACCGCCTCACCTCGTGCCTCGCGCTCACGGCGAGCTGGTGTGCCGGCAACAACAAGTCGAAGCAGAAGCACCCCTTGAACTGGGAGAGCTTCCGCGCGGTCTACCGCTCGCAGTTCGAGGAGGCGTGACATGTCAGAGGTCAAGTGCGCAAACACTTCATGCCGATGGAATAAGAAGGGCAAATGCGTCCTCTTTCGCGGCGTCACGCAGCTTGAGTGCAAGTACCGCGTCAACCCAACAACCAAACCCACCAAGAAAGGGAAATAACCATGGCAAAGAAAATCACTACGATGCGCGACTCGAACGGCCAGGACGTGCCGGTCAAGTACGTCTCGGCCTACGACAAGTTGCGCGACAAGATCACGCGTCGCATCGAGGCGAGGTTCCGCAAGGCGCGCGCCGCGCTGGAGGCGGTGGTCAGCGAGTCGATCGCCGACCTGGACGAGCTTGCGAAGTGCAAGGAGTCGCTGGGGGCTAAGGGCAACTTCCAAGCGCGGAGCTTCGACGCGCTCATCCAGGTCTCGATCCGGCAGCAGTACAACATCCTCCTGGACGAGCGCGTGGTCCGCGCCCGCGAGCTGATGCTTGGCTATGTCGAAGGCGTCCTGGCCAAGATTGGCGGGAACGACGCCCAGGCGCTGAAGCTCATCGTCGCTGAGGCGTTCAAGGCCAACGCGCAGGGATTCCTCTCGACTGGCAAGATCATGTCGCTTCTTCGAATGGAGATCGACAACGCCGACTGGCGCAAGGCCAAACAGATCCTCCAGGATGCGATCAAGCCGCAGAAAGGCAAGCGTTATCTCGCTTGCGAAGTCAGGCGATCGACACAGGAGGACTTCCGTCAAATCCGCCTCGACATCGCCGATTGCTGGCCGAGCGAGAACTAATAAGGAGGGTCGCCACTATGAGCCGCAGGAGTCGCAAGAGAGAATTCGCGCCGGTCAATTCCGGCAGCGCGACGCGTCCGGAACGCGTCAACCTTCGCTGCACCACGGAAGAGTGTGGAAGGTTTCTTTCCCTGGTAACGACACTGCGTGAACTTAAAGGGCGTCCGCCGGAGCCGATCGCGGAAACAGTCCATCATGTTCTCGTGCCTCTCGCAGAGAAGCTCGTCCGCGCTGTTCGATACGGCAGCGCGGCCGAGCAGTCTTCCGCACGCGTCTACTTTGAAGAGCGCGTTCGCAAGGAGGATTATGTTCGCAATAGGCATGAACGATACCAGCTGACGCTGGCTCTCTAACTTACCCACCACCAAGGAAAAATCAAATGAGCAAACAGTCTCTCACACCGTTGCAGCGGCGGGCGTTCTTCATGGCGCTACGCCCGGCTGCGCTCGAGGTCGGTGAGGATCCCGAGTCCTACCGCAAGCGCATATTGAAGGAAGTGCTTGACGTAGAACACCTAGGCGACGTCAAGCGCACCGGCGATTTCGACAAGCTCATGGCGCGGCTCTGGTCGGATCGCGGCGACTACGTGCGCGCGCTAGACTATTCGATGGGGTCCCTCACGCGTCTGCGCCACCTCGTCGTCGCGGCCGCCGAGCGCATAGTCGCCGCGAAGGGCGACTGGACCGGCACGGCCTACGACTACATCGCGGGCGTGATGCACCAGTGCGGCATGGCGCAGGGGCGTCCGTCGATCGTCGCCGCCCGCCTGGGGTCCGAGTCCGGATGGCTCGACTTCACCGAGCCGCAGATCAAGCGCCTCCTCATGATGCTCAACGCCCACCTCAGCCGCAGAAAGAAAGGTGGTGCGTAATGGATCTCTACAACTTTGCCTTCCTTGAAGCGCATCCAGAAATCAAAAGGAGAATCATGCGGAAGATCCGGCGTCCAAAGGTCATTGTCATGGCGCTCAAGCCGAAGTACGCCAGGGCAATATACGAAGGGCGAAAGAACTGGGAGTTTCGCAAGACTCCTCCGCCTCTTTTCCATTATATCTATATATACGAGAGCGCGCCGGTCTCGGCCGTAACCGGCCATGTTATGTTCAGCGAGTCCGTCACGGGCATACCGCTTGCCGTCTGGGATATCGTAAAGACTAACAAGTGCTACACGAAGAACCTCGCCGGGATCTCTCTTCCTGATCTCGAGGCCTACGCAGGCAAGAAGCTTGTCACTGCCTTGCGCGTCTATAAGGCCAAGCGCTTCGACAAGCCGATTCCGCTCGAGGCAAAGGCGCCCCAGAACTGGGGTCGCTACGCCTACGTCGCCCTGACCGAGAGCGAGACACTGTGAAGTCGTCTTTCGATCAAACTTCAAGCCCCTTGCAACGATCTTGCAGGGGGCTTTCCTTTTGGCTTCTTCGCGCTTGCCAATCTCGGCTTTGCAAGCGGTGCTTCAATCAACTTGCCTTTCTCAACAATTTGATATTTTCTGGGGTTTCATGCCTGGCGCGGGGTCGATTTTCTCAAAATGGGATTTCGCTCGATCGGCGGCGCGGTCGTGACGTTGACGGCGGCCAAACGCCCTATTGACGCGGGTCAGTCTCGCCTGGTCTCGCCTATTCTCAACTATTCGCACTTTCTCAACTCGCCTTGCGTAGATCAAGGGTCAGGGGGAATCGCGTGGTTGTGTGGGAGAAGTCCATCGGACGCATTTCTCGCTACACTTTTTGACACCAAATATAATTAGTGATTATTTACTAAAAATTCCATGAAAAATTAAATTATAAATTTTTTTGAGTTTCTTGTTGCCCGCTGGTGTCAAAAAGTGTATAATGGTGGCAAGAAATGTCAAAAGAGGGCACACAGAGTGTCGCGGAGTCGACTAGGGTTGCGGGCAGCGGTTTTGTAGGCCGTTATGACCACAACTTGGATCCCAAGAAGCGCTTCACCATTCCCCGTGAATGGCGGGCGATGATGGGTGATCCGGAGTTCGTCTACGTGATGGCTGATCCAACGGAGAGGTGTGTGAACATCATCCCCGCGATCGAGATGGAGTCCCGTCTGGCAAAGCTCCGCGAGAAGGCGCTCTTTGATCCGGCGCTCAATCAGGTGCTCCAGACGATCGGCTCCAACTCCGAGATGCCCCCGGTTGACGGACAAGGCCGCATCCGCATAAGCGACAAGCTCCTTCAGTTTGCGAACTTGACGACGACGGTCGCTATGCTGGGTGCGGTTCGTATGATCAAGCTGTGGGATCCGGCGGCGCTGGCTCCTGCGGACAAGGTCGACCAGACGGCGCTGCGCGAAGCGCTGGCGGTGGCTGGGTTCTAAGGGAGGTGCCGGGATATGGGAAATCACATTCCGGTTCTTCTCGAGGAGACGATGGAGGCGTTGGCCGTCAGGGCCGGCGGGAGGTATGTGGACGGCACACTCGGGCGTGCCGGGCACGCGAAGGAGATCATCGCCCGGGGCGGAGAGGTGCTTGGGATAGACCGCGACGAACAGGCGCTCCGCGAGGTTGGTTCCGTCGCGGGACTGACGGCCGTGTGGGGCCGGCATGGAGAATTGAGGGAGATTGCAAATGATAAGGGATGGAATGAAGTCGATGGGGTACTGCTTGACCTGGGCGTGTCGAGTCCTCAGCTGGATGAGGCCGGACGCGGGTTCAGCTTTATGCGCGAGGGACCCCTTGACATGCGCATGGATAGGTCGCGCGGCAGAAGCGCCGCGGACCTGGTGAACGAGGAGGACGCGGAACGGTTGGAAGAGATCTTCCGCGAGTGGGGCGAGGAGCCGCAGGCGAGGCGCATCGCGAAGGCGATAGCGGCGGAGCGGGCGAAGAAGCCGTTCGAGACGACGACGGAGCTTGCGGAATTCGTTGAGAAGACCCTTGGCCGCAGGGGCGGGAAGCATCCTGCGACGCGGGTCTTCCAGGCCCTGAGGATGGAGGTCAACGGCGAGATGGACGAGCTTATGCGCGCTCTCGAGGGTGGAATGGAAATCCTCAGAAGCGGCGGCAGGTTCGCGGTCATCACGTTCGAGTCGCTGACCGACAGGGCCGTAAAGCGATTCTTCGCGTCCCACGTCGGGAGGATGGTCTCCCTCCAGCAGGGCGGCGAGCGCTGGGAAGGCGTCGAGCCGCGTGCAAGGGCGGTGGCGAAAAGGGCCGTCATCGCGTCCGAAGAAGAGCAGAACAACAATCCCCGGTCGCGCAGCGCAAAACTGCGGGCCGTAGAAAAGGAATAAAACAATGAGAAAAAACCGCAAGATGTCGAAGAAGATGTCCGTCACGGTCGGGCGCACTGTCCAGATCGGCGCGGTTATGGTAATGGCCTTCGCCATGGTGATCGTGTACATGCTGGCCAACTCGAGCTGCAAGCATCTCGAGAATAGGATCGAGGAGAAGAAGAACCTGATCAAGGCGCTTGAGGACGAAAAGGAGCGCGAAAGCGGATACTTGGCCGCGATGACGACGCCATCGAAGCTGGACGAGGCGCTACTCAAGCATGGGCTCTCTATGCATTCGCCGAAGCCCAGCATACAGGTGGTGAGGCTCAACTCGAAGGGGCAGCTGTATCCGGCCCAGCTCTCGGTCGCGAAGGCGAAGGAGCGCAACCGGACGTCCGACGTGGCCCAATACATCGCGCCGCGTCCCCGCGTCGATCCGGCGCTTTCGGCCGTGGCGAAGCCCCGTCCCGCTGCGCAGCCGCGCCAGGCGGCGTCCCAGAGCCGTCCGGCCGCGGCGTCGGCTCGTCCCGCTGCCGCGAAGCCGCGTCAGGCAGTGGCCCAGGCGCGTCAGGCAAAGCCTGCCGCGCCGGCGAAGCGAACGGCCGCGGTTTCGCGTCCGGCTGTGACTCGTTCGTCTACGCCGCGCCCCGCGTCCCGCGCACCGGCGCGTTCGACGGCTTCCAAGTCCGCGCGCAGGTGACGAGATGCTGATGCGCGGCGAGAATCTGCGTTTCTGGCTACCGGTTGGATTGCTGGCCGTTTTCGCTGTATATACGTCTCAAAAGCTAGTCCGCGCGCATGTTGACCCGAGCGTCGATGCGCCGGACTACACGTTCAAGAAGGAGCTTCCGGGCTGTCGCGGGAAGATATTCGGCGCGCTTGGCACCGAATATCCGCTCGCGAAATCAATTCCGGTGTGGGAGTACCGCCTCGATCCCGTCGCCCTCACGAACATCGTGGTGAAGAAGAGGGGAGAGCCACCGCGCACGCGCGACGAAATCGTCCACACGATAGCCTACGCGCTCGGACTCGATTTCGAGAAGGTCCGCAAGATGGCGCTCAACACGAAGAACCGCTACCAGTACCTCTCGACGTCGTCGGATTCCGTGGCGCATGAGACGCTCCGAGACTCGAAGCTTGTCGCAGGCGTCATCATAATCGACAAGCAGGTGAGGCAGTACTTCCACGGACGTCAGCTCTCGCACGTGCTCGGGTATGTGAACGCCGAGAACCAGGGGTCCGCCGGCATCGAGCTCAGGTACAACCGCGACCTGCAGGGAGTTCCCGGCAAGATACGCGGAATGAAGGACGCGCACGGACATGAGATATACGACAGGCGCATAGAGGACATTTCGCCGATTCCCGGCGCGGACGTGCACCTGACGATCGACCACAACCTTCAGTACGAAGCCGAGTTCTGGCTCAAGCAGGGCGTCGAGGAGTATGGCGCCGGGTCGGGGTGGTGCGTTGTCATGGACGCGCGCACTGCGGCCGTTCTCGCGATGGCTTCGCTGCCCGACTTCGATCCGATTGCCTACGGAAAGGCATCGGACGAGTCCAGGATAAACCGCGTGACGAACTTCACGTACGAGCCGGGGTCCGTCATGAAGGTAATATCCGTCGCCGCGGCGATAGACTCGAAGATGGTCACTCCCGGCACTCGCTATTCGACGAACAGGTACGACGAGAGGTACTACAAGCTGCCTGGCGACGGCTCGCATGTCTGGGAACCGACTATGACTGTGAAGGACGCGATCGTGCATTCCTCCAACATCGTAGTCGGCAAGATCGGAAGCGACCTCGGTCCGAAGCGCCTCTGGACGTACATGAGCGACTTTGGATTCGGTAAAAAGACAGGCATAGAGCTTCCGGGCGAGGAGTACGGCATTCTGCCTGACTGGAGGAAGTGGGACAAGGTGAAGTGGTCTCGCGCTCCGATCGGACAGGGAGTCGCGGTCACCGCGATGCAGATTTGCTCCGCGTACCAGGCTATAGCGAACGACGGAGTCAGGATGCAGCCGTACATCGTCAACAAGCTCGTAAGTCACGACGGACGGGAATTCTACCATCACGTCCCGAAGCCCCTCGGGCGTCCCATAAGCGCCGAAACTGCGCGCAAGATGCGCGAGATCATGCTGGGCGTCGCGTCTCCGGCAGGCACGGCCCGCCGCGCGGCGATCCGCGGCTATTCCGTCGCGGGCAAGACGGGAACGGCGCAGAAGGTCATCGACAGACACTACTCCGACTCCCTCTTCCGCGCGACGTTCTGCGGAATCGTCCCCGCATCGGAGCCGAGGCTGGTCATTCTCGTCACGCTGGACTTCGACACGAAGCAGAAGTTCCACCAGGGCGGCAACTCCTCAGGTCCGATATTCAAACGCATCGCGATGTCCTCGCTGCGCTATCTAATGGTGCCGCCTGACCGCCCCGAGGAGCTTGAGGACGGCGACGAGGAGGATGAGTTCGACCGCATGATGGAGGAGCGTGCGAAGAAGCACGCCGAAACTGCCGAGAACTAGGCGATGCCTTCCTTTTTGCGCCATTCGCGCATGGACATCCCGGTTTTCGCCTTGAAGGCGTAGCGTAGCGTCGAGTCGGAGTCGTATCCGCAGAGGTGGGCTATCCCGTCTATCGCCTGGCGCGGGTTCCTCAGCATCGCGAACGCGGTGGCCATGCGGACGTTCCTTATCTCGGTCTGTATCGTATGGCCCATGAGGCTCGCAAAGCGCACCTCAGCCGTCCTCCGCGAGCAGCCCATCTGCGCGACGACGTCGTTCACGCCTATGCCGTCGGAGGCGTGCATGCGGATGTATTCCACTGCGGCGGTTACCTTTGCGTCGGTGTGCTTGAAGACTGTGGTCGACCTGCGCTTCACCACGCCGAGTATGCCGAATTTGCGGTTTTCACCCTTTGCCTTTGGGTCGCGGAGCTGCAGGTCGAGCAGTTCGCCGCAGATGAATCCGGCGTTCTCGAAGTCGGGGCAGATGCTGGAAAGCGTCGGCTTGGTGTTCTCGCATATCTCCTCGTTGTTGTCGATGCCCATCACTGCGACGTCTTCCGGAACGCGAATGTTCTCCTGGCTGCACGCGGCGAGTATCTCCTCCGCAGTGCCGTCGTACGCCGCGAGTATTCCGCACGGCTTAGGAAGCGCCTTTAGCCATTTGCGAAGCGCCTCAAGGCGGCGTATGCCGGGTTTTTCGGTCCGGTCGAAGACATGGCATTTGCGTCCGTTCAGCTTTATGGCCTCGCAGAAGGCCTTTTCGCGCTCCTTCGTCCAGAAGAGCGGAAGCTGGAACCCCACGAAGGCGTAGTCGTCGAAGTCGAGCGCGAGAAGCTCCTTCGCGGCGATTTCGGCGGAACTCTTGAGGTCCGCATTTACGGAAAACCGTATCATCCCCTTGAGCGAAGGGTCGCGGTCAAGGTAGACCGTCGGTATGTTGCCGAATATCTCCGGCCTGAACTCGTTCATGTCGCTGCCGCATTCCGCTATGCAACCGATGGGATTCCAGAAGTCAATGACCTTCTTGACGTTGATGTGGTGGTAGTTGCTTTCGACCACCTGGACCTGAATGTCCGAGTTCGAGAAGTAGCGCTGCACGCCAGCAACGCGCTTGCGGCAGGAGTGCCGAGTTGCGGAAGCGAAGAACAATACAGTTTTCATGATCGTAATGTTATCATAATATGCAGGATAACGCAAGTGGATGTTGCGCGATATTCACGAAAAATTTATCGCGTTTATCACGCTTTTGGAGTCCGAAAGATGATACAATGTGAACCAGGAAAGGAGAACTGTATAAAATGGACCACCGGGTTTCGTCAATATTTCTGGGAGCTGTCGCTTCCATTTTCTTTGCCAGCGGCTCAAACGCCGAGGGCGTGAAGTTCAACGGAGTCTTCGCGCCGTCCGAGGGCTTCGTTAACCGACTCGAAAAGCCACAGCGCGCGGAGGTGTGCCTAAACGGACGCTGGGATTTTCAGGGCTTCAAGCCTCCGGCCGGATGGAAGGAAGGGAAGGGCCAGGCTCCCGAGCTTCCAGCGCCCGCGGTTGACGGATGGGACGCCGTGAAGATCAAGATTCCCTCCCCGTGGAACGTCAACAACTTTTGCCTGCGCCGCAGCGAAGGACCCGACCATCGCGACTTCCCGTCCTATCCCGATGCCTGGCGCGACTACAAGATGGGCTGGCTGCGCCGTTCGGTGACTGTTCCGTCCGACTGGTCAGGACGCTCCATCGCCGTCCGCTTTGAGGCCGTTGCGGGAGAGTGCGTGGTTCTCGTCAACGGAAAGAAGGCGGCGGAGAACTTCGAGCTGTTCCTTCCGTTCGAGGCCGACGTCACCGATCTCGTAAAGCCGGGCGACACGTTTGAGCTCCTCGTCGGCGTCCGCGGACAGAAGCTCTTCGAGGACCGCGAGGGCGTTGGACGCCGCGTGATCCCCGCAGGCTCCATGTGGGGCGGCGAGATCATCGGCATCTGGCAGGACGTCACGCTCGTGGCGCGTCCGAAGCTGCGCGTCGACGACGTGTTCGTGCGTCCGCTCGTCTCGAAGGGTGTTCTCGCGCTCGACGTGACAGTCGCGAACGCGGGTGATGCGGCGGCGAGCGCCGATCTCGGCGCGAAGGTCTGCGAATGGATCAACCGAGCGGGGACGGATGTCCTTTCCGCACCAGTCCCTGCATGGGAGCTCGGGGCAGAGAAACTCGCGAAGGACTTCGGCAAGGTCGAGGTTGATGCGAAGTCGTCCAAGACGGTGACAATCGAGATCCCGGTCGCCGCAGAGGCGCTCCGCCTCTGGACTCCCGAGACTCCGAACCTCAATTCTCTCGTTGTCTCGCTTTCCGCGAACGGCGTGGACATCGACCGCAAGGCCGAGCGCTTCGGATGGCGCGAGTGGACTATCGACGGCGGCAAGTATCTCCTAAACGGAAAGCCGATCCAGTTCCGCAGCGACTCGTGGCACTTCATGGGCGTTCCGCAGATGACGCGCCGTTACGCCTGGGCGTGGTTCAAGGCGATCAAGGAGGCCAACGGAAACGCAGTGCGCCTCCACGCGCAGGTGTATCCGAGCTTCTACCACGACGTCGCGGACGAGATGGGCATCTGCATCCTCGACGAGACCGCCAACTGGGCTTCGGACGGCGGACCGAAGTTCGACCGCGAGATTTTCTGGAAGAACTCGATCACGCACCTCGAGCGCTTCATCAGGCGCGACCGCAACCATGCGTCCGTTCTCGGATGGTCCGTCTCAAACGAGAACAAGCCCGTCATCCTCCACGTCTTCAACCGTCCCGACCTCATGCCGTTCCAGGAGAAGGCGTGGGCCGACTGGCGCGACACGTGCCGCAGGCTCGACCCGACGCGTCCGTGGATCTCGTCCGACGGCGAAGAGGACGGCAAGGGAATTCTGCCGATTACGATGGGACACTACGGCGATCTCGTCCATTCGTACAAGGCCTGGTCGGAGATCGGCAAGCCGTGGGGCGTCGGCGAGGCGTCGATGGCCTACTACGGCACGCCACAGCAGGTCGCGGAGCGCTCGGGTTCGGAGCGCAGCTATGCTTCCGCGCTCGGACGCATGGAGGGCCTCGCGAAAGAGTGCTACGACATCATCGTCGCGCAGCGCGCGAACAACGCGTCGTATTCGTGCGTCTTCAACCTCGCGTGGTACGCCCTGAAGCCGCTTCCGTTCGGAAAGCGCGACCTCACCAAGGCGCCGTCGCTTGAGGACGGAATCTTCTTCGGCGAATACGTGGAGGGACGTCCCGGCTATCAGCCCGAGCGCCTCGGACCGTACTCCTCGACGTTCAACCCCGGATACGATCCCGCGCTTCCGCTCTGGGACGCCTGGCCGATGTACGACGCTGTGCGCGCTGCGTTCGCGCCGGAGGGCCCCGCGTGGTCGAAGTGGTCGATCCGTCCGGAGCAGCCCGCGGCGGATGCGCCGCGGGCGGAGAGCGAGTATGCCGAGGTCATTTGCGTAGGCGACGGCAAGCTCAGGGGTGTACTCGACGCGCAGGGCGTTGTGTTCGCCGAGAAGGTGTCCGAGCCCGCAAAGGCCCTCGTGTTCGTCGACGCGTCGTCTCCGCTCAAGGCGGAGCAGACCGCGGAAGTCGCTGAGCTCGTGAAGAAGGGCGCGGATGCGTGGGTGTGGGGCGTCACGGATGCGAGCGCTGAGTCCGTAAAGCCGATCGTCGGAGAGGGACTCGAGGTCGCGAAGCTTGTGCGCTCGACGTTCATCCCGATGGACCGTCCGCTCGTGCGCGGACTTTACAACAGCGACTTCTATTTCTGCGAGCTTCAGCGCGGCGACGCGTCCAAGTTCTCGCTCGGCGGCGAGTGGATCCGTTCCGCCGACGTCGAGGTCGAGGCGTGCCGCACCGACTGGCGCGAGTGGAACAAGCGCGCCGAGGAGATGAAGACCGCTGCGATCATCCGCACGGAGAACGAATGCACGGCCCCGCTCGCGGTCATAGCGACGCGCCGCATTGGCGTCGCCAAGGTGCGCGTTCAGACGCTCGCCGACTTTGCGAACTCCGAGAAGGGCTACAAGACGCTCTCGCGCATGCTTGCGAATGCGGGTGTGAAGTGCCGCACGGTCGTGAGCGATCCGGCCGAGGCGTTCTTCCTCCGCGACGGGAAGATCATGTTCCCGTCCGTGACGCGCAAGACGCTCAAGAACATCGCGCCGAGGAAGCACACGCTCGAATTCTACGTCTACTCGAACCGTCCGCTCGACGACCTGCTCATCGAGCCCGACATGCCCAAGCTCATGCTCTGGATGAAGGCGCGAGGCTCGACGCTCAAGGTCGGCGACAAGGAGGTCAAGGAGACCCGTCGCACGGACCGCGAAGTCGAGTACAACGAGCTTCCGCTCCAGCAGGGCTGGAACAAGCTCTCGATCGTCGTCGACGGCGATCGCGGCGAGTTCGAGGCGGAGCTCCGCTGCAACAACAAGCCAGACTTCCTCCCGACCGTCCGCGCGTCCCTGAAGCCGCAGGAATGACGCGGACAGAGGAAAGGGCAAACAGCCATGAAGGCGACCGTGCTGGCGCTGCTTGCGGTGTGGACGGCTTTCGCGTCCGCCGCGACCGGACTTGACGCCGTCTCGCGCGGCGCGGACCCTACGGGGCAGCGCGACAGCGCGGGTCCGATGCAAAAGGCTCTCGACGAGCTTAACCGCTCCGGCGGAGGGACGTTGTATCTTCCGCCCGGAAAATACAGGCTCGAGAAGCCGCTTTACGTCGAGGGCGGCAATTCGATCAGGGGCGCGGCGTCATCCGCCGCCTCCTGGCCGGCGAACAGGCCGTCCGTCCTCTGCGTGGCGTTCGGACGCGGCGACACGAACCTCGTGAAGAACGCGGCCGTGAAGCTCAGGGGCGGCGCGTCGCTGAGGGACGTCGCGATATGGCATCCAGACCAGAGCTTCGAGGAACCCGTGCCGTATCCGGCCAGCATCTGGGGCGACGGACACACGAGCGTCGTGGACGTTACGCTCGTCAACTCGTGGTGCGGCTTCTACAACAACCACTGCTCGTCGATGCTCGTGAGGGGGCTGAGAGGCACGGCGCTAAGCATGGGAATCCGCGCGGCGTACGCGTTCGACGTTCCGCGCATCGAACATGTCGCGTTCGACACGGCCTACTGGGCGGCATCGGGGCTTCCCGGGTCGCCTAAGTCCAGGGCGGAGTCCAAAAAGCTCGAATCGTGGGCGGAGAACAACCTCGTCGCAATTGTCGCCGGTGAGCAGGACTGGGGCTATTGGTGGGACGTCTTCGTCGATCACGCCAAAGGCGGTATCTTCCTCACGGTCGTGCCGGACGACAAGGGCGAGCGCATGAACCCCGGCAACATAGCGGCTGGCAAGGTCGTGATGCGCAACGTGCAGGTCGGCATCGAGATGAAGAACGTGGGGTATCCGGGCTTTCTCCTCACCTATGGCGACATACAGGCAAAGCTCTGCTGCATGCACTATTCGAAAGTCCCCGACTACTCGAAGTTCCATGCAGTCGGCATCAAGCCTTACTACAGCTGGAACGCCGCAGTGCAGGTGACGGGCGTGAAGTTCTCCGGCGCGAAGACGCTGTTCAGGTCCGACAAGGACAAGGACGGACTCATCTACTGCATCAACTTCAACGGATGCACCTTCTCGGACTGGAAAGACTGCGCGATCAGCCAGGCGCGCGGCAGTCTCGTCGCGTCCAACTGCAGGTTCGAGGGCAAGGGCGCGATTCGTCCGGGCGAGAACCTCTCGCAGATAGTGCTGAGCGGAAACACGTTCGCTGGAGAGGCGTTCGCCGTCAAGCCGTCCGCCTCCACTGTCCTTTCGCGCGACGACGGCGAGAAGGGCGTCGTGAATCTCTCCTACGACATTGCCGAGCCGAATGAACGCGAGTTCAAGGGCAAGGTGTTTAATGTGCTCGACTATGGCGCCACGCCCGGAAAGGTCGACGACATTCCGGTGAAGGACAGCTCCCCGGCTTTCGCCGCGGCGCTTGCTGCCGCGGGCAAGGCGGGAGGCGGCACGGTGTTTGTTCCGGCGGGTGTGTACCGCATCGCTCGCGGACTCAAGGTGCCTTCAGGGGTGGAGCTGCGCGGCAGTTTCGAGGCGCAGCACTACGGCAACTCCACGCACCGCGGCACGCAGCTCTACGCCTATGCCGGAAAGGGCGAAGCCGCGTCCGCGCCGCTCGTCACGCTCGAGCCTGATTCGGGAGTGGGTGGATTCACGGTGTACTATCCGGAACAGGGCGTGACGGACGACTCGTCCGTCGAGGAGGCGCTGCGCGTGAAGCGCTATCCTCCGACTGTCAGGACCGCGCCCCGCAGCCAGGTGCGGAACATGGCGATCGTAAATGCCTGGACCGCGATCGACGCGATCACTGTGCGGAGCGACGGGCTTCTCGTGACCGACGTTACGGGCGGAGCGCTCGACGCAGGCGTGATCGTGGGGCATGGCACGACAGGCGGACTTTTCAGGGACGTGCACTTCAACTACACCGGTTGGGTCGGACAAGGAAAGTACGCCAATCATCCTCGAGGAGACGACTGGGACAAGACGACAACATGCGGAATGTTCGCCGACTTTACGACGCGCGTGACGCGCGGATTCGTCCTGTGCGATGCGAAGGACGTCAAGCTTCACTCTTGCTTCTGCATCATGGTCGCCGAGGGGATCTCACTGGAGAAGGATCCGTACACGGGCGGATCTTTCAAGGGCTCGACGTGGGGCATGGCTTTCGACGCAAACACGAACGGAATCGTCGGACATCGCGGCGCGGCGCCCAAGTTCGTGGCCAACTGCGCAATGGGCGTGTTCAGCCGACAGCAGGGCGGATACTTCGTGAAGACGGAGCTTGGCTTCGCCGGTGCGATTGCGTCCGTAAATTCCGAGATATGGTCCGGCCGCTCCCGCATCGTCTACCTTGAAGGAGGGCGTACGATTCTTTCACAGTTCCTTTCGTGGTGCTGCTACGAGGGCGTTGTGAAGAAGGGCGCGTCGCTCACAGTCTGCGGTGCGTCGTTCGCGTCCAACAACGGAAACGACAAGGGCGAAAAGACCACGATCACATACGAACGCGGCTCTTCAGGGACCGTCTGCGGTTCGGTCGACGGACGCAGGTTCCTCAGAGTTGTGGACGAGACCGGCGGCAAGCTCGCCTGGCGCAACAACGGTGTGCGGATAGACTGACGAGACTTCGGGAGGTATAAATATGAAAACTTTCAAAGGATCCTTGATGGCGGTAGCTGTCTGCGTAGGTGCGGTTTCGGCCTATGCGGACGCGGTTATTGGCCGTTTCCAGACAGGTTCATCGGTCGCGACGATGAGCCGCGAATCCTCCGGCATCATGCGCATGACGCTTGAGGCGCCCAAGGCGATAGCCGTCGCGGGGAAAGACGCTGCGCGGCTCTCGCTCATGTTCGATATTCGGGTGACTCGTGCGGACGGAGACGTCGGGGCGGACTCGCTCAAGTTCGTTCAGGGCGGAGGCGCGAGCATGACGGACCCTGCGGGCGTCGAGGTGTTCCGCGCGGGGTCGCCTGTTTCCGAAGGCGTCGTGCCGATTATGCGCCGCGCAGGGACATGGATGACGGCGTCGTATCCGCTCGCGAAGATGAATCCGTGCGACGGCGGAATCGGCACGCTCTTCCTATCGCTCTACAATGACCTGCCGAAGCAGGGTGTCCAGTGCGGTGTCGCCGTCGAGGTGCGGAACGCGCGCGTCGTCGAGATGAGCGCGGGTGAAGCCGCGCTCGCCGCCGAGAAGGATGCGAAGGAGGCGGCGAATCCGCGCACGGTGTGCAATCCGATTGATCTCGAATACATGATCCAGCGGCGCAAGCAGCGCAAGGACGGATCCTTCGAGCCCGTGATGACGGAGTCCGCTGACCCCGCGCTCGTCGTCTTCAAGGGCGAGTACTGGCTCTTCGCCTCTCACGGCGACGGATACTGGGTGTCGAAGGACATGGGGAAGTGGGAGTTCATCCCAGTCGATGTTGAGAAGGGCATCCTTTCCGAATTCCGCCGCTACGCGCCTGCGACGTGCGTCGTCGGCGATTGGCTCTATCTCACGCATTCGGAATCCGGCAAGATCATCCGCACGAAGAATCCGCGCGACCTCAGCGCATGGGAGGACGTGGGGCGTCCGCAGGGCTGGATGGATCCTGGTATGCTCTACGACGATCCCGCGACCGGCGGCGACGGATATGTCTATCTCTACAAGGGCCTTTCGCATTTCGAGCCGATCGACGTAATCAAGCTCGATCCTAAGGACGGGATGAAGAAGGTCGTTCCCGAAAACTACCACTGCGCATGGCCCGACCGCAACAACCGCGGTTTCGAGGTTCCTGGCGACGACAGCCTCGGATACGACGGCAAGGATACGCAGGAGGGTGCGTGGCCGGTGAAGTACAACGGACGCTACTATCTCACGTGCGCCGTACCCGGAACGCAGTACGCGAGCTACTGCGACAACTGCTATGTCGGCGACTCGCCTATTGGTCCGTTCCGCCTCTGCATGAACAGCCCCGCAATCTGGAAGTCGACGGGCTATACGCGCGGCGCGGGACACGGCTGTCTATTCGAAGATTTGAACGGACACTGGTGGAAGGTCGACACGTGCCGTCTCGTTGGTTTCGACCGCCGCCTTGTTATAGTTCCGGCGATGTTCGACGTGAAGGGCGATCTCTACACGAACGCGGCGCTGAGCGACTGGCCTTTCTTCGTCCCGGGCGCGTCAAAGGATCCGTTTAACGCGCCCGGTCCCGGCTGGAACCTCCTTTCCTGCAACAAGCGCGCCGTTGCGTCCTCAAACTCCGGCACGGCCTCCCTCGCGTTAGACGAGGACCTGGGAACGTGTTGGACCGCTGCGAGCGGCAAGGCTGGTGAATGGCTCGCCGTCGACCTCGGCAAGGTGTACGGCATCTGGTCCGTCCAGGTTAACTTCACGTCGATTGACGCGACGGCCGGCGGACGCGGCGAGGGCTGGGCGTACCGCTATCTCGTCGAGTTCTCGCAGAACGGAAAGGACTGGTTCAAGGCGTTTGACCGCTCTAACGCGAAGTCGCTCAGGCAGCACGAGTATGTCGAGTTCGCGAAGCGCGTCGGCGCGCGTTTCGTGCGCGTCACGAACAGGGGCGATTCGCCGGCGGGGTCGCGCTTTGCGATCAATGGACTGCGCGTCTTCGGCGAAGGCGGCGGCGCTGCGCCCGAGGCTGTGGACATGTCGCGCGTCTTCGCGGAACGCCGCGCTGGCAACAACCGCGCCGCCGCTCTCGCGTGGCCGAAGGCGAAAGGCGCGCAGGGGTATATCGTACGCTACGGCATCGCGCCGGACAAGCTGTACACGCACTACCAGGTGATGGGCTCTGAAAGCGTCGTCGTCAATACTCTCATCCGTGGCGTCGACTACTACGCGACAGTCGACAGCTACAATGAAAGCGGCGTGACGCGCGGAACGAGGACTGTGCGCCTGCCCGCGACGGAGGGGCTTGTCGAAGGCTACGACATGCGCGGGGATAGTCCCTCTCCCGCGATAACGAACCGCGTCGTGGGAGTTGCGGTTTACGAGGCGGAAAAGGCGATGTTTGCGGGCGAAGGCGTGAAGCCGGAGTACGAGGTCCGCGCGTCCGGCGCGAAGGCGCTCTGGGGGCTTGGCGCGAAGGGGACGTGCGTCGACTTCGCGAAGGTCGAGTCGCAGAAGGCCGGCGCGGCGACGATGCGCGTATCCTATGCGACGCCGTTCGACGCGAAGGTCGGCGTTTCGGTCAACGGAGGAAAGACAGTTATTGTGACTCTTCCCGCGACCCGTGGCTGGCCGACGTACATGACGATCGATGTTCCGGTAGATGGTTTGAAGCGCGGCGCGGGCAACACGATTCGCATCGAAGGTCTCGGTGATGCGTTCCACATCGACTATATCCAGGTGCTTCAGTAGTTTAGGTAGCTTGTTTATGGTCCGCAAGAGAACATTGCTGCGAATTCTGTCTGTTGCTGGAACAGCGCTACACTGCTTTGGCGCGATTGCGGACTGTGACGCCGATGGATGGGATCGTAGATTCAAATACGACTGGCGGCTAGATCTCAAGGACGGCGCGTCAGCTGGGCATTCGATCTCAAAGGGCGAAGACGGACGCGTCAAGATCGTCGTGACGCGTCCTCGCGCGGCATATTCGCCTCGGAAGGGAAACTCGCGCACGATAGTGATTCCGAAGAGGGTGACCGTTCTTTCGAAGCCCCTCGTCCTCAAGTCCGGGGAGGAGCTGTTCCTCGAGGACGGCGCGGTGCTGAAGGCTGACGCCGCGTCGGAGGGATTTCCTGTCTGCGGACGCAAGGACTCGCTCGAGCGCCCGCTCACATGGCTCGTTACGACCGAACCGGGTGCCACGAACGTCGCCATACGCGGCAGTGGCGTAATAGACGCCGGCGGGACGAGTATGTTCGCGCGCGGGATGCTTGCATCGTCCGTAGTGCCGCACGCGTGCGACGGATTCGTCATGGAAGGTGTAACGATTGTCGACGGGAACTTCTGGACCGTCACACCTGTTCGTTCGCGCAATATAAGTATCCGAGACGTCGCGGTGCTGAACGATGTCGACGACCTGCGCGAGAACGACGCGTTTGACATCTGCGAATGCACGGATGTCGTCGTGGAGAACTGTCTTGGCGTGTCGCGCGACGACTCGTTTTCGACCAAGACGTGGTCAGGACACCGCGGACAGGTCGCGGCGAAGTGGCACGGCGGTCCGCTTCCGCTCAAGCGCGTCGTGTTTTCCAGATGCCTAGCGTGGACGCGCTGTGCCGCATTCAAGGTCGGCGACGGCGTGGTGCAGCCGCAGCACGACGTCGTCTTTCGCGATTCGCGCGCCTTCGGATGCCGTCACGGCGTGCGGTACAGCCACACCTGCGGTCTTGCCGAAACTAAGGGCGTTGTCTTCGAGAACATCCACATCGATTCCTGGGACAATGTAAGATGTCCGTTTGGCTGGCTCGACATAGCGCCTGTCGAAAACGGCGTTCCCGGCGAACTTACGCTCCGCAACATAACAGTGGGAGTTAAATCGAATCCTACACATTCGCAAAAAGAAGAAAAGTCTTCAAAAGAGGAGGATTCTTCTAGGGACTGTCCCCAGCAGAATACCCGGTAGTCCGGTGCAGAGGTTCTGAAAGAGAGGAAAACATCATGGTGCGCCAAGCAAAGCACGATACAACTAGTGAAATGAAAGGAGTTCACTCTGACTAGAAATCGACAGTCAGATAGGAAGACAGGGGGCGGAAGGGGCGACCCGACCG
>JAEEOY010000239.1 GCA_016284515.1 Kiritimatiellia bacterium | reverse complement strand
GAGCCATCCGGCGTTGGAGATGAACGCGACAATTCCCTTGCCGCCTTCAAGTCTGTCCGTCGCCCAGCGGAACGCCTTTATGTAGCTGTCGTAGAGACCTCTTTGATTTGCGCTACTGGACTTAGCCGCATATGTCCGCGCAATCGCCGACTCAAGTTTCGGGTACGACTGGTTCTGCGCATTATCGTTTGCGCTCTTCTGCCCGATAGAATACGGCGGATTGCCGATGACGATGCGGATGGGCGATCTGCGCTGGCGGCTGACGCGGTTGGAGTTCTGCTGGAAGTCCTTCGTCTCGAACACGCCGTCCTTCTCGTAGAGCTCGAACGTGTCGGTGAGGCATATTCCCTCGAAAGGCTGATAGTTGCTTTCGCTACTGGGAGTTTTGGAGTTTGGGAGATTGTTAGAATTTTTTCCAGAACTCCGAGACTCCGAATCTCCCCGCAGCGAAAGCAATCCCGAACTATCGGCTAAATCGTGATACACCGACTCGATGTTGACGGAGGCGATGTAGTAGGCGAGAAGAACGATCTCGTTGGCGTGAAGCTCCTCGGTGTACTTGCGCTCCAGGTCCTTCGGCTTGATGTGTCCGGACTGCAGAAGCCGCGTCATGAACGTGCCCGTGCCGGTGAACGGATCGATCACGTGGACGTCCTTGTCTGAGAGCGTCTGCCCGAACTCCTTCTCAAGTACGTCCTCGACGGAATTGATGATGAAGTCCACGCCCTCGACGGGCGTGTAGACGATGCCGAGCTGTTCGGACATCTTCGGGAAGGCCGTGCGAAAGAACTTGTCGTACAGCTCGTAGATGACACGCTGCTTGCCCTCGGCGTTGTCGATTCCCTCGGCGCGCTCTGCGACGGACTTGTAGAACTCCTCCATCGCCTTCATCTCCTTCTCCGGAACCTCCTCGTGCAGGAGGTCGACCATCGTCTGCATGGCCTTCGAGACGACGTTGGACGCTGCGAAGTCGTATCCGTCGAAAACCGCGTCAAACACGGGCTTCGTGAGCGCATGCTGCACGAGCATGTCAGCAGCCTCCTCCTCGGAGACGGCGGGATTCAGGTTTTCCCTCAGCGCGGCGACGAACTTCACGAACTCGTCGCGCTTCGCGCCCGGGGTGGAGATCACCTTCCTCAGACGCGACGAATGGCGCGCGGCGATCTTCGCGACCTCCTCCGCCCAGAGCGACCAGTAGCGGCGCGTGCCGACCTTCTTGACCATCTTGGCGTATATCTTCGCCTCGAAGTCGAATTCGTCCTGGGTGGAATGCGGCGTGCGCGGCGCGCCCGCCCTACCGTCGTCGCCCGATCCGTCGCCCTTGCCGATGACGTCGACGAGGATTTTGCCGGAGCGGCCCTTGTTGAGGTCGATCTTGTTTATCTCCGCGTCGAAGTGGTCGTCGTGCGCGCGGAGCGCGTTGAGGACCGTCCAGACTACGTTGTAGACGTCGGAGTTGTCGAGCGCGTCCTCGGGCGACATGTCCGGCGGGATGACGACGGGGATGATGACGTAGCCGTACTTTTTGCCAGGAGCCTTGCGCATGACGCGTCCGACGGACTGCACGACGTCCACCTGGCTGTTGCGCGCGGAAAGGAACATCACCGCGTCGAGCGAGGGAACGTCGACGCCTTCCGAAAGGCAGCGCACGTTGGAGAGTATGTGGCAGGCGTTCGTGTCTGGGCCAACTCCGTCGAGCCATGCGAGCTTCTGCTGGCGCTTCGCCGCGCCCATCGATCCGTCAACGTGGTCGGCCTCTATCGCGACGAGCCGCGCGCGTTCCGCAGGGGAAAGCGATTCGTAGTATTTGTCGCGCAGTGCGTTGAAGCTGGAGACGATCTGCTTCGAGGCGTTGATGTTCGAGCAGAACGCGACGGCCTTGTGCATGAGCGACGGATCCTCCTTGCGCACCGTCTCCGAGTCCTTCACAAGCTGCTTGGAAAGCGCGTTGACGCATCCGACGAGCTTCGCCGCGTCGTCCATCCTGATTTCGCCGTTGGATGCCGTGACAGCGGCCTTAAGTTCCTTCGGGATGTCCGGAACGGCCAGCACGAGGACCTTGTAGTCGGAGAGCAGTCCCTTCTCGACGGCCTTGCCGAATCCGATGCGGTAGAACTCCTCGCCGTAAATGGACTCGTCGTCCATAGAGCAGAGATAGACGTCGACGTCCTTCGACTTCGCCTCGTCCTTCGCGTTCTCGTTGTAGATACGCGGCGTGGCGGTCATGTAGAGGCGCTTCTTCGCGGCAAGGTTGGAGTTGGAATGCACGAGGATGAAGGCGGACTGTTTCGCGTCCTTTGCAGCCGCGCCCGTCGTGCGGTGCGCTTCGTCGCAGATAACGAGGTCGAAGTCGGCCTGATGAGCCTTTTCCGCATTGAGCGCGCGCTGTGCTGCGATGACCTGCGGAAGCGACTGGTAGGTGGAGAACACGACGCGGAAGCCGCCGTTCGTCTTCGCGAGGAGATCGAGTTCGCGAAACTGGCGCACGATCGAGTCGACGTCCGTGGACGCGGGGAAGGCAAGCTCCTCGACGGTGAAGCCTCCGTCGTCGGACGCCTTCTGCTTCTTCGAGACGTCCGCGTCCGAGCAGACGCACATCGGACGGATCGGCTTTTCGGCATTGGCGGTCCATTCGTTCAGAGTCTGTCCGAGGAGCGCGATCGACGGGACGAGGAACAGGACGAGTCCGGTGGGCTTCACTTCTTTCTCCGCAATCTTGAGCGATGTATACGTCTTTCCGGTGCCGCAGGCCATGATCAGCTTGCCGCGGTCGTGCGCGGCGAAATGGGCGTGTGCGGCGGCAATTGCATCGAGCTGGTGTTCGTAGGGGGAACGTGGAGGGAGGGGCGGCGTGCGCGGCGCGCCCGCCCTACCCGCATGTGCTCTTCCCTCTACGGCCGCCCAGTCCACAGGCGACGAGACGAGGTCGGCAAGTCCTATCCTCATCACGGGCGGCACCTGGTTGACAAGCGACGTCTCCGCGTTCTCCGACCACCGGTCCGTCGTCGCGATCCAGAGTCGGCGCGAGAATCGCCTGGGCTCCAGCGTGTCGTCGCTGAAGCGCTTGCCGGAGGTGGAGAGGAATGTGTCGACGGCTTCCTTGGTTATGTAGGCGTCTTCGCGGTAGCATTTGCACTGGACCGCCCAGTATTCGCCTGTCGAGGTAAGTGCCACAAGGTCGATGCCGAGGTCATGTCCGGACCCGAAGTCCTTCCGGAACGGGAAGTCGCCCCATAGCCAGACCTTGGAGACAAGCCCGCGGTACTTCGGCAACGCAAGAAGATAGGAGCGCATCAGCTCCTCGAACTTCGTGCCCTTCTCCGCTTCCGAAAGCGAAGAGGCGCGGTACCTATCCAGCAAGTCGATGAATGTCGTCATCAGCCGTCCTTTTCCTCTCCCTGTAGCGGACGGCGATGGAACGCCGTCCCTACCGTTGCGGCGCGGCTGGAGTCCGCGCCCTACCGTTGCGCGCGTCGGCGCGGCGGACTTGAGAGGAAAAGGCAAACAAAAATGCGTGCCTCGTCTATCTCCCACGAAGAGAGGCCTTGGCGTGCCCGAATACGAAGGAGAAGACAAGGACACGCAAGACGGAATAAACCGCCTGCGTGACCTCATCAAACTTCGCTCGTATTCTTGAAACCGCCAAGTTTCTCTTCGAACGTCGTTTGCGTGTCAGCGCAAAAATCTTATCGCCTTATCGGGATTTCTCCCCCGCATCGGCTGTTCCCCGCGCGGCACCCGCCACGCAAGGACAAGAATATTATAGCAAAACTCCCGCCTTTTCGGGGCGGGAGTTTCAACTATGCTTATACGGACAAGGCGCTTAGCTCACTAAAGTCCCTTGAATGGATTGACAGCCTTGACGCTGCCGTACATCTGCCCATCGTTCAGGTCTTCGGTGAGAATCTCGTCGCAGCCGGCCGATTCCGCCGCCGAAAGCATGAGGGAGTCATAGAACTGGACTCCGTAAAGACTCTTGATTTCAAGTGCGCGTTGCGCCAACCGAAGGGAGCCGTCCACCATGCGTAATCGTCCGAACAGGCGCGTTGCATCAAGCAGCTCTGCAAGCGTCTTGCCGGATTTCTTGACCATGACGTTGCAGAACTCGTTTACGACCTGCAATGAAACAAATCCGCACCCGTGCCTCACGGCATCGGAGATAATTTCCGCCGCCACGGATTTCTTACCTACGTCTTGGTTGAGAAACGCATACAAAAAAACATTAGTGTCGAGGAACGTTCGGCTCATCGGCTGTTCGCCTCCTCACGATCAAACACATAATCGTCTGGCAACCATCCGCTCTGTCCCATCAAGTAGGAATAGACGTCATCGGCATCGCGCGACCTTTCAAGTTCCGACTTGAGATAGTCAAAGAGAATCCGTTCAAGCGTTGTTCCGCGAAGCTCCGCGTAGCCCTGCGCCTCCTGCGCCATGGCAGGAGGAAGATCGATCATTATGCTCATTTTATTTCCCCCTTTCTAGATTCCAACATCGCTTGCGCGTCGTATCCACCAGTCGTAGACCGCAGCGCAAAAATCTTATCGCCTTATCGGGATTTCTCCCCCGCATCGGCTGTTCCCCGCGCAGCACCCGCCGCAAGAGGACAAGAATATTATAGCAAAACTCCCGCCTTTTCGGGGCGGGAGTTTACGTGTCTGGTGCTTGCGCGCGGCAGATATGAAAAGGCCACAGAAATGGAAAGGCCGGCGCGTCAGTGACGTGCCGGCCTTTTCGCGTTGCCTATGCGCGGATTACTTGCGCAGGGCGGCCTGCGCGGCCGCGAGGCGCGCGATCGGCACGCGGTACGGCGAGCAGGAGACGTAGTCGAGTCCGATCTTGTGGCAGAACTCGACGGACGACGGATCTCCGCCGTGCTCGCCGCAGATGCCGCAGTGGAGCGACGGACGCGTCGCCTTGCCGTCCGCGACGGCCATCTGCATGAGCTTGCCGACGCCGGTCTGGTCGAGCTTCGCGAACGGGTCGTTCTCGAAGATCTTCGCCTCGTAGTAGGCGTTGAGGAACTTGCCGGAGTCGTCGCGCGAGAAGCCGTAGGTCATCTGCGTGAGGTCGTTCGTGCCGAAGCAGAAGAACTCGGCCTCCTTCGCCATGTCGCCGGCCGTGAGGGCGGCGCGCGGGATCTCGATCATCGTGCCGACCTCGTAGTCGAGCTTGACGCCGGAACTCTCGATCTCGAGGTTCGCGGACTCGACGACGATGTCCTTCACGAACTTGAGCTCCTTGACCTCGCCCGTGAGCGGGATCATGATCTCGGGCTTCACCTTCCAGTCGGGGTGGCGCTTCTGGACGTTGATCGCCGCGCGGATGACGGCGCGCGTCTGCATGCGCGCGATCTCCGGATACGTGACGGCGAGACGGCAGCCGCGGTGGCCCATCATCGGGTTGAACTCGTGGAGCGAGTCGATGATCTCCTTGATGCGGGAGACGGGCTTGTTCTGCGTCTTCGCGAGAAGCGCGATCTCGTCCTCGCTGTGCGGCACGAACTCGTGCAGCGGCGGGTCGAGGAAGCGGATCGTGACCGGATTGCCCTCGAGCGCCTCGTAGAGCTGCTCGAAGTCGTCCTGCTGGTACGGGAGGATCTTCGCGAGGGCCTGGCGGCGCTCCTCCTCCGTGTCGGAGCAGATCATCTCGCGGAACGCCGCGATGCGGTCGGCCTCGAAGAACATGTGCTCCGTGCGGCAGAGTCCGATGCCCTCCGCGCCGAGCTCGCGCGCCTTCTTGGCGTCGCGCGGCGTGTCGGCGTTCGTGCGCACCTTGAGGCGGCGGAACTTGTCGGCCCACGCCATGATGCGTCCGAACTCGCCCGCGATCGTCGCGTCGACCGTCGTGATGACGCCGTCGTAGATGTTGCCGGTCGAGCCGTCGATGGAGAGCCAGTCGCCCTCGCGGAACGTCTTGCCGTTGAGCGTGAACTTCTTGTTCTCCTCGTCCATCGCGATCTCCTGGCAGCCGGAGACGCAGCACGTTCCCATGCCGCGCGCGACGACCGCCGCGTGGGAGGTCATTCCGCCGCGGACAGTGAGGATGCCCTGCGCGGACTTCATTCCCTCGATGTCCTCCGGGGAGGTCTCGAGGCGCACGAGCACGACCTTCTCGCCGCGCTTCTTCCACGCCTTGGCGTCGTCCGCCGAGAAGACGATCTTGCCGCACGCCGCGCCCGGGGAGGCGGGAAGGCCGCGGCCCATCACCTTGCCGCGCTTGAGCGAGGCGGCGTCGAACTGCGGGTGGAGGAGCGTGTCGAGGTTGCGGGGCTCGATCATGAGGACGGCCTCCTCCTCGGTGCGCATTCCCTCGTCCACGAGGTCGCACGCGATCTTGAGCGCCGCCTTGGCGGTGCGCTTGCCGTTGCGCGTCTGGAGCATGAAGAGCTTCTTGTTCTCGATCGTGAACTCCATGTCCTGCATGTCGCGGTAGTGGCCCTCGAGCGTCTGGCAGATCTTCTGGAACTGCTCGAAAACCTCGGGCATGACCTCGGCCATCTTCGCGATGGGCATCGGGGTGCGAACGCCAGCCACGACGTCCTCGCCCTGGGCGTTCATCAGGAACTCGCCCATGAGCTTCTTCTCGCCCGTCGCAGGGTCGCGCGTGAACGCGACGCCCGTGCCGGACTCGTCGTTGAGGTTGCCGAACGCCATCATCTGGACGTTAACGGCCGTGCCCCAGCTGTAGGGGATGTCGTTGTCGCGGCGGTAGACGTTCGCGCGCGGGTTGTCCCAGCTGCGGAACACCGCCTTGATCGCCTCGACGAGCTGCTCCTTCGCGTCGGAGGGGAAGTCCTTGCCGATCTTGCCCTTGTACTCGGCCTTGAACTGCCCGGCGAGCTCCTTGAGGTCGTCCGCCGTGAGCTCGACGTCGAGCTTGACGCCCTTCTTGGCCTTCATGTCGTCGATCAGCTTCTCGAAGTACTTCTTGCCGACCTCCATGACGACGTCGGAGAACATCTGGATGAAGCGGCGGTAGCAGTCCCACGCCCAGCGCGGATTCTTCGTCTGCTCGGCGAGCGACTCGACGACCGTCTCGTTGAGGCCGAGGTTCAGGATCGTGTCCATCATGCCGGGCATCGAGGCGCGCGCGCCGGAGCGCACGGAGACGAGAAGCGGATTCTTCGCGTCGCCGAACTTCTTGCCTGCCGACTTCTCGAGCTTGTCGATGTACTCCATGACCTGCGCCATGATGTCGTCGCCGATCTTCTTGCCGTCATCGTAGTAGCGCGTGCAGGCCTCGGTAGAGATGGTGAAGCCCTGCGGAACAGGAAGGCCGAGACCGGCCATCTCGGCGAGGTTCGCGCCCTTGCCGCCCAGGAGTTCGCGCATGTTTGCGTTTCCTTCGGTCATCCCTGCACCGAAGAAGTACACGTATTTCTTGTTTTCGCTCATTTGTTTTTCTTTCTTAGCTTTTGTTAATCCGTATATTTTACCAAAAATCGGGGCGCCCGTGTTAAACTGTCGACGCAAATGCGCGCTGCCCGACACTAGAAAAACTGCGCCGCGCTTTAGGCGCGGCGCAGTTTCGCTGCATCGATTATTCCATGCGCGTCACTCGGCGGGCTGCTCGCCCCAGTCGTCCGCCCACCAGTCAGGCTCGCCCTGGTCGACGGCGAGGAGGTTGAACGGGGCCGAGAAACTCCAATTGCGCGTAGAGGTCCGCTTCGTAGCCTCGTTGTAGCTTGACAGCTTGATGTTCGGGATGGTGAAGTAGCCAAAGGACGCGATCTCGGGATCGACCTGAGCGGTCTCGTCTCGATTGAAGAGGAGGACACCCTGATGCTTGATGCTTGTATTCTTCTGCGTCTTCCCGTTGAAGGACCACACCACGAAGCTTCCGGTCACAAGGCCAGTGGCTCTGTTGAGACTCACCTTGACATTGGCCGCATTCGTGCTCGCACTGAAATCATACAGTTTTGAGACAGAGTCCTTGACGAGCATCTGCTTGGCCGTATCGAACTTGTCGCCAACAACCGAAACCGATGTTTCATTGGCTTCCGAGCCATTATCCATCACCCATTCATACCCAGAAGCCAGCGCTTCCTCTGGGAGTTCATCCACGCCAGGTGCCATGACCTGCAATGAAGAGGCTTTGTAGTAAGCCTGAAGATTGACGACTTTGTCATACCAACCACCGACAGGGACAAGGCCGATTCCCCAGCCTTCCTCGCCATAGTAGGTCTGCGATGCATCGTCGTTGTACCAAGCCAGCAGGCTCGACGAATCGACGAAGGCGGACTTGACGCCGACTTCTTCATCACGAAGGGCGATTCTGACAACACCGCCGAAGCACATGGGCTTCTTTCCAAAATAGACCGGGACAACAAGATTGTCGCCTTCAATCGCCGCCATCGCCGACACCGACGGTTTCGTCTTGCCGTCCGAAAGCTGTCCTGCGACCTTGACCTTGCCCTTGGCGTCAATTGTAAGAGTGACGAATCCGTTGCCGGCGGGCACGTCATCGCCGACATTGACGCCGTCAGGGACAAGCGCAACCGTATAGTATCCGGCATAGTTTGTCACGACGTTCAGGAATTCCTGTATCTTCGAGTTGTCGCGATACAGTTCGCCGGTGTACGAAACAAGCTCCTGAACACCCTTGTTGTCGGAGTCGGGTACATTCATGACTAGTTCGGCTGTGCCGCCAGCAAACGCCCAGTCGCCCTCCGCGTAAGATGTACCTCCGCTCAGTGAGACGGCAAGGGTATTCGTATATGCAACCCCGGCGACTTTCTGCACCTGTTCGAACAACTTGTAGCATCCGAAGCTCTCGTCCTTTTCGTCCCACGCCTTGGCAGAGAAGCTGTACGTCTTGCCGGCAAGAGAGACCTTTGCTGAGAGCGCGTCCTTAACCGAGGCCGTCAGCGTGACATACGCAAGCTTCGGGAAGCCGTTTGTCAGTCCGCCGCCTTCCTCCTGGAGAAGGCCTGCGAACGTCCCTGTGTAGAGCGGAACCGACTCCGTCTTCACGGTCGCGGGCTTTACATATGTCTTGGCATAGGCATCCTCGGGCTGTGTACCGGCCTTCGAGACCTCAGTCAGCGTTATTGTCGCAGGGTTTACGCCTGCAATCTGAGCGGGATACTCATCAGATTCAATGTCGGCCGCATCGATGCCCTCGAGCCTCACGCTGAACACCTTTGCCCCGTCGTACTCCGGCACGAGATCGGGAATGAGCTTAATTGCTATCTGCTTCGACTTGTTGTCGCCGTCCGCCCATTCGAGGACGCCGTTCTGCGCCACATAATCGACACCGGGCATCGCCGTTCCCGCCACCGTTCCGTATCTGACTCGCACAACGCCGTCCTTTCCACCGCGTTTCACTGTCAGCTTAACCGTGTCTGCGTTTTCTTTTGCCGATATCTGGGACTTGTCAAACATGATGTCCCCGACCGAAGCGAGGTATCCAGAGATTGTATACGAGCCATCCTTTGGCTCTTCACCGCCGTGCGTCACAACAATGATATACTTTGCCTTTGTCTTCGGCAACGCCATCTTGCTGATTTCCGTCACTCCCTCGACGACGACTCCGAGTTCCGCATTCGTTATCGAGAACACTGCGTCCCCTGTGACATCTTCGAGCTTGATCGAGTAATATTCGCCGCCCGCAGCCGTGAACGAGAAATGGTCTGCGGTATCCTCGGCCCAGAGCGTGCGCGCCAATGACGAGGTCTTGTTCTTGATGGACCATGCGATCGCGCCCTTGTCGGTGTTGTCGCCGGGGTCAAACTTGTCGGAATAGACTCCCGTGACAACCGTCGGAACCCCGCCCGGAGTGACGGACACCGTCGCGTTGGGCGGCGTAGTGAAGCCATTTACGCTGGCAAACTTGACCGTATGGCTGCCGGCTGGCATCAGGACCGAAACGCCGCTATCGTACTTTACTGATTCTGATCCAATCGACCAGGTGGCGTTGACGCCCTTGGTGAACACCTGCAGTAATCCAAGTTCAGAGCCCTTGGGATCGTACGCCGTGACATAGACAGTGTAGTCCGGATAGTCCAGACCGTTGCCTTGCGCCACCTTGACGCGAACGTAGTAGGTCTTGCTGGCCGATGCCACGAACGTCAGATAGTCATCGTCGGTTGGATCGATTCCTCCTGAGAAGGAGACCTTGCTCTCGGTGCTGCCGTTCAGCGTAAACACCTCTGCCTCAAGAGTCAAGTCCGTGGTCTCGGCCCCTGAAAGCTCTGCCGTCAAAACATAAGTCAGCCCCTTGCGCGCGCCGATCTGGAAACAGTCGGCCCAATCCGTTACGCCAAGCCTATGAGGACCGCTCGAACCTCCGGTTGTGATCGGATTGATAGTATCATCTGCGGGCAATGGTGCGAGCGGGGTCGCGCCCGCCGGAACATCGTCTCTCGCATCCCATTCGTCGGGGTCGGCATCGGATGCAACGACCTTAACGGCCGTGAGGTCTATCTCGGAGCCCGTCGGCTCGTCGGCCACGCCGAGAGTCGGTTCACAGACGCCGACATAATAGACTCCCGACTTGGAGAATTCATATCCAATGCGAGTGTCATAGCTGCCATTTCCCATAGTGGCGTTGACCGCAAGTATCTCGCCCTTTGAGTCATACAGCCTCATCTCGGACTCTGCCGTGGCTCTTTCAGTCGAGAACACCCATCGTTCACCTGCCGCAACCGAAATCCGGCAAAGATGTTCGTCTATGATGTTGTCGGCATAGGAATAGGAGCTGTTTATCCGCCCAGGGGTAAAACTGGCACTGTAGCCGTTGGCATCCTCCAGCGCCACGAATGGATGCGCTGCGATGCTGCGGGTGGGGATGGCCTGCCACACAAGGCCGAACGACGAGGAAGTCCCGCTTGCGACAAACAGGAACGTCGCGTTCTCAGCAGGCGCAATTATGAACGATGTGTTGTTGGTGTCGCTCGCGTGCTCTGCATCCTGAACCAATTCAAACTCCGCGTCCTCGGTACTGGGTTCAAGAAACACAGGAGCCGCTGCCGTGCCACCCGTCGTGCGCATGCGGTAGAAGCGCCCTGCCTTCAGCGACGCAGTGAAGTAATACTCTCCATCGACAAAGGTGTAGCTGTCGGAAGTGCTCTTTTCGCTGAAAGTAAGCTTCGTAGGGTTGTCGATGCTGCCCGGCTCGGCGTATCTTATGATTCCGGACTGAAGCGACACCGTTACAGAGGCCCCGACGTCGCCGCGTATCTCGATGTAATAGAGCCACGTCGAAGGGTCTTCCGAATCCCACTCGTCCGACTGGAGGTACTGGACGTATATGCCATTGTAGTCCCCGTCGTCGGAAAACGAGGCGGAGGGAGAATAGATGTCTTTTTCATCCTCCGCTTCGGTAGTCTCTCGCGGATATCCGTAGACATCGACATCATCGGCCGATGCACCAGTGTATGCAAGAGTGTATGCGTAACCCTTCGTCAGAGTGGTCTTGAGGAAATATACGCCCGAATCCTCGTCGTAGGTCTTTTCATCCGGCTCATACTCGGGCACCAGCTTCACAGTGATGGACTTGCCAACGCCAAGACTCGCCGCCGCGGAATCGATGCTGCCGGTCTTTGCGGCGGCGTGAGCAGCGGCGGCGGAAGCCGCAGCCAGGAAAACCATTACAAACTTATTCATCTATATCCTCCTTGTCGTTAGTCTTGCACTGTCAATCCTCGAACTCACGCACAGCGTCGATTTTCACCTTCGACCCGTGTTTTAACGTGACACGTCTCGAGACAATCTTGCCTGCAGCGTTCTGCGTTTCGTATGGCATTGCCTCCGAATAGTGCATCACGCCGCTTACAAGCGGGAAGCTCTTGTCTACTGCGCCGGCCGAGCAGGCGTTGCACCCCCCTATTCCGATGAGGACGACCCCGTTCCATGCGACTGAACGTCCACCCAGCTTTAAGGTGCCGTTTACGAGGCCGGTCTTGCGACTGAACTTCAATGTGGCAGCCAGTCCGTTTTCCGCCTTGTTCAGCGCGATACTGTCGGAGCTGACGGACACCACGGAATAGGCATCCGTCGCCTCGACGACGAGATACATATTCGTTGTGCCGTTGAAGAACTCGTCGCAGCAGGACTCAAGGTCGTCAGACTCGGAGTAGAGCGCCCCGTACACCTCCATCGCCGCATCGAACGACGCCTCCGACCCATCTGGCTCCATATGGCTCCACGACAGCAAGGGCACTTCGGCAGATCCGTTCACGGCAAGGTATTGCGCATACTCCGTGCGGAGCTTGTCCGCGTTCGGGCTGATGGCCGCAACGCCCGAGATTGTGTCCTTCGATGACGTTATGAAGATGGGCAGCGAAGCAGCCTTGACGCCTTCGGTGAGGGTCGTGGATCCGGAAATAGCAGTGCCGTTCGGAAGCATTCCCGCCCACTTGACCCTTCCCGTGCTAAGAGCGCTCTTCCCCTGTATGTCAATTGTAATGTATCCGTTTCCGGACGGGGCGAGGTCTTCGGACTCGGCCGTCATAGAGGCTATCGGAAGCGTCACCGTGTAGAATCCCTTGTAGGATTCCGCAGTATGGTCAGCCGACCAGATTTCACCGTCAACAGTGGCGTTGCCGACAAGACCGTCGGGGCCGGAAAGCGCGAACTCAACGGCGCCGCCGACCTTGGCCGTCAAGGCCAGGGACCAACCCGATGCCGCTTTCGTCGTGCCCGTAAGCACAGCAGAAAGGTCTCCCGTCGCCAGATCAATGCCAGACCAGCAACCAGAGGACATCCTTATCGTCCCATCGGCACAGACATACTTCGCACTCGCCCTGCCATTTGCTGGAACCGTCACTTCCAGAAGGCCCTTTAGCTGTTTTGCCGCGGAATCGATGATCATTACATCCCTGAACGTGCGCGACTTTGCGACAGAACCGTTCAGAGGAGCGCCCCCGTCCACACCTGGCGCAGTCGCGTCCACGATGTCGAAGGTGAGCGTGGTAACAAGCCCCGGAATGGATGTTCCGTTTGTCTTAGCCGTCACCTGGTAGACTGCCGTATAGCTGCCGGGCTTAGTCGGCACGCCGGAAATGACCAACGCGGACGCACCGTTCCAGGCCGCCTTGAGTCCAGCGGGAAGCGTGCCGGACTTCTTCGTGAACGAGAGAACGCTTCCGTCCTCAAACGTCTGCGTGTTCACCTCAACAAGGTTGGATGTCGCGACATTGCGGACAAGACTGAACGTGGATGCCGCATCGTCGAACTCGGGCGCGTTGTCGGCTACTGCCGTCACCTTGACAGAGCGTCCCGTGCTTGGCACACGTACTCCGCCCTCGCCAGCCGCAAGCGACAGCGTCGCCGTCTTGCCGGCGGCAAGGCCGGACAGGGTCACGGCATTCGGCGCCGACACATGGTTTCCCCACTCGAGCACGCCGGAAGACAGCGAACCAGCGCTGCTGCTCACCGTCACGGAGACGACGCCGTCGCTTGCAGCCTGGCGGACTGCATGCAGCGTCGCACCGGCGGACTCCTTGCAGTAGACAGTGCCGGACTCGACGAATGTGACGACGCCAGGCGCCGCCTTGTCGTCTTCGGACACACTCAGTTCGAACACCCCGTTCGTCACAACGGTGTCGCCATTCTCGTCCTTGGTCACTACCAAATCTAGCACAATCACACCAGGCCCGTCATAGCGAGCATCGTCAATAAGGCTGACATAGACGTTCGTTGCAAAGCTAACGCCGTCGGCCCAGGTCACCGACACCGGCTCAAACGGTTCGTAGCGCCTAACGCCGTCGGAATCCTCAAGATCCGTCTTAACCTCGTTGAGCGACACGGTAACCGTCACGTCTCCAGAGGTTCCGCCCGTGCGCGCCAGCTGCACCTCGACAGTGCCTGCAGACTCCTTCACGCTCTTCGCGGCGGCGGAAAACCCGACCGAACCGGGATTCCATATTTGGTATTCCACTTCGCCGCCTGCCGCCGCCGTCGCCAGCTCCCTGTCACCGGACACAAGCGCCCTGTAGAACACGCCGTTCGTGACGGAGAGCGAATCAGAGACTGCGCCGGCATTAAGACCGTCTATGCGGTAGAGAGTGCCCTTTTCAAGGCGCATCACGACTTCGCTGCTCCCCTCAGGCGCACGGGCCGATGCCTTCACCTCCTGCGGAACCAGTATGACATCGCCGGAAAGCGAATACCGCACAAAGTTGTCGGCCGCAGGATTCTCGATCGCCCAGTCGGCGGCGGTGATGGAAGAGCCCGTCACCAGCACAAAATAGTCGCGCGCCTCGGTGAATGTGCGCTCCAGCGAAATGCCGTCCGACAGCTTTCCGGTCACCACCTCGCCAACGGTCTCGGCAACCCCGAGTGAGTTTGTCGAAAGGAAGGAGACGCTTACCGACGCGGAAGAGTCGCCGATTACGACTACTTTCTGCAGCGCATTCCCTCCAACGCCGTCAAGCTTGAACACATCGCGGAAATCGGCGTGGCTGAGCTCGCCGACCACGGTGCCGCCGTTAGCGGCAAACATCTTAGCCCCAGGACCGGGGTATCCGTTTTCCACCTCGTCTGCATCCGAATGGTCCCCGGACTCGGCGGCGATCGCAAGCATCTCCTCGAAGCGGTTATAGAACGCCGCGTAGTTATCGCTGTCAATTGCAGTCGTGCTGCTCGACGCCCAGCGCGTAAGACGGGCGGCAACGGAACCGTCCTTGCGAAGCATTACGAAGTAGGGCACTCCCGTCCTGTACGCATTTCCATCCTCGGGACGATGGAACCCGCCAAACGCAGTGTTGGCACTGCAAAGCTGACGGTTGCGCTCCACAATCTCCGCCCCAAGCTCGTCGCTGATCATCTTGCGGGTCATGTATCCCAGCCCGCTTACGCCGTTACCGGCGACGTCTTTGCGGGAAAGCAAGGTCGCACGCACGTAGTCAGTATCATTCGTGAAGCGCGGACAGTCTATCATGACGAGGGCGACGTCGTGCGACTTAGCCCAGCTTTCAAACGCATTCTCGCCGACCGAGTTCGTGGCACTAAGGAAGTTCCCCTCGACATTCTTGCAGTCGGGGCACCAGAGCGATCCGGACAGGAGGACAATCGTGTTCGCCTGGCCTTCAGCCTTTGCGACAAGGTTGGTCGCCGCATCGAGATCCATCGTCCACTCGCCGAATCCCAGATTCTCCTTCTCTCCAATCCAGTACGGGTTGGACGCAGATGCCTTTCTGTCAACGAACCAGATGTGGCTAGTCCCATGCACGATACCACCCGCGTCTGAAAGGACCAGTTCTATCGCCGCCCCGTCGGAAAGCCTGGATGTGTCAACTGGGAGGCTGATTGTCTTGTTAGTCGCACCTCTCTCCCAATATATCGTCGTGCTCCCCTCCTGTGCGGCAACTGCCGAGGGGGCGGAGCCGAGCAGACCGAGCTTTGACGGATAGGTCACTGTAAGCACGTTTGTCGCGGCGATGCTGGCAACATTTTCAGCACGAACGAGATTTAGCACCACATTGGTCGTCGACGGCTCAACTTCCAGACGGTCTCCTTCGGCGTCAGAACCATCAGCAAACGTACCGCCAGCATATGGCGGCGCCGAATTCCATCCGACAAGGCTCTTCTCAAGACGAGCAATAAAATCCTCCTGGGAACCCTTTATGCCGTCGCCGTCGTTATCGCCCAGATTGGTGTTCCGCCCCATGAAGTTGTCCGAAACCACAGTGCCGTCGCTCTTCTTCCAGTATATGCGCACAAAAGGATAGCCAGTATACGACCCGCGAGCCCAGTCGCACCAGCTTTTGTCATGCTCATACGGTGCATTGTCGTAAAAGGCTCCCATGATTATGCCGCGCGACCGCGCCCAGTCGAGAAACTCGTCGCTCGTCCATTTGTCATGGAAAAGCGAGCAGAAATGGCATTGGTTGGGATGCTTGGATATGATGGTGACGAACGGCATATTATTCGCCAGGGCGTATTGATAGGCCGCACGGTAATTGGAATTCCATTCCCCCGGAACAATATCCCCGTCCGAAATCGGCTCTGCGACTCCGACAAGACTCGTTGCTATCGCCGCAAGGAACAATACGGTTTTCTTCATTTTGTCTTCTCCTGTTTGGACTGTTTGACTTTGCTTGCGTATGAAATCTTACCATTTGGCCACGAAATTTTGGCCTTCTTGCTCAGGGACGGCAGAAGCTCCTCTTTCTGAAAACGGGACATGCGCTCAGCAAGCAAATCATGCCTGATCGCCGCTCTTGTCGCTACCTCAATCATAACAGGCAGCGCAACGACAATCCTCCTGAGCGTGAGCGTCTCCGGCTGAGAGGTAAAGACGCTCGGTTCACCATGCCCTTCGCGGGAAACAAGCTGAATAATGTACAGCCCGTCATCGAACTCGACAGGCTCCGTGAATTCTCCCGGCTTGAGAGGCGCGAGCGACTTCAAAATCCCGGGGTAGAGAGATTCAATGGCAGCTGACTGGAACTCGCCCCACGTCCCATCCGAATTGTCGTCATCAGCCGTAAAGGACTCCTTTGCAACCGAGGTAAACTCCTCGCCGTCCACAAGACGCCTGTACAATTCTTTCGCCTTCTCGCGCTGCTTGACCATGGCCTTGTTGGATTCGGCCTTCTTCGCCTCAGCAAACTCAACAACCTCATCGATGTCATGCTCCGTGACTGTCGCACGATCACCAAGCTTCGCCTTGATGTAGTCGTATATTGTGGCAGCGGCGACTATGGCCTCGTCAATCTCCGCCCTCTGCCGTGCCGGTATCCGCTTTGCAAACTCTTCAAACGACAGACCTTTGTCCCCAAAAGCGGACACGATGTCGTTCCGGGCCTGATCAACAGAATCCTGCGAAGGCTTGATTCCGTCACCTCTGGCCGCCTTCAAAAGAATGGTCTCCGATATGAACTGAGGAACGATGCGGCGCAAAAAAATCGCGCGCACGTTCGGATCTCGGGCATTGCCTTGAAAATGTCCGTTTGCCCTAACAAGCGCCAGCGTCATATCAAGCCGGCGTTCAGCGTCCTGCTTCGTCAAATCCACTCCGTCAACGCTTACTAAGACATCGTTTGTCGCCAGACTGGAGTACGATCTCGCGATACCCTCTTCGCTTGCCTCGGGCGTGGCAGCGGCTGGTTCCGCCCCATCCCAGCACCCGGCAAGGACGGTCAGGACAAGAACCGCACAAAGGTACACGATATTCCTCATTTAATCACAACCTATTTATCAAAACAGAAGGGAGTGGGCAATTACACCCACCCCCCCTGTCTTCAGTATTTACATACTTTCAGACTATACCCATATTAGAGGGCAATCGACTGGTACCACGTGGCGAGATCATACCTGGCAACCTTGGCAGGAACGACCTTGCCCCAAAGGCTGTTGCGATTCTTGGCGAGAGCCTTGGACTTGGAGTCATTGTACTTGACAGTCCAGGTGCCGGCCGCGAACGTCTTGGTGAAGTCGGCGACGGCCGTGGTAGGATCGCAAAGATCGTACGCAGGGCAGAGCTCCTGCCCCTCCTCGTCGGAGCAGTCGATGTCAGCACCCCAAACGCCAGCGGCGTTGCCGGTGATGTTCTTGACGCGACCGTTCTTCGTGTCGTAAGCGCCGTAACCAGCGACATAGATGCCCTCGCCGAACGTGCCGGCAGCCTCGACCTGATTCAGCGTCTTGCCAATGCGGGCAATCCACTTGATCGTGAGAAGGTCATCAGCGGGCAGAACAATCTTGTCCTTGTCAATCCAGAAGTACTGGTTGCCTTCCATCGCATCAGTGGTCAGCCCATTCCAGATCGCCGGGGCGAAAACATTGCCGTCGAGAACGGAACCCGCAACGTCGTCCGTGCAGTCGCAGAAGCAGCTGAAGATAACGCCCTGGACCTTCTTGGTGACAACCTGACGCCACGCCACGCACTCCTCGATCTTACCGTGAGTGGTGATACCGCACTCACTGCCGGAGGTCTTGGTGGTGAGAACCTTGCACTTGCACTCGGTCGTCTTGAGGTTGAAAACAACATCATAGACCTCAGCGCAGTTTCCTGCCGGCGGCTCAACGATGTCGCAGTCAGCGAACGCACCAGCACCCATAGCCGCAACAGCAGCAGCAATCATGAGCTTCTTCATTTTGTTTTTTCCTTTTCTTTTTAGACTCGGGCTTGTTTGACCCTTGTCCGGTACCTTCCGCTTTCCAGAACTCTTGCGGTCACCCGACCGCCTTCGTCCAAGTCCACTTCAGGTGGTTAACTTGTTGTCCTCTCGCTCGGTTGAGTCAACTTTCGTTGTGCCCAA